>JBDSVW010000084.1:0-3509 GCA_039927015.1 Gemmatimonadaceae bacterium | reverse complement strand
TCTTCCACTCCTCGTGCGGCTTGTCGAGCTTGCGGACGGCCACCTGCCCATTCTGCAGCGTGCCTTCAGCTTTGTCGGACATGGCGGCATCTCCGGAGCAGGCGTTCAGTGCGGCAAGTGCGGTGCTCGGAAAGAATGCGAGCGGCGCGGCGGTGAACAGAAAGTTGCGTCTGCTTGTGCGAATCATGATGCACTCCCGTGCTTCGAATACGGTTGCAGTACGACACGATCGGTGTCGCGCAGGGCGATTGGCACTACGAACCGACGCCCCGCACCGACCACCACCAGCACACCCTTGAGCGGTTGCAACGCGCCGAGTACAGGCATGATCTGCCCCGACGCAAGCAGGCCGAAATAGAAGCGTTCAGCGACGCGCACGCCGTGCACTGGATACGCCAACTTGTTCATACCCCACACCAGCACCAATGCACCAACGTACATGCGCAGGAACCGCAGTGCCTTGGCAGCACGCGGGCTCATGAGTGAGCCGCCATAAACCCATCGTCGCGCAAGGCGTCGAGGACGAGGGAGCGCGGCTCCTTGTGTAATGCTTCAGCTGGAACTGGAGTGTCCTCCCCGCCGCACTGGTGTTGCAGATACCAGGCGACCCCGGCGGGCGATTGCAGTCTCGGCATGTGTAGTGCTTCAGAGCATTCCGACTTTTCGGACCCCTTCGCGAAGTTACACCTCTCCGGGTGAATTACGCGGCCACCTGTCGCCGCTCCTGATTGCGCTGCCGCCGGTCCGCTCGCCCCAGCGCCAGCTTGCGCTGCCGGTCCGCCTGTCGAGCCGTCGGGTTCCCGCGATAGTCCTCGGCCGGGTGCAGGGAGCCTAACGCGGCATGGAGCCGGTGCTCGTTGTCGTGCGTGACCCACGCGCCGATCAGCGCCCGGGCCTGCCCCAGATTGCGCAGCTCCCCCGCGGCCAGCGCCTCGCGCGTTGAGCAGTGGTACCGCTCGATCACCCCATTCGACTCCGGATGGTACGTCCGAATGCGAATGTGCGCGAGCGCGAAGCGCCGCACCAGCGCCTTGAAGTCGGCCGCCGTGAACTGACTCCCGTTGTCGGTGACCACCTGTGGCCGCGCGCCCGTCCGCTCGAGGGCCTCCTGAATCACCAGCGGCACATTCGCCGCCGTCATCGTGGTGCAGCAGCTCCCAGTGCACGATGTAGCGACTGTACGCATCGATCACGCTGACCAGGAAGTACCACGTGTCCGCGATGCGCAGGTACATCAGGTCCGTGTGCCACCGCTCGTGCGGGCGCGTGGGCCGGGCGGGCGCCGTCCCGGTGTGCGCACGGCGCTTCCAGCGATACAGCAAATCCGCCTCCACCAGAATTCGATACACACTCGACGGGCTGAGGTAGGCGACATCCGCATCGAGCATTTGCCACGTGAGCCGGCGATCGCCGTCCTTCGGGTGCGCGAGGGCGTAGGCCGTCACCGCCTCCCGTTCCTCGCGGAGGATGCCATTGACGTTCCAGGCCACGGGCGGGCGATCGGCGAGCGCGTCGCGGGCCTGGCGCTTCACCCAGTCGCGGTAGCGCGCCGTCGTGAGCCCGAGGTGCTTCAGGATCCGCCGCAGCGTCCACCCGGTGCGTTGCTGCGTCCGCGCCACGAGCGCCAGGAGCTCGGCCTTCACCGGGGCCTCGAATCGGGTCGCCGTCGCCACGTTTAGAGCCCCTTTTTTCGCGCGAGGTTCTCTTCAACCACCTCCGCAATGATCCGCTCCTTCTGGTCGAGCGCCGCCCGGAGTCGGGCATTCTCCCGCGCGGCCGCGTCGCTGGTGCGGGGCGTGTCACCTAACGCCTCCAGCATGCCGGCCTTCGCCTGGCGCTCCCAGCGATAAAACGTCGCCGCGTCCCGTTGATGCCGACGGAGCACCTCGGCCACGGTCGTCCCGGGGGCGCGGCCCTCCTCCAGAATCTTCACCTTCTCGCCGGCGCTCAACCGCCGTCGCGTCTTGCCATGCTTCGCACTCATCGCACTCTCCCTTGATCGCCCGGACACTCGCCGGTAAAGGGAAAAGTGTAACTTCCTCAAGCCGTCCTGAAGTGCGGTTTCGGCTGAACCACTACACGCATCATACGACAACTGCCTTGACACTCACCGCTTGGGCCGCCACGTCGAGGTCCACGGCGAAGAAGAGGTCAAACAACGAGATCCCGAGGCCTGAGGTCGTCGCCAACGCTACTGGTGCTGGTGGAGCGTGCCAGAAGGCGGTTCACAAGGCCTGGCGCGGCGACGACGACGAAGCCGCCGCACTTCGCGACGTAGGTGAAGTCCGACACCCAGCGCTGGTGCCGTCGCGTCGGCACGAACTGGCGATCGACGAGATCCCGCGGCCGCGCGCCGTGCTTCAGCTGCTTCCACACTTTGTGGGCGTCGTAGACGTAATGGTTCTCGGCTCCCGACATGCACGGGCTGACTGGACTAAGCGAGAATTGCCCGGGCGCTCAGTTGGTGGTGCGTTACACGGCTCCCGGGCCCTACACAAACATCGCTCGCAATGGGCACGCGCAGCAGACGAGACTTCGCTTCTGTGGCGCGCACCGACGACTCGTGCAACTTCAACGGAGGTTGCGCAACGTGTCCAAATCGCGCGAGGGGTGCACAAGTGACGAGAGAGTTCGGTCGTGTGGTTCGCGTCGGGTGGCTCGCTGCGACCGTGCGGTCACTCGGGTGTATGTCGGGAGCGCGAATACAGGTGGAGTCGGCGTCGGGGAACGTCGCCCTCTCGGCCGCTGAACCGACGACGAGCGATTCCGTCCGTGGCGGCGTCGTCGTGTCCGGCGCGGCCGCTACTCAGATGCAGCGCGTGTTGACCGAACTCGGCACGCTCGGAGGCAGGTGCGGGGAACCAATTTTCGGAGTCCGCGCTTAGGTCGTGGTGCATGGCACGGCGGCACGAGGTCGCGACACAGTTCCACCCACGGTTATTTCAAAGAGGTACGCATGAGAAGCGTTATTGCCCTACCCATTCTGGCGGCCGTCTTTCTCGCGGCCTGTTCAGACGAATCGAGAATCACCGATTCCGGTCTGAAACCCGGTTCAGAGCGGCAGACTGTGAGCAACATCAACAACCCGAATCTTTTTCTCGCCAGCACGATTCGTCTCGATCGGGCGACCGGGAACATCACGCTCCCCATCTTCAAGGGGCAACACGACGGGAAAGACGTCTGGTACATCGTTACCGAATCGTCGGATCAGCGCGATGCCGCGAAACTGGGAGTCAACTTCGCTCCCAAGCTGAACAACGCCCTGGGCACGGCAGCGGTGCAGGACGCGCGATTTGTAAATGCGAACACGGGTAGGCCAGTCCCGGCGCGACCGAGCCTCAAATCACAGGGAGTGGTTCTCTCCTTCGCAGGGACGGTCGACTTCAGCCCAGTGCGTCTGGTCGTCCCGGATCCGGTGGACGGATTTCCACCGCTCCAGTTCCGGGCCGGTGCTGTCGGCGACGCCGAGTACAGCCCCCTGGTCACGACCGGTGACGGAATCGTTCTGA
>JBDSVW010000083.1:0-12226 GCA_039927015.1 Gemmatimonadaceae bacterium | reverse complement strand
TTCACCGCCGCGATCACGGCTTGTCGGCGCCGGAACGTCGCGCGACCACGTCCGATGTGTCACGCGCGGCGAATCGCGCGGCGTCGCGCGCCAGCACTTCCGAGAGTCGCTGCCGGTGACCCAACATGCGCCTTTGTCCCTCGGGCGTAGCCGCGAGATTCGTGGCTTCCTCGGGATCCCTCACAATGTCGAAGAACTCGGGCTTGGCGTTCTTCACGTTGCGATGAATGAGGTGGGCTCCTTCGAGCGCGAGTGAGACTCCCTGCGAGCGCCCGAGTGGATCGCTCGACGGGGGTGGCGCATCCTGCGTGAGTTCGCTTACGGCCTCGCTCGGTTGCCACGATGGCAGCGTGTCACCAGACCAAAGCCCGGCCAGCGAGGTCCCCGCGAACGACTTCGCGTTCGGTAGCGCGGCGAGCTGGATGAGCGTGGCGCCCACGTCGCGCAGCGACACCTCGCGGTCGATGCGCCGTCCCGCGGGTACCTGGCCGTCATACCGCACGACGAGCGGCACATGCAGCAGCTGCATGTACAGCGAATTGCCGTGCCCGCTCATCTTGTGCTCGCCGAACTGCTCCCCGTGATCTGAGGTGATGACCACGATGGTGTTGGCCAAGGCGCCTCGCGTCTCGAGGTCACGCAGCAGCCGGCCCAGCTCGCGGTCGATGTAGAAGATTTCCGCATCGTGCAGGTCCCGGCGCGTGGGTTCCGGCGCGAAGCGCGTGCGCAGGTCGGCGGGCGGCCGATAGTCCTCGTGCGCGTCGAAGAAATTGATGAAGGCGAAGTAGGGACGCGAGGCACGCTCCCCCTGCCAGCGCAACACCGCGTCCACCATGTCGGCTGCATTCCGCTCCTCGCCCCCCGGTTTCGGCACGACCCAGAATTCGGGTTGGCGGAAGGCCTGCCCCACCTGCCACCGCACGCGGGCATGCATCAGCTGCAATGCGAAGCGTGACTGCCCGATCCAGCCGCTGCGCAGCGTCTGCGTCACGTTGCGAACGAAATCCTCCCAGCGCAAGAAGCCGCGAGTGAGTCCGGAATCCCAGCCGGTGTAATGCAGGTTCCCGGTGAATCCCACGGTTTCGTATCCCGCGTCGCGGAAGTGCTCCGCCAGTGTGGGTTGCCTGTCGTCGAGTGGGCTCCGAAAGCTCACCGAGAGCAGGCCCGGATACTCGCCGGTGAACAGGCTGGCGTGCGCGGGCAGGGTCCAGGGCGCCGTTGATATGGCCCGGTCGAACACCGTTCCGCCAGCAGCAAGTCGGTCAATCTCCGGCGTGGTGCTTCGCTCGTACCCGTGCAGGCTCATGGCAGACGCGCGCACGGTATCGAGCAGGATGAACAGGACGTTCGGTGCCCCCGCATGGGGCTCGGGCAGTGACGCGAAACCGCGACTGATGTGCCACCACTGGGCGGACGCGATGGTACCGGCAGCCAGCATCATCAGCACAAAGGACGCGAGTCCGATGCGTCTCAGCGCGGCAATGCGCGACGTGCTGGAGAACGTCCGCACCGCTGCGGTGGCCACGCCGGCCGCCAGCGCTGCTGCGGCGAGCCGGTGTACCTGCGTCCATGGGAGCAGCATGGCGAAGACGAGGAGCCAGGTGCCGCCGAATATGGCCGCGGCGCGCGCCCGGTCGCGCGCGAGATAGGGCGCGAACAGCCACACCGGTCCCAGCACAAACAACGAGAAGAACGCGGCGCTGAGTGGGGCCATCCATGCCACGTCCCGGCTGGCCGCGACGAAGGTGTTCACCACGAAATGCTGCCACCCCACCTGCACCACGTAGAATAGCGCCATCAGCATGGCGAGCGCGAGGATGACGCCAACGGACTCCGAGATCCGGCCGCGCGCTTCCCGCGGATGAGTCTCCTCCCGGGTGCTCCCCTCCGATGTTTGCTCCATTCACGCCCTTGCAGATGCCACGAAGTGTTCGGAAATGCCGATGCCCATCTTCCCCATTATGCGCTACTTCCGTAAGTGCGGCCACCACTTGGGAGCCGCTGCGGTGTGGCCTAGCTTCCGGCATGGGACAGTACAAATACCACGTCTTCGTCTGCGCGCTGGGCAAGGATTGTGGCAAGGCAGGCGGCATGGAAGTGTTCCAGGCCATGAAGCGCGAGGTGCGCGATGCGCGACTCGGCGACGAGGTGCGCATCAACAAGGCGGGCTGCATGGATCAGTGCGGACATGGTCCCATGGTCGTCGTGTATCCGCAGGACGTCTGGTACTCGGAGGTCGACGAGAAGGCAGGCCGCAAGATCGTGAAGCGGCACCTGAAAGGTGGCGAAGTGGTGCGGGGCAAGCTGTATGGCGCAGCGCCGGGTGAAAACACGGGTGGCGATGAGGAGTAGCCCGGCGCCGGGGTCGGCATGACGCTTCGCGTGCAGGGAGGCGCCAACGCCCATCGCCTGCTCGACGTGGGCTATTCGGTGTCGCTGGAGCGCGCGCTGGACCTGCTCGCGACCAGCGCGCCCGAGCGGGTGCGGCCCGTGCGGGGCGAGGCGGCGGCACTGCAGATCCAGAATCCCCCGGTCGCGGTGATTCTCGGTGGAGAGCGCATCACCCTCGAGGGGCGTGCGTATGACGCCGAGGTCTCGGCGCGCATCTTCGACTTCGGGGTCGTCTCTTTATGTCTTCGCGTCCACGCCGCGCCGATGCTCGATTGGGATGCATTTGCCGCGTTCGGCAGCGCGGTGGATGCCGATCGGGCGATCCCGGAGCTGCTTGAGCATCATGCGCGCCTGCTCTTCCAGCGCATCGCACCCGCGGTCGAGCGCCCCAGCATGTCGCCGGTGCGCGAGGATTACGTCGTCTTTCGGCTGCGCGAGGTGCTCGGGGAGGACGGAACGCGCCTCACGAGCGACGCTCTGCTCCAACGGGTCGATCTCACCCCGCTCTCCTGGGACAACGCCCTCGTGCTCGATCCCGCAGCGGGCGCCACCGACGTGGAGTACATTCTGGAGTTCGCCAACGCGCAATTGCTGGAGCTGCGATACTACGACGCCATTCTTGATGGCGAAATCCCCAAGCTGTACCACCGCATCGAGGCCGCGCGCGGCCGCACGGCAGGATTATTCTCGCGCCGGTTCTCCAACCTGCTGGGCGACATGCAGCACCTGTTTGCCGATTCCACGGAACTCGTCGAGCGGGTCGAGAATTCGCTCAAGGTCACGGACGACGTGTACCTGGCGCGCGTCTACTCTGTCGCGCTCGAGATCTTTCGCGGCAAGGAGTGGCGCGCCGGGGTCGATCGCAAGCTGACGCTGGTGCGCGAGACGTACGAGATGCTGAACGCCGAAGCCCAGGCGTCCCGCGCCGAGGTCCTCGAACTCTCGATCGTGGTCCTCATCGTGGCGGAAATCGTCCTTGCCCTCGTTAGTTGAGTTGGCCGGGTTCACGGTCGCGCTCACCGTCGCGCACGGCGCTCCTCGCGTAGACGCGGGCGGTGGCCACGCCCGGGCGACGCCACTGCCATCCGGCCCGTTGCGCCCATGACGAAGTACGTTGAGCCGTCGGCGACGCCGTTCATGGAGGGATACTCGCGGCACGTGCTGGTATGCACGGGATCATTCTGCTCGCCCCACCGGCAGGGACGGGTGCTGTACTCGCTGCTCGCCTCGTTGCTGCAGCGTGAGGGCCTGCTCTTCGGGCCAACCCGCGTGAAACGCAGCGAGACGCCCTGCCTCGGCGTGTGCGCCGGGGGCCCGATCGTGGCCGTCTATCCCGAGGGCGTCTGGTACGGAGGCGTCACCCCGGCGCTGCTCGAGCGCATCGTGCTGGAGCACCTGAAGGAGGGGCGCGTCATCGAGAGCGCTGTGTTCCACCGGCTCGGCGAAGGCCAGCCCCCGACGCCCTGAGGGGAGCGGAAAATGTCCCGCGAAAGACTAAACGACGCGCCAGCTTCCGACGCTGGGCGCCGGGCGGCTAAGTTCTCTTCTCGCACGCTCCACTTCCCCGTGCCGCCCCGCTTCGCGACCCACCATGAGTGATCCGCTCAACCCGCGCCGAATGTTCATGGGCGCCGCGAAGAAATATTTCCTCGAGGCCATCGAGCGGAAGGACGACGAGCGCCCTCCGGCCGTCGATGAAGCTCCCCGACTGACTCCCCAAGCCATAGCGAGAACCCGCATGTCCCGCAACCGCGACCGCATCCTGGCCAACCTGGATGAGATGTACCGTGAGGCCTTCGACCGCGCGAAGGCAACGGGCGATGACTCCCAGATGGCGTCGCTCGATTTCGCGTACCGCCGCGAGCAGCTCTACTTCGAGATTCTGCTCGATGTTCGCGACGCCATGGAGCGTCGTTAGGCCCGCACCCCGTCGCCCTTGACTCGATGGCCGATTCTGCCCGCCGCTGCCGCAACCTGTGCGCTCCTGGCCGCCTGCGACATGAACGAGCGTCCCGCTGCTGACCAGCAGGGACCCGTCACGCTCGCCGTCGTCAACGCCCGTGTGTGGACGGGCGACGCGCGGCGACCGTGGGCCGATGCGCTCGCGGCACGCGGCGAGCGCCTGGCCGCGGTGGGGTCCAGCGCCGAGATAAGGAAGCTCGCCGGCTCGGCCGAGGTGATCGATGCGCAGGGGCAGATGATCGTGCCCGGCTTTATCGATGCCCACGTGCACTTCATCGACGGCGGCTTCCGCCTGTCGTCCGTGCAACTGCGCGACGCGCACACGCCGCAGGAGTTCGTCGCGCGCATCAAGGCCTTCGCTGCCACGCTTCCGCCCGGTGAGTGGATCGTGGGCGGTGACTGGGACCACGAAAACTGGGGTGGCGCGCTGCCCGAACGCGGGTGGGTGGATTCCCTCACTCCTGGCCATCCGGTCTGGATCAATCGCCTCGATGGCCACATGGCGCTGGCCAACTCGGCCGCGCTTGCAGCTGCCGGCGTGACGAAGGCCACGGCGGAGGTAACCGGCGGGACGATTGTGCGCGCCGCCGACGGGCAGCCCACGGGACTGCTCAAGGATAACGCGATGGGGTTGGTGGACCGGATCGTGCCCGCGCCCTCGGGTTTGCTCGAGGACAAGGCGCTCGACACGGCCATGACGTATGTGGCATCCAACGGGGTGACCACGGTGCACAACATGGGGAGCTGGAACGACCTCGCCGTGCTCAAGCGTGCGCATGGTGCGGGCAAGCTTCGCACCCGCGTATACGCCGTCGTTCCCCTCGCGTCGTGGGAACGGCTGCGCGACACCGTGGTCGCCACCGGCCGAGGCGATCAGTGGCTGCAAATCGGGGGCCTCAAGGGCTTTGTGGATGGGTCGCTGGGATCCCACACCGCGGCCATGTGGGCGCCGTTCAGCGATGCGCCGCGCGATTCCGGCTTCTTCGTCACCCCACCCGAGAGCCTCTACGCGTGGACGGAAGGAGCGGACAAGGCGGAATTGCAGGTCATGGTGCACGCCATCGGAGATCGTGCGATCGCCACGCAGCTGGACATCTTCGCGCGCGTGGCGAGCGAGCATGGTCCGCGTGATCGACGCTTTCGTATCGAGCACGCGCAGCACATCGCGCCGGCGGACATTCCACGCTTTGCCTCGCAGGGCGTCATCCCGTCGATGCAGCCGTATCATGCCATCGACGACGGGCGTTGGGCGGAGAAGGTGATCGGCGCTGAGCGCGCAAAGGGGACCTACGCGTTCCGCTCGTTGCTCGATGCCGGCGCGTCACTGGCCTTCGGATCGGACTGGTTCGTCGCCCCTCCGACTCCTCTCGAGGGGATCTACGCCGCGGTCACCCGGCGCACGCTGGACGACCGGAATCCAGCGGGCTGGGTGCCGGCGCAGAAAATCACGGTCGCGGAAGCGCTGAGGGCGTACACCAGCGGCAGTGCGTTCGCGGCGTTCCAGGACGCCGATCGTGGCGTGCTGCAGGCAGGGAAGCTGGCCGATTTTGTGATGCTCGATCGGGATCTCACGTCCGTGGCCCCGGAAAGCATTCGCGAGGCGAGGGTGATGCTCACCGTCGTGGGGGGCAAGCGCGTCTTCGAGCGCAAGTAACTGCGAATTCGCGCATTCGGCTTCGTAAACGCACCGTGCGCCGCGTCCTCAGGGGAGGAAGCGGCGCACGATTGCGGGCGCGACGTGTCAGATGATGGCGATGAGCGCCGACGCGACGGCCGCGACTCCCGCGAGCGTAGCGAGCGTGGTGCGTGCCAGCAGGGAGAGACGGTGGCGGGGCCCCGCAACCTGTCGCTCGCTGTGCACTTCGCGCTGCCAAATGGGGTGCCGCCGCACCTCTGTGTGGGAGATCTGCATCGCTCCCTCCGGGCGATTTGCCGCTCACGCGGCTCAAAAAAAATGGGAAAGTGCTTCCCGTTGCGGGATTTAGAATATTCCAATCCCACGAGAGCCTGTACACTCGGACATCTCCGAGTAGGACCACATTGTCTCTAGTGCAACTCGCGGGCCGCAATTGTCTTCCGGCGCGCATCGAATTCGTGCGGTAGCTGACATGGCACCTGTAGCGCGCCCGCGAACTACTCGACCACGAGAATCGTGAAGTAGGTATCTGCGGGGGCGCCGTTGCTTTGATTCCAGCAACGCACCAGGGCATCGAGGGCGTCGCCCGCAGCACCGTTCGCCCAGCTCTCCACCTGACAGCCGTACAAGCCGCCGCCGTACGGCGAGACGTGCACGGTTTCCGCCACGCCCGCGGCTCTCGCCAGGCCGGGGAAGGAGACTCGATAGACGCCCGTGGCTTCGTGATTGATGCGCACGGGGGCGCCGGAGGAAGTGCGCTGGTGATCGAGGCTGGGCGTGTACGAGCCGCCGATTGGGGTGGCCGGTGCATTGGCCCAGGCGAATCCGAAGCGCTTGCCGGGGCGGCCGCTCTCCACCATCAGCAGCGCGAAGCGCGAATCGGCCAGCGTACCACCAGGGGCGTAGCAGATCACGCTCGCCCACGCACCGTGGTTCCACGCTGAGACCTTGCACAGCTCCGATGCGTCGCCAAAAGTCGAGACGAAGTAGCTCTCGGGGGCGTCGTCGTGTGAACCATTCATCCGCACCAGGTAACTGCCGGGGGTTGAACGGCTTATTGCCACGTCGTCGGCGAACGAGCTGAAGGTGTGCCGGGCCTCCGCCGCAAAGTCGGTCGTGGCGTCGCCCGCGACGGTGAACCCCATGCGTGAGGGCAGCGAGCGCGAGCCCACCACGAGCACCGAGAAGCGGGCGTCGCTCCGCAGGCCCGACGCGCTATAGCACGAGACGGACACGTTGAGATCCCGCGCGTTGACGGCGTTGTCCCACCCGCTCAGCTGGCAGCGCTCTCCGCCGCGACCGTACGATGTCACCAGCACGGTCTCGCGGAAAGCACTCTCCACCTTGGCCAGGCGCTCAAACGAAATGACGTATGCCCCTCTCGACACGCGGACCGCCGAGACCTTCCCGCCAGTCTCGTTATGCACCTGCGAAAGCGAGAGCGCGGCGCTTCCCGCCGCCGGCTCCTGCGCCAGGGCGTATGCGAAACGGCGCTCTTCCGTCGTGAGGCGCAGGTGCAGCGCAACGGATGCGGTCGCGCTTCCCGAGGAGGCCAGGACGCTCACCGCGCCGTGGCCACGCGCGGTCACCGTGCCGGCGGCGTCCACCACCGCCATCGCCGAGTCTGACGAGCTGAACGTGAACGTGGCGTTCGGAAGCACGCGACCGCCCGCGTCACGCGCCACGGCCAGGACTCGGACCGTTTCGCCGGCGAGCAGCGTCGTGGTCGCGGCGGACACCTCAATCGCCGCAACGCTGGCGCTGAGCGGTCCGGCGGCGTCGCGTGCGTCGGCGCCGCAGGCCGTCAGCACTCCGACCATCGCACCGATGGCACACCCCTGCGACAGCAACGATCGAGCTCTTGAACCGCGCGAAATCATATCCTCTCCGGATGCCGCGAGTGAAGGTCGTACCTCGGGCAGTCTCGGCATCCGGGGGACCGGAACTGAAGCGTCAGGTCATGCTGGCACCCCTCAGCGGCGCGGGGGTGAGTCCCGTTGTCCAGGACTCACCCCCGCGTCACACCCACGCCCCTCAGGAGAGGGAACGGATTACCCGGTCCCTCAGTAGGTCATGATCTCGCGATAGGCGTTGGCAAAGTCCTCGATTTGCGGAAGGATCGCATCCTCGAGCTGCGGAGCGTATCCCACGAACGTGTCCGTACTGGCCACGCGCTTCACCGGCGCGTCGAGCCACGCGAAGCAGTCGTCGGCTATGCGAGCGGCGATCTCGGCGCCGTAACCCCACGACATGGAATCCTCGTAGGCCACGATCACGCGGCTGGTCTTCTTTACCGAATCGTAGACCATCTCGTGGTCCCACGGCGAGAGCGTACGCAGGTCGATCACTTCCACCGAAATGCCTTCGTCGGCAAGCTGATTGGCGGCCGCGAAGGCGCGCTGCACGGTGGCGCCATACGTCACCAGCGTGACGTCCGTGCCCTCCCGCACGATTTTCGCCTTGCCGAACGGAATCATGAAGTTCGGCCCCGGATACGCCGCCTTGTTGTACGTCTGGCGGTAGAGGTGCTTGTGCTCGAGGAAGATTACCGGGTCGTCGCAACGGATGGCCGTGCGCAGCAGGCCGTTGGCGTCGAGCGCCGTCGCGGGACAGACCACCCGCAATCCCGGGGTGTGCGTAAAGAGCGACGCGCCGGTTTGCGAGTGATAGATCGCGCCCCGGATGTAGCCGCCATACGTCGTGCGGATCACCACCGGGGCCGTAAAGTGGTTGTTCGAACGCCAGCGCATGGTGGCCAGCTCGTCGCGAATCTGCATGTACGCCGGCCAGATGTAGTCGAAGAACTGGATCTCCACCACCGGCTTGAACCCGCGGGCCGCCATGCCGATCGCACGCCCGGCGATGTTGGCTTCGGCGAGCGGCGAGTTGTACACGCGCGTGCTGCCGAACTCCTTCTGGAGCCCGTGTGTCACCTTGAACACGCCGCCCTTGCCCTTCACCTTGCCCACGTGCTGGTCACGCGAGACGTCGGCGACGTCCTGGCCAAAAACTACGATGCGCTCGTCGCGTCGCATTTCATCGCGCATGCAGGCGTTGAGCAGGTCCACCATCGTGGTCTCGTTCCCGGAGAACTGCGGGTCGTCCTCGGTGTCGAACGAGTCGCCCGTGGGATCCACGTCGGGCGAATAGACCGCGAAGTGCACCGTGCTGGCATCCGGCTGCGGCTGGCCCAGCGCGTCATCGGTGGCGGCCAGCACTTCGGCATCCACCACTTCGCGGATCTTCTCGAGCTCCGCCTCCGTCGCGAAGCCGTTGGCCACCAGCCATTTCGGGAACGTGGTCAGCGGATCGCGCAGCGCGTCGAGCTCCCGCTCCTCCGCCGGACGATAGAGCACTTCATCGTCCGACAGCGAGTGTGAGTAGGGCCGGATGACGTGGGCATGCACGAACGCCGGTCCCTTGCGCGCACGGGCGTGCTCCACCGCGCGACGCATCGTCTCATAGCTCGCGATGAAGTCGCAGCCGTCGACCTCCTGGATGTACAGCCCCGGGAACGACGCGACTAACTTGGAAATGCTCCCTCCCGCCGTGTTCACCTCGACGGGGACCGAGATGGCGTACTGATTGTCCTGGATGACGTAAACGATCGGGAGCTGCAGGTTGGACGCCGTGTTGAGGCTCTCCCAGAACTCGCCTTCGCTCGTGGTGCCGTCGCCGGAGGAGACGTAGACGATCTCGTCGGCCTGGAATCCCTCGCTGATGCCGAGCGTGGCGGCGCGCTGGATGGCCTCGGCACAGCCGACGGCCTGCAGGAACTGCGTGCCCGTGGGCGACGAGGCGCTGACGATGTTGAGCGCCTTGTGACCGAAGTGCGAGGGCATCTGCCGACCGCCCGAATTGGGATCGATGGCGGCCCCGACCGCTTCGTACAGCATCTCCGCCGGCGTCATGCCAAGGGCGAGGCAGAGCGCCCGGTCGCGATAGTAGGTGTAGAACCAGTCGTACGTCGGCTTGAAGAGCAGCCCGGCCGCCGCAAGCACCGCTTCGTGGCCCGCGCCCGAGATCTGGAAGAAGATCTTGTTCTGGCGCTTGAGCTGGATCTCCTTGTCGTCGATACGCCGCGACAGGAACATGATGCGATAGGCGTGCTGAAGCTGCTCGCGCGTAAGGCCGGCGGCGCGTGTCCGCTCCGTTTTGGTCGAAGAGGGCATGGTGGTCCGTGGAAGGAGTGCTGCGCTGGCTGAACCTTGGGAAGATAGTCCCCTCGATTCCTTCACGCCTCCCCTGCGCGAATTCTGGCGTTCGCGCGAGAGCGGAAGGCTGTGTCGCCGCACGGTCGCATGTGGCGCTCGTGCCGCGACTCAGGGCGACGTTCCGCCTGCCATGGGGTACAGACCCCCGTCGCCGCCGGCGGGAACTGGTGGCATCTGTTCTGCACTAATCTAGTTCCTACCTCGACGGAGTTCGGTCGTGAACGATTCTGCCAGGCACTGCATCTTCTGCGATCTCCTCAATGGGGCGGGTGAAGTCTCCATTTGCTACGAGGATTCCCGCGCCATTGCGTTCATGGACATCCAGCCGGTCAATCTCGGCCACGTGCTGATTGTCCCGCGCGATCATTACGAGTCCCTGAGCGATGTCCCTCACGGGCTGGCCATGCATCTCTTCGAAGTAGCACTTGGACTGTCCCCCATTGTGAGGATGCTCAACGGATCGGACGACATTAACGTCGTCGTGAACTCGGGGAGCGAGGCCGGTCAGAATGTCTTCCACTATCATGTGCACCTCATTCCGCGCAAGGCGGACGACGGCTTCGACATTCCGCTGCCGTTTCCCGGCTCCCGGATGCCCGATCGCACGCTGCTGGATGCCATGGCGGTGCGCATCATCGCCGAACTGCGCGATCCCGTCCGGCGACACGGCATCTCGGACCTCGAGATCGCATCGACCTAACGGCGAGCAGGACGTTGGATGGGATGACACGGCGCGGGGCCGTTCTCACGAGCGGCCTCGCGTCGTCTTTGGGGCAGGCTCCGCGACAGGAAGGGAGAGTTGTGCGTGCGGCAAAACATCCTCTTGCGCGTCCGCTCGTTATGCAGCAATAGTATTCCCGCAGCGGGCGGAAGCCCGCATAACGGGAGGACGATGCTTCGACTGCGCCGAACATCACGGAGCGGACCGAATTCGCCGCGAAGACTTTCGCGGCATGTCGCATCGTCTCTTCCTCACTCGCGACACCCCGCCCGGGCACATGACCCGGAGCGGGGTGTCGTCGTTTCCGGCGAGGTGCGATGTCTCGACGTGGGATTCTCCGGGTGGTCCTTCCTCGTACGCCCCGCGGCCGGCGCTCGGCCGATCACTGCGAGCGTCAGCTGCAGTTCCGCGACTTCAAGCGCGCGCTCAAGCACGCCGCCATGCGAGACTGTGGGCGGCGCTGCGTGTACTGCGCCAATAGGCTGGCGCTCGAAGAGGCCACCCTCGATCACGTCTTCCCCCTCGCCCACGGAGGCACGCACTCGTCAGGCAACGTGGTGGCCGCCTGCGCGAGCTGCAACCGCCTGAAGGGAGACATGCTGCCGCAGGAGTTCTTCGCCCGGCATCCATGGGCCGGCGCGAACTTCGTGCGCTACGCCCGCGCGGTGCATCGCGCGCTCAAGCGCGGTGCGCGGAGGGCGGTGAGTCTCGCGTTCGCCGCCTAAGCACCGGGCGGTGAACCGCCCGATCACGGACGGTACGCCCTGAAACCGGGTCGCGGTGGCCGCACGCGCGCTGCGCCAGGCCGCGCCGTCGTCACCGGTCGCTGTCCTCACCGTCGTCGCCCGCGGCAAACGTCACGTCGAGCACGAGGCCGCTGGGCGACGCGCTGTCCCGGACGATCTCAATGCGCGAGGTTCCCACCACCGCCCCTCCCGGGGCGTGCAGCGCGAGCGACAGCGTCTCCAGCGCGCTCCGGTAGCGGAGATTCCCTTCAGCTCCAGAAGTCCCGTCGCTGGTCCGCATGTCGAAGACGGGCTCCACCAGCTCCCATCCCAACCCGGGCCGGAAAACGCCGCGTGCATCTGCGGAGTCCGGGGTACGGTGACGGAGATCGGAACGTCCCACCAGCACGTCCCGCAGCTTCACGATGAACGACATAGGGCCGCCGGTCGCTAGTGTGGTGTCCCGTTAAGAACTTTCGCAAGTCGCTCCAATTTCGCGAGGATCGCGTCCGCGGTGGCGGTCCAGACGAAGGGGCGGGACGTGCGATTGTAGTGGGTGACAAACGTGTCGATGCGG
>JBDSVW010000082.1:0-18838 GCA_039927015.1 Gemmatimonadaceae bacterium | reverse complement strand
GGCCTGGACGGTACGCGCGGCGCAGCGCGTCCAGCACTCCCGGATCGACCGCGGAGCCCGCCGCCGAGACGAGGGCCGCAAATTCCGCCGCCGTCTCTCCCAGGGGCACCTCTGCCATGGGAATGCCATCCGTGGGCTCCCGCGACAGGGTGAGATGCTGTGCGCCCGTAGCGGTGGCAATCCAGGTATCGCTGGCTTCCGCAAAGTCCGCGTCATCGGTGGCGGCCCAGAATACGGGCGTCGTGGCCACACCCGTAGCGCGCTCTACCGCATCAGCGAGTTCCAGGGCGGTCAGCGCCTTGCACCAGGTGTACATCGGCCCTCCGAACAATCCCGGCTGCTGGCCGGTCGTAATGACCACGCCACCCTCGGCGGCAGTGCGGGCGAGACGCGTGGCGGCCGCGCCGCGCGCATCGAACGCCGGCGCTAAACGCGACAGCCACCCCGGATTCATGCTCATCTGGACCTGGCGCACCCGAGCCGCCCATGCAGCAGGCGAGGCGGGCCGCGGGGGATACCACTCCAGCGGGGCCTCTCCTGCAGCAGCCGAGCGTGCGAGGAGAGCGCCGCCCAACGGTTCCGTAACTACGCGGAGGGCAGTCATCGACGCATGCCCCCCGTCGGCCGGGGCTGGATCGCGGAGCACGCCGCCGTTGCTCCAACCGGCGCGCGCAGCGCGTGCCCTGTTATGTGCGTCGTACATCGCATCCTGTTGGCTCGCTCGCGAACGTGGGGGAGGTCTCGCGTGTGTGGGCATCCCGCACGCGGGCCCCCGCCAACCCGGACGGGCGCGCCGCGCGGGGGAAATCTCGCGAGGCGTCACCCCTTTTGGCGAGTGCAATCCGCATCCCGGTGACCGGGCGCCGGTGGGAGGGGCCGGGCGTTCCGTGCGTGTTCCGTCTCGTCCCAGCACATCGGGCGGGGCGGCAGCGCGGGCTACGCTTTGTGGTACGGTTCACGCCTAACGATCGTTCCCGCCCGGTACAGCTGCTCGGCCAGGACGAGCCGCGCCACTTCGTGCGGCAGCGTCCACGGCGCCAGGGACAGGATGCGCAGGGCGCCGCTCCGCAGGCGTGCGTCCAGGCCGTGCGCGCCGCCCAGCACGAATGCGATATCGCGGGCCGCCTCGCGCTGCGCTTGCAGCCAGTCGGCGAACTCCACCGACGTCATGGCGTCGCCCCGCTCGTCGCACGCTACGATCACGGCGCCCTGGGCTCGCTCGAGCAGACGGTCGCCCTCGCGCGCACGCGCCACGTCCGCCGAACGTGTGTTCTCCTCGCGCACATCGTGCGCCGCCAGCGGCCAGTAGCGAGCCGCTCGCTTCTCATACTCAGCGATCGATTCGGCCAGTTGCCGGTCGCGCGGCTTGCCAACCGCGATGAGCCGGATCTTCATGGGCGGCGCGTCGCTGCAGGAGGTGGCCGCCTCCGTCTGCTCCAGCGGGGGCAGAGCGCGTGGCTCTCCGTCCCCCGTCCGTCGTCAGACATGCGTCGCCAGCGGACTACGCGTAGATCCCGCGCAGCCGGTGCACGGTCGCCACACGGCTGATGGACAGCATGTACGCGGCTGTCCGCATGCTGACCTTGTGCAGCTTGGAGAGCTCGAGTACGTCGCGGAACGACTTTACAATCAGGTCCTGCAATCGCTCGTTCACCATCTCCTCGCTCCAGAAGTAACCGGCGCGGTCCTGCACCCACTCGAAGTACGACACCGTGACACCACCCGCGTTGGCCAGGATGTCAGGGACCACGAAGACGCCCTTCTCGTCGAGCATGGAGTCGGCCGCCGCCGTGGTCGGTCCGTTGGCGCCTTCGCAGATGATCTTGGCGCGGATCTTCGCCACGTTCTTGCGCGTGATGACGTTCTCGAGCGCCGCGGGCACGAGCACGTCCACATCGAGGGTGAGCAGTTCCTCGTTCGTGATCGACTCGCCCTTGGTATAGCCATTCAAGTCCCGGTTCTTTTTGACGTAGGCGATCGCGTCATCGACATCCAATCCGCTGGCGTTGTAGTAGCCGCCGCTGCGATCGCTGATCGCGACGATCTTGCAGCCCTCGCGCGCGAGCAGGTAGGCGGTAACCGAGCCGACGTTGCCGAAGCCCTGCACTGCCACGGTTGTCCCCTTCACGCTCATGCCGAGATGGGCAAGCGCCTCCTTTACCACGATCATGCACCCGCGGCCCGTCGCCTCGCGACGCCCGAGCGACCCACCCATCTCGATCGGCTTGCCCGTGACCACCGACGTCACGGTGTGGCGCATCTGCATGGAGTAGGTGTCCATGATCCACGCCATCACCCGCTCGTTCGTATTCACGTCTGGCGCGGGGACGTCGGAATCGGGGCCCAGCAGCTGCATGATGCCGGAGGTGTAGCGGCGCGTTAGGCGCTCGAGCTCACCGGCGCTCATGGTCAGCGGGTCGCAGATCACGCCGCCCTTTGCCCCGCCAAACGGTACGTTGACGATGGCGCACTTCCACGTCATCCAGGCAGCCAGCGCGGTCACCTCATCCAGGGTGACCTGGGGATCGAATCGGATGCCGCCCTTCGCCGGACCGCGCGACGTGTTGTACAGCACCCGAATGCCGGTGAAGACCTCGATCTCGCCAGTATCCATCATGACCGGACACGACACGATCAGCTGCTTCTCCGCCGAGCGAAGCACCTTGTAGAGACCGGGTTCCAGATCGAGCAGCTCGGCGGCGCGATCGAACCGGGACATCATCGCTTCGAACGGATTGTCCTCGTTCAGGAAACGATCCTTGTCCGGCTGCACGATGGCGTTCGTCGGAAGGCGGAGATCGGTAGGCATCGGAAAGTGAGAGGACCGGGCGAGCGGTCGTTAGGATACGTCGGAACGGGAACCACGGCGCCGCAGGAGTCGACGGAGCGCTTCGTCCAGTTCCGGCGCTCCCGCTTCGACCTCAAGGCGCTGCGAAACATACCACAAGCTCTGGCCCCGGGGAGGCCACAAGGAAGTCAGCTTGACAGCGTCCTTCAACGTACAGACGACGAGCTCCGTGCCAGCGGCACGGGCGATCATGTTCCGCACGTCCGCGGGGGAAAAACGATGGTGATCGGGGTAGGCGGTCAGGGTGACCTGTGCCCCCAGCTGCTCCAGCTGCCGGGCAAATGCGGCCGGCGCGCCGATGGCGGTAATGGCCAGCACGCGGGCGCCGTACAGTCGGCTCAGCGGCTCGGTCGCGCCCGATCCGTCCGCCCGCCGCAGGGTGTCCGGATGAATCGCCACGCGGCCCACCACGGCCGGCGTTTCCCGACGAAGCACGGCCTGCAGCGCGACGGCCTCTTCCTCTCCCGCGTCTTTTCGCGTTACGAGCACCAGGGAAGCGCGCCGCAGCGCAGACAGCGGCTCGCGATACGGCCCCGTCGGTAGGCAGCGGCGCGATCCGTTGGCCCACTGTTCCACGGATACGAGTACCAGATTCTCGGTTCGCTGCACCCAGCGATGCTTGAAGGCGTCGTCCAGCACTGCCACGTCACAGCCCGCCGCCCGCGCGGCCCGGATTCCCGCGACGCGATCGGCACTCGTTAGGACCGGAACGTCGGGATTGAGAATGCGGTGCACGGCTGGCTCGTCGTCGCCGTAGCCGCGCATCACCACCGCCGGACTCCCGCCCAGTGCGCGCAACCGCGCCGCCACAAATGCGGACACCGGCGTTTTTCCCGTGCCGCCGACGGTGAGGTTGCCGATCGCCACCACGGGAAGCGCGGGCGCCTGTGCGCGCAGCCAGCCCGCATCAAACAGCGCATTGCGCACGTGCACCACGCCGCGATACCCTGCCTCCAGCGGCGCGAGCGCGCCTCGTGTGACGGTCGCCGCGATTCCCGTGCCGTACCAGAGCGCGTCGAGGTCCATCGCTCAGCCCTCGTCGCGCGCGCTGACGGAGAGCAGCAGCGACTCGAAGCGGGATGTCTCGCCCTCCGCGTCGCGGGGCGAGCGCGCGGCCACGGGCACCACCGCGCTATACGCGATCTCCACGCGCGCGAACGGCTTGGGAATCACGAAACGATCCCAGCTGCGCAGGCGCCAGGCACGATCGACGCGTGCACCGAACGCGATGACCGGCACCTCCGCACGCATCGCCGCCACCACCGCGCCGGCGGCGAAGTGCCGGCGCGGGCCGCGTGGGCCGTCGGGCGTCACGGCCACCTCGTGACCGTCACCGAGCTCGCGCACGAGCTCGAGGAGGGCGCGGGCGCCACCGCGGCTGGAGGACCCGCGCACCGTGCGGCAGCCTAACGAACTCGCGATGCGCGCGATGATCTCGCCATCCGCGTGCGTGCTGACGAGCACCGCGATGCCCTGGTGGCGGTGATGCCAGAGGATCGGAAGCAGCTCCCCGTGCCACAGAACGATCACCACCGGCTGTCCCGACGCGCGCACGGCCTCCAGTGACGCCCGGTCACGCGTCGACATGCGCCACGTGCTGCCGAGGAGCCGCACGAGCAGCGCGCCAAGGCTCGCCGCAAGGAAGACCTTCACGCGCCGGCGCCAGTCCGCGCGCCGCTCGTCCTTCACGGCACCAGCGCGGCCGCCATCGCCGCCACTCGACTCGCTGCGCCCGCCGTGCCCAGCATGTCGCGCACGTCGCCGAGGGCCGCCACCTGCGTCATGCGTCGGGGCGACGACGACTCGAGCAGCGGACCCAGCTCCGCCGCGATGTCCGAGGGTACCAGCGCGTCCTGCACGAACTCGCGCGCCACCTCGCGACCCGCGACCACGTTCACGAGGCCGATGAACGGAATCTTCACCGCGCGCTTGGCGATCGCGTACGTCCATCCGCTGGTGCGATACGCCACCACCAGCGGGCATCCCGCTACCGCTGCCTCGAGCGTGGTTGTTCCGCTCTTGCACATGGCGGCGTCGGCGGCACGCAGGACGGCGAACGAGCTCCCATGCACCTGCGGATATGGACAGAGCTGCGGGTCCAGAACGACCCCCGGCGCGACGCTCACCACCACGCGCGAGCCAGGGTGTTGCTGCTCGAGCAGTCGGGCGGTCGCCACGAAGTCGGACAGGTGTCGCTCGATTTCCTGCACCCGGCTCCCGGGAAAGAGTGCCAGCAGCGGTGCCGCTCCCTCGATGCCCAGCTGTCGCCGTGCCTCCTCGCGCGACGGCATGGCCCTGGCGCGATCCAGCAATGGATGCCCGACGAAGGTGGCATCGATGCCGTGTGCGCGCAGCAACGCTTCCTCGAACGGGAGAATAACGGCGGCCTTCGTGATGAGGCGCTGGAGTTTCGGCAACCGCTTGGCGCCCCATGCCCACACTTGCGGCGTGATGTAGTAGAGCACCGGCACGCCGTGTCGCTGGGCGGCCGCCGCGACCTTCATGTTGAACCCGGGATAGTCGATGACCACCAGGAGCGCGACCGAACCGCTCGCGAGGCGCGTCTCCAGCTCGCGCAGCAGGCGCCAATGATGCGGAATCTTGCCGATCACCTCGACCACGCCCATGACGGCCATGGCCTCGGCGTCCTCGAGAATCTCCACGCCTTCCGCGCGCATGGCACGGCCGCCCATACCGACCAGGTGCAGGTCGGGGCGCACCAGCCGGAGTTCGCGCGCCAGTCCCGCGCCATGCAGATCGCCGGACGCCTCACCGGCGATCACGAGCACTTCACGCACGCGTCGTCTCCATGCCCGCTGACAGGCGTGGATGCGAGCGCTCGATCTCCTGCACGATGCGAAGCGCAACCGCGAGCGCCTCGCGCCCGTCGTCGCCAGTGACCGCTACCGGTGCCGTGCCGCGCACCGCATCGACGAACGACTGAAACTCGAGACGCAGCGGCTCCCCCTCCGGTGCCTCGAGCGGAATGCGCTCGACAAAAGCCTCAAGCTGCTGCGGAGACTTGGTCAGCTCCGCGAGGTCCACGTCCCCCCGGATGCGGTAGAACTCCCCATTGCCGGCCGCGAGGTCGAGCGAGAGGTATCCACTCTCCTGGAAGATGCGCAACTTCCGCATGCGCTCGCGCGAGACACGACTCGCCGTGACGTTCGCCACCGCGCCCGATGTGAACGTGATGCGCGCGTTCGCGATGTCGACAAAGGGTGTGAGCACCGGAATGCCGACCGCCGCCACGTCGTGTGCTCCGCTCTTCACGAGCGTCAGCAGCAAGTCGATGTCATGGATCATGAGGTCGAGCACCACCGCCACGTCTGCCCCGCGCGGGTTGAACGGCGCGAGCCGGTCACTCTCGAGAAAGCGCGGCCGGTCCACATACGGAAGCGCCGCGCGGATGGCCCGGTTGAATCGCTCCACATGACCCGTCTGCACCAGCGCGCCTTCCCGCTTGGCCACGTCGAGAATCTCGTCCGCCTCGGCCAGCGTCGTCGTGAGTGGCTTCTCGATCAGTACGTGACGTCCGCGCCGAACCGCGGACAGCGCCACCGCATGATGCGCGGGCGTCGGAACCACGATGGTCAGCGCGTCGCATCCCTCAATGAGGGCATCCGCGTCATCCCACGCCCGCACACCAAGCTCGGCCGCCACCTGCTGCGCGCGCTCGGTGCGCGCTTCGTGAAAACCGACGAACTCCACCTCGGGCAAGTCGCGGAGAATGCGGACGTGGTGATGTCCGAGCGCCCCGGCGCCGATGACTCCGACCCGCGTGCGCGGCGCCGTCAAATCACCACTCCGCGCTGCGAATCCTCGAGAAAGCGCAGGAAGTGCTCGACTTCGGGAACCTGGGGCAGCTCGGATCGCGCGCGATCCATGGCCTGCGAGACGTTGAGCTCCGAACGGAAGAACAGCCGGTAGGCGCGCTTCAGGTCGCGGATCGTCTCGTCGGAAAAGCCGCTGCGCTGGAGGCCTACGCTATTGAGGCCATACAGCTTCACCGGGTTACCGACGGCCTTGAGATACGGCGGCACGTCCTTGGCGACGCGTGAGCAGCCACCTACGAAGGCATGACGGCCGATCCTGACGAATTGATGCACCGCCACCAGTCCGGAGACGATGACCCGGTCCTCGATCGTGACGTGTCCCGCCAGCTGCGTACCGTTAGAGATGATCACGCCGTCGCCGATGTGACAGTCGTGCGCGAGGTGTACGTACGACATGAGGAAGCATCCCTTCCCCACCGTCGTCTTGTACGACTGCGCCGTGCCCCGATTGATGGTGAGGTACTCGCGCAAGCGCGTCCCCTCCCCGATCTCGACCCACGTATCCTCACCCTTGAACTTCAGGTCCTGCGGATCGCCCCCCACCACCGAGCCACATCCGATCACCACGTTCGGCGCCAGCCGCACGTTGCGCTCGAGCGTCGCCCGGGCGTCAATCACGCATCCATCGCCGATCTCGCAGTGGTCGCCGACGATCGCGAACGGTCCGATGCGAACCCCCGCGCCGATCGATGCCTTCGGGGAGACGATCGCTGTTGGATGAATGTCAGTGTTCATCGATCCCGCAGCATCGCGGCCATGTCCGCCTCCGCCACCACGTTGCCATCCACCTTCGCCACGCCCTTCATCTTGCACACCGGGCCGCGGATCTGGAGGATGTCGAGTTCGAAACGAATCTGGTCCCCGGGGCGCACGGGTTTCCGCCACTTCACTTTGTCCAGCGAGGTGAAGTACACCACCTTCGATTCCGGATCGGGCACCGTGCCCATCAGGAGAATGCCGCCCACCTGCGCCATCGCCTCGATGATGAGCACGCCGGGCATGATGGGGTGACCGGGAAAGTGTCCCTGGAAGAACGGCTCGTTGATCGTGACGTTCTTCAGTCCCACCACACGCTTGCCCGCTTCATACTCCAGCACGCGATCCACCAGGAGGAACGGATACCGGTGGGGCAGCACCTTCATGATGTCTTCGATTCCGATCACCTGCGTCTCCTTGCACGCACGCCTGGTCAGTTCGCGAACCAGTCGCACCGTGCCCGAGTGACTCGGTCGATGCGCCACGATTCGCGCGCGAACTCGCTTCCCCGCTAGTGCGAGGTCTCCCACACAATCCATCGCCTTGTGCCGCACGAACTCGTCCGGCCAGCGCAACTCGTTCTCCACCACGCCTTCATCCCCGAGGAGAATCGCGTTGTACGTCGACCCGCCCCTGATCAGCCCCTTAGCCCGCAGCGCCTCAAGTTCGTGCGAAAAGCCAAACGTACGCGCATCGGCCAGCTCGCGGGCGAATTCCTCGGCCGTCACCCGGTACCGGCCCGACTGGCGGCCAACGAGCGGATGGGGGAAGTCGATGGAGACCTCGAGCGACAGTTCGTCAGCCGGGAACGCCTCGTACCACGATTCCCCGTGCTCGATGCGCACCGGCGCATTGAGTGCCAGAACCTCCACCCGTCCCCCGTGGGGCGCAATCCCTGCCGACTGAAGGGCGCGAAAAAAGGGGCCCGCGCTCCCGTCCATGATCGGGGGTTCCGGACCATCGAGCTCAATGATGAGGTCATCGATGGCCAGCGCCGTGACGGCCGCCAGCACGTGCTCCACCGTGTGCAGCGCCTGCTCGCCCTCACCCAGCTGTGTGCGGCGCTCCGACTCGACGGCCATCGCGACGTGCGCTCGTATTGGTGACGACGACGGCAGATCGGTGCGCGAGAAGCAGATGCCGCTGCCAAGGGGCGCGGGCCTGAACGTCATCCGCGAGGGGAGTCCCATGTGCAGGCCGGTTCCCTCGAGGGTCGTCTCGCGGCAGATCGTATTTCGGGGAGCACAGTTCATTCGCCGGCTCCCAGCATCCGTTCGATTCGCTTGAGCAGCCCCGCCAGTCGAAAGAGGGCGGCTTGCGCTCGCAAGGACTCCCGGTGCGGCCGGGCCGGATAGCCCGACCACGCCTCGCCGGCGGGCACATCGCCCAGCACACCCGCCTGTCCCCCGATACGGGCCCGGTCGCCGATGGTATGGTGTCCCTGCACGCCTGCCTGACCGCCGATCACGCAGCCGTCACCAATGCGGGCACTGCCGGCGATGCCCGCCTGCGCCACAACGAGGCAAAGGCGCCCGATGCGCACGTTGTGCGCGATCATGACGAGATTGTCGATCTTGGTGCCGGCGCCGATGATGGTGTCGTCGATGCTGCCACGGTCGATCGTCGTGTTGGCGCCGATCTCGACGTCATCGTGGATGACGCATCCGCCCACGTGCGGGATCTTGCGATGCCCGTCCGCGCCGCTGGCGTAGCCGAAGCCGTCGCTGCCGAGGCGGCAGCCGGCATGCACCGTGACCCGCCGACCTAACGAGACCCCCGGATAGACTGTCACGTGCGGATACAGGTGCGCATCGTCTCCGACCTGTGCCCCGTTGCCCACGACCACGTGCGCGTCGAGCTGCACCCGGTCTCCGATGCGGGCGCCGTCGCCAATCACCACATACGGCCCGAGATACACGGCCTCGCCGATCGTGGCGCCACGTCCGATGCGGGCGGTGGGATCGACGCCCGGCGCGCGTGGCGCGGCCTCGAACATGAGGGGAAGCATCTGCAGGAGCGCATCCTGCGGCTTGTCCACCACCACGCGGGCCCGCACATGCCCGGTCGCCACCGCGAGATCCGGGGCAATGAGGAGCACACTGGCCTGGCACTCCGCCAGCTGCGACGCGTACCGCACCGAGCCGAGGAAGGTCAGGTGCCCCTCGGTCGCGCGGTCCACGGACGCGACACCGGTCACCACGGCATCCCCGTCACCCTCAAGGCGACCACCCACTAACTCCGCAATGCGACGAGCGGTGAGAGGGCGATGCTCCGTCGCCCCCCCACCGCTCGTCGCTGCGGCGGATGCCGCCGGCAAGGTCACGGCTTCTTGGGTACCACGCCGGCCGGCTGGGCCTTGAGGCCCGCGGACGCCTTGGCCGTGTCATCCTTCGCCACCGAAGGCACCGGCTTCAGTCGTGACACGACCTTGTCCGTCAGGTTGAGCGTGGAGTCCGCCGCCACGATGACATTTGACTGCGCGCCCACGTCGAAGATGAAGGCATAACCATCCTCCTTGCGCATCGAGTCGAGCACTTCGCGAATCTGGTTCATCATCGGCTGCACCAGCTCGGACTGCCGCTGCTGCATCTGCGCTTCCAGGAGCTGCGCGCCGTTCTCTAACGTCTGCTGCTTGTCGCGAATCTCCTTCTCGCGCAACTCGCGCGTCACCGGAGTCAGCGTGGCCTGCACCTTCTGGTACGCGGCGACCATCGCCTGCAGCGTGTCCTGCATCTTCTTGATCTTGACCTGCGCGGCGTCGTACTCCTTCTGGAACGTGCTTTCCGCCGCGGCGCGTCCGGGCGCCTTGTCCAGAACCTCGCGGGAATCGATGTAGGCGAATTTCAGGCCTGACTGCGCCGAGGCGCCGGCGGCGCCGACGGCGAGAAAGCCGATCGCAAGGACGGTTGCGCGAACGAGAGAATACATGTGATCTCCTGAGCTAGAATAGCTGGCCAAGCCGGAAGTGAAGTTGCCATTTCGGAGCCTTCCGCCCCTGGGCATCCAGGCGGTCGAATCCATAGGCGTAGTCGAGCCCGAGTGGCCCGAGGGGAGTAACAGTTGACGCGCTGATGCCCGCTCCGCGGAACAGTCGCGTGGGATCGAAATCGCGGGGATGTGCCCACACATTACCCGCATCGTAGAATCCGGCAAGATAGAGCGCCTGGTTCAGGCGCATGCCCACTTCCGCCGTGGCGCTGAAGAACGCCTTGCCGAACGATGTTCGCTGCGCGTTGAACGTGCTGGTGCCGGTCACGTAGCCGTTGGGCGAGATGGAGAACTCATCGTAGCCGCGCAGGCGCTCGCCGAATTGCACGCCGCCTAACGCGAACTCCTGCGAGAAGAAGAACGGACCCGTGTTGCCGAACACCGACCCGCTGCGCGCGGTCAGGCCGGCCACGAACTTGATGGGCTGCGACCCGGGACGGCTACCACCGATCTGCGCCAGCGGTGCGAAGGCACTGGCATCCGCGGTGTAGCGCTGGAACGACGACGTGCCGCCCAATATGCCGCCGTTGAAGTTGGCGGCAATGTTGTACTGCGCGCCGGCGCTCGGGAACGGCAGGTCGATGCGCGTGTCGCGAGCCAGCGAGAAGCCGAGGGTCGAGCGGATTGACTTGTCTCCATACGCCGATCGGCTGTCGCCCAGCAGGCCGCCCGAACCGAACGTCACGTTCTCCGCGCCATACGAGACGAAGACGCGCGTGTACGGGGTGTTCGGCAGCGGAATACCGAACTGCAGGTTCGCACCGGTGCGGAGCGAACGTCCCAGGTCGGCGATGTAGTAACGCTGCAGCGAGCGGTAGATCGAGAGCGTGCCCGACACGAGCGACTGGCGAACGCGCGGATCGGTGTACGACAGGTTGAAGTCGTTGATGTAGCGCCCGAACTGCCACTGCAGCGATCCACGTTTGCACTGGCCGAAGAGGTTGGGCTGGTCGAGACCGATGAATCCACCCACGCCGGTACCCTGCCCCATCGAGGCGCCGAAGTTCACGTTCCCCGTCCGCTTTTCCTTCACACGAAAGATGACGTCCACGTCACCCTGGTCGTTGGCGGTGCGGGTGTCCGGCGGAGGCACCGGCGTCTCGAAGAACCCAAGGTTGCCCAGGCTCTGCCACGAGCGAATCAGGGCGTCCTGGTTGAAGACCTGACCCGGCAGGATCACGAGCTGGTCGCGAATGCAGGTCTCCTGCGTATAGTCGTTGCCGAAGATCTCGATCCGGTTGATCACCGCCGGCGTGCGCTCGTCGACTTCCCAGCGCAGGTCCACATAGTGCGTCGAGTCCTCGGCCACGCGCCGCTCGACCACGGGTCGCACGTTGGCGTAGATGTAGCCCTCGGTGGCGTATGCCGACGAAATCTTCTGACGCGCCTCGTCCCAGGCCTCCTGGTCGAAGATGCCCTTCGGCGTGGGACTCTTCCGTTTAACGAAATCCGTTACCCGCGACATGATCGTCCGCGACTGGTCCGCGAAAGGATAGAAGCGGGCAAGATCCTCGCTGGAGTAATGCTTGTTTCCCGTGACCTCGAAGTCGCCGATCTTGTAGCGAGGGCCTTCCACGACCGCGATGTCCAGCATCGCCTTGCCCTCGTCGCGATCGATCATCAGCGAGTCATGCGCCACGCGAAAATCGATGAAACCGCGGCGGCCGTACAACTGCGGAATGCGCTCCGAGAGGTCGCCGGCGTACTTGTCGTCGTCGAACTCGCCCTTCTTCCAGAACAAGAAGCCCTCGGGCTTGGTCTTCATCGCGCCGACGATCTCACCGCTCTTGAGCGTACTGTTGCCGCGGAGTTGGATCCCGGAAATCGCGAGACGGCGCCCTTCATCGATACGGAACGTGAGTTTCATCGCCCCGGCTGCCGGAACCGTGCTGTCCACGGTCACCGTCGCGAGATAGTACCCGTTCTTCTCGTATAACGAGTCGATGCGGTGGACGGCCAGCGCCACACCGGCGGGATCGAGCGGCTTGTTGAAGATCAAGTCGATCTTGTCGCGCACGCTGCGGGACGAGAGCCGGTCCACGCCTTCCACGTCCGTATCGACCAGGATCGGGCGCTCGGTGACCTCGACCGTCAGCGTCGCGTTGTTCGCAGGCTCATCGAGCTGGCAGATGATCGCGACGCGATCGTACTGCCCCGTGCCGTACAACGCGCGTATGGCCCGCTGTATCTCCTTATAGTTGAGAAGCGTACCGGCGACGATTCCCGCGTCCGTCAGGACGGCGGCGGAGGCAACGCGCACATTGCCCCGGACGAGGATCGAGTCCGGGGTCGTGCATCGTCCCTGTGTAGCGGCGTCCTGGGCCGATGCGACACGCGCACTCAAGCCCAGCGCCAAGAGCAGTAACAGCTTCCGCGACATAGCCGGGTAATATACACAATGAGAAGGGCCAGGTTCAGTGTGAACCCGACCCTTCTTTAGACACTTGGGAACCGAGTTCGGCTTACGCCTTGGGCGCCGAATTGCTCAGGACCCGAAAAGCGAGCTTTTGGCCGTCCTCGGCGACGTCCACATCGATCTCGTCCCCCTTGGAAAACTCTCCAAGGAGAATTTTCTCGCTCAGGGGGTCCTCGATGTACTTCTGGATCGCCCGCTTCAGCGGACGGGCCCCGTACTGCTGATCGTACCCATTGGTCGCCAGAAACTCGGAGGCCGCGTCGCTCAGCCTCAGGCTCAGTTCCCCCTCCGACATGCGCTTCTGCACGTCCCGGAGCATGATGCCGACGATCTTGGCGATGTGCTCCTTCTGCAGGGGGTGGAAGACGATCACATCATCCAGACGGTTGAGGAACTCCGGATTGAAGGTGTGCTGCAGTTCCTCCTTCACCTTTTCCGCCATGCGCTCGAACGAGGCCTGGAAGTCCGGCGCCGTGAAGCCGAGGGACTTGTTCTTGGCCACATCCTTGGCCCCCACGTTAGACGTCATGATGACGACCGTGTTCTTGAAGTCGATCAAACGCCCGTAGTTGTCGGTGAGGTGACCCTCATCCAGCACCTGCAGGAGGATGTTGAACACGTCCGGGTGCGCCTTCTCGATTTCGTCCAGCAGCACCACGCTGTACGGCTTCCGCCGGATCGCCTTGGTCAGCGTGCCGGAATCCTCGTAGCCCACGTAGCCCGGAGGGGCGCCGATGAGCCGGGAGACCGAGAACTTCTCCATATACTCGCTCATGTCCACGCGAATGAGCGCCGACGGGTCGGCGAAGAGGAACTGCGCCAGCGAGCGCGCCAGCTCTGTCTTACCCACACCCGTGGGACCGCAGAAAATGAACGAACCGATAGGGCGCTTCGGATCCTTGAGCCCTGCCCGGCTGCGGCGGATGGAGCGGGAGATGGCCCTGATGGCCTCCTCCTGCGCCACGACGGACTCGTGCAGTTCCTCTTCCATGCGTAGCAGGCGCGAACTCTCCGCCTCCTGCAGGCGGGTGACCGGAATGCCCGTCCAGCGGCTCACGATGAAGGCGACTTCCTCCTCCCCCAGCGTCGGTCGGTGCGACTGGCGGCGCTTCTCCCATTCGTCCTGCTTCTTGCGAATCTCGCCCTGCAACTCGCGCTCGCTGTCGCGCAGCGCGGCGGCGCGCTCGAAGTTCTGGTCGCGCACGGAGGTTTCCTTTTCCGTGTTGACCTTCTCGAGATCCTCCTTGAGCTTCGCGACTTCCGGGGGCGGAACCTGGGCTGCCAGGCGCGCGCGCGCCCCGGCCTCGTCGATCACGTCGATGGCCTTGTCCGGCAGGAAGCGGTCGGTGATGTAGCGCTCCGAGAGCTTGGCCGAGGAGACGAGCGTATCGTCAGGAATGATGACACGATGATGGTCCTCGTACTTCTTCTTGAGGCCCTTCAGGATCTCCACCGTTTCCTCAATAGAGGGCGGATCGACGATCACCGTCTGGAAGCGGCGTTCGAGGGCGCCGTCCTTCTCTATGTACTTGCGGTACTCGTTGAGCGTGGAGGCCCCGACGCACTGCAACTCCCCACGCGCGAGCGCGGGCTTGAGCATGTTGCTGGCGTCGATGGCGCCTTCGGCGGCGCCCGCCCCAACGAGCGTGTGCAGCTCGTCGATGAACAGGATGACGTTCTTGTTCTGGGCAATCTCGTTCATCACGGCCTTGAGCCGCTCCTCGAACTGCCCGCGATACTTGGTGCCCGCGATGACGGCGGCCATGTCCAGCGACAGGACGCGATGTTCGCGCAAGGCGTCGGGACAGTCGCCGTTGGCGATGAGCTGCGCGAGCCCTTCAACGATGGCCGTCTTGCCCACGCCAGGCTCGCCGATGAGCACCGGGTTGTTCTTCTTGCGACGCGTGAGGATCTCCATCACGCGCTCGATCTCCTTCGCGCGACCGATGGTGGGGTCGAGCTGCTGCTCGGCCGCCAGCTGCGTGAGGTCGCGGCAGAAGTGGTCCAGCGCCGGCGTCTTGGACTTCTTTTCGCCCTTCGGCGGCGTGGCCTGCGGCGGCGGGCTGCCCGGCTGCTGGCCGGCGGCGCTGCCCTGCGACGGCATCTCGGTGCCTAACAAGCGCAGCGTCTCCGCGCGGGCGGCGTCGAGGTTCACGCCAGCGTCGGTCAGCACCTGGGCCGCAATGCCCTTCTCCTCGCGCAGGAGTCCGAGCAGCAGGTGCTCGGTGCCCACGTACGAGTGATTGAGCTCCCGGGCCTCGCTCATCGCCAGCTCGAGCACCTTCTTGGCGCGCGAGGTATACGGCAAGTCGGGGCCCGTCGTCTGGGCGGCTTTACCCTTCTTGACGGTCTCCTCGATTTTCTGCTGCACTTCGTCGAGGTCGACGTTGAGGTTTTGCAGGACGGCTGCGGCCACACCTTCGCCTTCGCGAATCAGGCCGAGCAGGATGTGCTCCGTTCCCACGTACTCGTGGTGCAGACGTTGAGCCTCCTCACGCGCCATCTGGAGGACTTTCCGCACCCGCTCGGTGAAGTTATAGCCGTTCATGAATCCCTCAGATCAGTGCCCGCCACATTCGTTAGGCTAGCGGGTCCGCCTCAGCTTCGAGCGCTTGCCGAACGTAGCGCGCCCGCGCCAGGTTGGCTTCGCTCTCGGTCAGTGCACGCCCTTCGGCGTATGCCAGGTGTGCGCTCTGGCAGAAGATCAGGAGCTTGTTGAGAGTGTATACACTCAGGCCAGTGATCAGTTTCAGCCCCACCGCGAGCCGCACGCCGCTGAGATAATTCATCGCCTCATCGAACGTGAGACTGCGGGCGAAGCGAAGCGTCCCGTAGGCCCGCCACAGCTTGTCCTCAATAATATACCCCGCGTCCCGCCAGAGCACGCGACGCGCTTCATGCTCGCGCTGGATCACGTGCCGCACCACGCGCGCCAGATGATCCGTCAGCTCCTCCTCCGAACGGCCCAGCGTGGTCTGGTTCGAGATCTGGAAGAAGTTCCCCAGCACCTCGCTCCCCTCGCCGTACAGCCCCCGGTACGTCAGGCCCATCGTCTGCAACCCCGCCAGCACCTTCGCGATTTCCTTGGTAAGCACCAATCCGGGCAGGTGGATCAACACGGACGCTCGCATGCCGGTGCCGGTATTGGTGGGACACGCCGTCAGGAATCCGAAGTCGTCGTGAAACGCGTACGGCAGGCGCGAGCCGAGTTCACGATCGAGGCGATCCACCGCCGCCATCGCGTCGCCGAGCTCCAGCCCCGAGCGCAGCGCCTGCAGCCGCAAATGGTCCTCCTCGTTCACCATCACGCCCACGCCCGGGGCCAGCACGACCGCGGCGCCGCCCCGCACGCCCTGCGACGTCTCGAGGCCCGCCAGCTCCTTGCTCATCAGGTGCCGCTCGTGCAGCAGCTGACGATCGTTAGGCGCGAGCTCGTCGACCCGCAGCACCACCCCGCCCGCCAGGCTCGCCACGTGCGGCATGGCATCGCGCACCGACTGCAGTACTCGCAGGCGCTCACCCTCGCGGGCTCGGCCGGTGAATGCGTAGCCCTCCACGTTGCGGGCCAGTCGGATCCGCGTGGACAGCACGACATCCGCGTGCTCCCCCGATCCGTCCAGCCAGCTGATGCCGCCGTCGGGCAACAAGGCAAGGTCGAGCATCACTCCACGTCCCGTATCTGGTCGCGCAGCGCCGCCGCCGTCTCAAACTCCTCGTTCTCGACGGCGCGCCGCAGGCGGTCGCGCAGTTCGCCCACCGTCGTGGCCCGTGCCAGAATCGTCGGCTCGGGCGCCACATACCGGCGTCCCACATGTTTCGCACTGCCCTGCACGCGCCGCAACAGCTCCCGCAAGCTCTGCTCGAACGTCGCATAGCAGCGCGAGCAGCCCAGCCGCCCCGTCGCGCGAAAATCGCGCAGCGACATGGAGCAGTAGGTGCATCGCACGGCATCGGTCTGCGCCGTGTTCGCTTGCTGCTGGACTGCTTGCAAGAATTCCCCCAGAACGTTCTTGGGCGACGTCGTCACGGTGGTTTCCACACCCTGCTCCGCCGCGCACTTCGGACACAGGTGCACCAGCGTCACCTCGCCATCGACCACCTGAGTCAGGTGGACGCTGGCGTCGCGTTCGCGGCACACTTCACACAGCATCAGGTCACGACTCCTCTCACATCAGTGTCGGCCAGTACCCCATCCTCCAACAGCAGGACCCGATCGGCCCGGTCAGCAAGGGATCGGTTGTGGGTCACTACCACCATACCAATCTCCAGATCGCGCGCCAGTTCCGCGAGCAGGTCATGCAAACGCTCGGCGTTGCCATGATCCAGGTTGCCCGAGGGCTCGTCCGCCAGCAGGAGCGCGGGATCCATCGCCAGGGAGCGCGCCACCGCGGTGCGCTGCTGCTCGCCGCCCGACAACTCCGAGGGTCGATGGTGCATGCGCGCGCCCAGTCCCACGCGATTCAGCAACTCCTCCGCCCGCCGCCGGCTTTCCGTGAGATCGCCGCCGGCGATCCGCGCCGGCATCATGACGTTCTCCAGCGCCGAGAATTCGCGCAGCAGATGATGGAACTGGAAGACGAAGCCGATCTTGCGATTCCGGATGGCCGCCAGCTCCTCGTCCGACCGTCCCTCCAGCGAGTTGCCATCAACCAGCACGCGCCCTTGGAGCGGACGATCGAGGGCTCCCAGCACGTGCAGCAGCGTGCTCTTCCCGGCGCCACTCGTACCCACGACGGCGATCATCTCACCGCGTGCGACCGTGAGGTTCACCCCGTTGAGAATGTGCAGGATGCCACCGTCACCCCCACGAAACGACTTGACGATTCCCTCGGCAATCAGGACGGACATCCGTCGCCACTCCAAAGCTGCAGCTACGTGAGAGTAGTGTGCCCAGGCGGACACACGTGCACAACCAGCCCGAACGGGTGATGCAGTGCCGGAGTTTCCCCTCGCGACCCGCCGTCGACGCCTGGCCTCGTCACACTCGATGGACGAGGACCGGGCTCGGCTATTCGTGACGAATGGCCTCGATGGGATAGAGCTTTGCTGCCTGCATGGCGGGATACACCGTGGCGATGGCCGCGACCGCAATGGACGCGAAGATGGTCAGTACCACGTCAACCCATTCCGTGGCCACCGGGAGATGGTCGATGAAGTAGATCGCGGGATCCAGCCGGATGAGCTTGTACTTCCCGAGCGCCACCGACACCGCCAGACCGAGGACGAGGCCGAGTATCGTGCCCGCGAGGCCGATGACGAGGCCCTGCGTGAGGAAGACCCGCCGAATGGACTTCGCGGTCATTCCCATTGCCTTGAGAATGCCGATTTCGCGCGTCTTGTCGGCCACGACCATCGTGAGGTTGCTGACGATGTTGAAGGCTGCCACGAGCACGATGAGGAGGAGAATCACCCCCATGCCTAGCTTCTCCAGCTTGAGCGCCTGAAAGAGCGACGAATTCTGCTCCTGCCAGTCCACGGTGCGATAGGGGAAGCCGAGGCGCTGTGCGAGCGCTGGCGCGATCTCGGATGCTGCCCATCGGTCCTTGGTCTTCACCTCGAGTCCGGTCACGGCGCTATCCAGTCCGGCGACGTCCTGGGCGGCCGCCAGCGCCATGTAGAGATACGCATTGTCGTACTCGTACATCCCAGTCTCGAATATCCCGGTGACCTCGAATCGCATCGGCCGCGGCACGAGCGTTCCGAGCGCCTCGTTCATCTTGGTTCCGGCAATCGTCAAGACCACGATGGTATCGCCAGGAAAGGCGTTCAGGCGGCCGGCGAGCAGCTTGCCCAGCACGACGCCGCGCTGCTCTCCGTCGCTCGTGGCAAAAGTAAAGTCACCCTTGATGGCGTGCTCCCTGATGGAGGTCACCTTCGCGGCGCTCGGCCCATCGGGCTCGATGCCAGCCACGTACGCTCCATCGCGGTAGTTGTGGCCGGTGCTCACCACCCCCTGCGTGAGGACGAACGGCGCCGCGGCCACGACACCGGGCT
>JBDSVW010000081.1:0-11780 GCA_039927015.1 Gemmatimonadaceae bacterium | reverse complement strand
GATCACCGACGAGCAAATGGCGCGCCTGCACCTCACGCCCCATACCTTTCACGGCGACTGGAACTACACGCTACATCCGATCGGCGGGAAACGGACATAAGTCAGTTATTTCTTCACACCTCCTAAGCGCGCACGCCTGCCTTGAGCGACCATCAGGTGCGGCGCATCACTGGCGGTGCGTCATGTGCGGCGCGTCCGCCCACGATGCGCAATCAGGGGCGCGCGCCTCCGGGAATGACCGGCGCCGGGTCGTTGGCGGTCCACCACATCGTGCCGAGCGGCTTCTGGCGCGGCCAGATCTCGTTCAGCGTCTCGCCCTCGTACATCCGGCCGTTCTTCATCACGTACTGGATGGTGTTCGTGTTGCGGATGTTCTCGAGCGGATTCGCATTCAGCACGAGGAGGTCGGCCAGCTTGCCACCTTCCAGCGAGCCAAGGTGCTGTCCCATGCCGATAGCTTCGGCGCCGAAGATGGTGGCCACGCGCAGGGCGTCATGCGGCTTCATCCCGCCGCTGGCGATACTCCACAGCTCCCAGTGCACGCCCAGTCCTTGCAGCTGGCCATGCCCGCCCAGCCCCACGCGCCCTCCCGCCTCGACGATCTTCTTCGCCTGCTCGGCGAACAGCGAGAAGGAGTACTCGCTGTCACGGAACCACTGTGGCCGACGCAGACCGCGCCACTCCAGCTCCGTGAACGGCGTGAAGTGCGTGAGCTTCCGGTCGGCGAAGATGTCATAGGTCTCGTACCAGTAGTTCTCCGCCCACGGCCCGCCATACTGCACCAGCAGGGTGGGCGTCCACGTCGTGCCGCTCTTTGCGAAAAGCTGCACGGCATCCTTGGCGATCGGCGCGATGGGCAACGTGTGCTCGATGCCGGCGTAGCCGTCCATCGCCTCCGTCATGTTCTTCTTGAAGTCGAGACCGCCCTCCAGCGTGGGCGTGATGCGCTGCTCGCGGGCCGCGGTCACGATCCATTGCCGCTGCCGACGGTCGCCAGCCATGTATTGCTTGAGCGTCTGCGTCTGGTAGAACTCGGAGTAGCGCTTCATCAGGTCCCGCGCGTCATCGGCACTGCTGACGTCGTCGTACAGGAAAACGCCCGGGCCGGTGGACAGGATGCGCGGCCCGATCATGTCGCCTGTTTCCACCAAATCACCGTAGGAGAGCACGTCGGTGGTGGAGGTCTGCGGATCGCGCGTTGTGGTGACGCCGTACGCGAGATTGGCCAGGTACATGTACACCTGCGTCTTGTGCACGCCCCACAGCGGCCACATGTGCGCGTGGATGTCCACCAGGCCCGGCATGATGGTCTTGCCACTCACGTCGATCGAGCGCGTGCCCGCGGGCACGCTCACGCTGCCCGACGCGCCGAGCGCCGCAATCCGGTTGTTGGTGATGAGGATGTCGCCGCGCTCGATCATTTCGTCGCCCCGCATGGTGATCAGTCGCGCGTTGCGCAGCACGACGCTTCCCGAGGGCCGGTCCTTGGGCACCACGAGGCTGGCGTCGAGACGGGTGGGCGCGTAGGCGATACCCTTGGGTGCGGTGGCGCCGGGCGCGCGCGCCGCCGCGGCGGTCACCGAGTCGCGCACCGCGGAATCGCCGCGTGCCACGTCGTAGGTGAAGAACGAATGGCCCAGCGAATAGAAGAAGCTGCGCCCGTCCCGGCTCCAGCCCAAAAAGTCGCCACCCGTGCGGGTGATGCGGCGCACCGGCAGCGACGCGCCGTTGGGCTGCGTGGTGGACACGCTGGGCGTTACGCCACCGGTCATCGGCACGGGGACGAGGAACACCTTGTTGTCCACCTGCGCGATGGCCCGCTGGCCATCGGGCGAGACCTGGATCTCCGACGCCTGGCGAGGCTGGGCGTTAGGCGCGGCCCCCGGCTGCGCGAAACCGGTCACCTTCAGGTGCGCCTTCCGGTCGGTGCCGTCCCAGCGCATCGAGACGAGCCCCTCGCTCGACTCGTAGAGGTAGATGCGGCTCGTGTCGCGTGTGAAGTGCGGGCGACCATAGGTGGAGAGCGGCGTGATGAGCGTGGCGCCGCCGCCCGTTGCCGACAGCCAGACCAGTTCCATCACCGAGGGGCCGCCGCCGTTGATCTCGTCGTTACGGATCTCCCGTTGGGAGCGTGGCCCGCGAGCCGCAACGATGCGGGCGCCGTCGGGCGAGTACGCAATGTCGTCGTAGTACGCCGTCTGCGTGGTGAGCCGTTCGGGCCGGCCGCGCCCGTCCGCCGCAACCCGCCAGATGTCACCGCCATCCTCCGACCACGTGACCCAGGCGATGAAGCGGCCGTCCGGTGACCATGCCGGTGAATGCTCTCCTTGCGTGGCACTCGTCAGCCGGCGCGGAGCCGCACCCCCGACGTCCATCACGTACACCTTGTCGAGCGCGGAAAACACCACCCGCCGGCCGTCGGGCGAGGGACGCGCGCCACGAATCTGCCGCACGGCCAGCGTGGAGTCATTCAGTTCGTAGTCGAAGCGCGCCAGTTCTCCCATCATCTGGTCCACCTCGGCGGTGAACGGGATCATCGTCTCCCGTCCCGTCGCCGGATCCAGCCGCCAGAACTTGCCGTGGTGCGAGAGCACAATCGCGCGCGAATCGGGGGTCCAGGAGTAGCCAGGCAGCACGTCCCGCGTGGGGCGTGACTCCATGTCATCGCGCTGGATCTCCTCCGCCACCCATCGCTCGTCGCCCGATGTCATGTCGCGCAGCTTCAGGCCCGTGCGCGCCATCTTGCGCGACGCGTAGGCCAGCCAGCGCCCATCGGGACTGAGCGCGGGTCGGAAGCCGGCGCCGAGGTTCGTGGTCCGCGTGTAGCTGCGCCCCGTCTCGCGATCGTACACGAGCAACTGCCAGTTGGCACCCATCATCTGGTTGTACTGCGACACGCCGCTGCGGCCCGCCGCGTACAGGTAGCGAGCATCCTTCCCGAAGGCGGCTCCCAGGAAGTTCGTGAACGGCACCGACCCGGGCGGCGGCGGCCCCTGCCCGGCGGCCGGCGTGGACGCGCCCGTCAGGCGCAAACCGTTCCCACCATCACGGTGGAACATCCAGAGGTCGTAGTTGCCGCCATTGTTGCGCGACGTCACCACGTACGCGCCGTCCGGCGTCCATTCCGGCGAGATGTACTGGGCGTTCCTGCCGCTCGTGAGCGCGCGCTGCCTGCTGCCGTCTGCGGCAGCGAGCCACAGGTTGTCCGAGCCCGATCGGTCGGAGACGAACACGATCGTCCGCCCGTCCGGCGACCACCGCGGTTGCCCGTCGAATCCCGACCCGCTGGTGATGCGCGTGGCGGCGCCGCCGGCTATGGGTATGGTGTACAGGTCACCCAGCAGGTCGAACACGATCGTCCCGCCGTCCGGCGACACGTCCAGCGACATCCAGGTGCCCTCGTCCGTGGTGAAGCGCAGCGGGCGAGTGGGGATGAGCGGAAGCTCCGAGTTCGGAGCCGTCTTCTTCGCCGTATCGGAGGGAGGCGCTTGCGCGGGCACACGGCGGCTGCCGGCCAGCAACGCCGCGGCCAGGGCGGCGCAGATCGCGGCGGTACGAAACGGAAATGCAGACATCTCTCCTCCTTGTGGTGGCGCGACGACGGGACCCGACAATTCTGCCTCCTGAAACCGGTCATCGCGAGAGGAGCGCCGGCTTGGCCCGGTCGCGGATGCGGCAACGGGCTACATTTCGCGGACGCCCCGGCCCTGTCGCACACGCGTGCCAGCCGGTCGTCAGCCCCACCAGACGTTGACGAATTCCCTGTGCCTCCGTCCGCGGACTGTACCTAACGATGTCGACAGAACGACAGGTGGCCGACCTGGCCATTCGCCTCATGGAAGTGGAATCGACGAGCGGCGAGGAGGGGAAGGTCATCGCGCTCGCCGAGGACATGCTCACGCAGCGGGGATGGACCACGGAGCGCATCCCGGTGACGGAGGGGCGCGACGCAGTCTTCGCCCGATCGTCGCAGCAGCCGGAGGTGACGCTCTCGACTCACCTCGACACGGTGCCGCCGTACATTCCGCCCCATCTGCACGGTGACACGCTGCGCGGACGCGGGGCCTGCGACGCCAAGGGCATCGCGGCGTCGATGATGCTGGCGGCGGAGCTCCTGCGCGAGCGGGGCGTGGCGGTGGCGCTCCTCTTCGTCGTGGGCGAGGAGACGTGCCACGACGGCGCGCGCGCGGCCAATGCTTACCCGACCACGAGCCGGGTCATGATCAACGGCGAGCCCACGGAGAGCACGCTCGCGGTTGGCACCAAGGGAGCCCTGCGCGTCGTCGTGCGCACGAAGGGAAAAGCGGCGCATTCGGCCTATCCGCACATGGGGCATTCGGCTACGCGCGACCTCGTGCACCTGCTGGCCGAAGTCGATGCGATCGAGTGGCCCTCCGATCCTCTGCTCGGGTTGACCACGGTCAACATCGGTGGCCTGGCGGGCGGCGTGGCGGACAACGTGATGGCGCCGTGGGCCGAGGCGCGGCTCATGCTGCGACTCGTCACCCCGGCCGCGCGCGTCTGGCCGCTGCTCGAGGCCTGGGCCAACGGCCGCGCCGAGCTCGAAGCCGGGACAATGGTTCCGCCGGTAAGCCTCGGCACCCTGCCCGGATTTCCCACGTCCGTGGCGGCCTTCGCCACCGACATCCCGGCGCTCACCAACTGGGGCACGCCGTACCTGTTCGGACCCGGCTCCATTCACGTTGCCCACACCGCGGAGGAGTGGGTCAGCGTGCGCGAACTCGCCGACGCGGTGGGCGCCTACGAGCGCATCGCGTTAGGTGCGCTGGCGGTGGCGACGGCGTCCGGCGCCTGACGAAGGCCCTACTTCATCCAGAGATAGAGGCCGTACAGTCCCACCACGAGGCCTCCCACCGCGATGGCGCGACCGGCTCCGTCGCCGATGAGCAAGCCACCGAAGAATGCGGCGCCTCCAAGGATCACCAGCTTCGGTCCGGGCCCGTTCGGCTTGTCCTGCAGCGCAAGGGCCAGCGGCGCGGCACTCGTGGACTCCACGCGAATGCCCGCCACACCAGCCTCGCGCTGCGGCGCCACCGACTCGGGGAGCGACGTCGCGGGCGTGGCAGCGGCCCGCGCCTGGGCCTGCGCCGCGTGGGGCAGGGCAAGCGCGGCGAGGGCAAGCGACACACCAAGGATGGCAAAACGCACGCGCATTGGGGTCTCCGGGAAATCGCGGATGATGACGGGCCGCTAGGCAGGGTCCGCCAGCGCATGATAGCTTTGCGCGCCATGCAACAGAAGTCATCCACAGCGCCGCCGGCGGGCGAGGGCGGCCTCGTCCGTGCCCTCGGTACGTTCGGCCTGGCCGCCAGCATCATCAATATCACGGTCGGGGGCGGCATCTTCCGCCTGCCGGCCGATGTCGGTCGATCGTTAGGCGCAGCGGGTCCCGTCGCCTACCTCGTCTGCACCGTGGCGCTGGCCCTCATCGTGCTCTGTTTCGCCGACGCAGGCAGCCGAGTGACCATGACAGGCGGGCCCTACGCCTATGTGGAGGTTGCGTTTGGCCCCTTCGTAGGATTCATGGCGGGTGTGCTCGTCTGGCTGCTTGGCACCTTCGCGCTGGCGGCCGTGTCCACGATCTATGCGGCGGGGGTGGGTGTTCTCCTCCCCGCGCTCGACGGACCGGCGGGTCGCGCAGCGGTCATCCTCGGGACGTTCGTCTTCCTGGGAGCGCTCAACATCCGCGGTGTGAAGCAGGGCGCCCGCTTCAACAACGTGGCCACCGTCGCCAAGCTGGTGCCCCTGCTCGTGCTAGCCGTGGGCGGGCTCTTCGCGGTGCGCGTGGAAAACCTCGTGGTCACCGAGTGGCCCTCGGCTGCCGACGTGGCCCGCACGTCCATCGTGTTGATCTTTGCCTTTAGCGGCGTGGAAACGGCGCTCGTCCCCAGCGGCGAGGTCCGCAATCCGGCTCGCACCGTGCCTCGCGCCATCTTCTTCGCGATGTTTGGCATCACGCTCCTGTATCTGGCGTTGCAGGTCGTGGCGCGCGGCGTGCTTGGCGACTCGCTGGCGACCGAATCGGCGGCCCCGCTGGCCGCGGCGGCCGGGCTCGCGTTAGGTGGCTGGGCGCGTACGTTGCTGCTCGTGGGCGGCACGATTTCCATGTTCGGGTACATCGGCGGCATGACGCTGGCCGTGCCGCGCGCCCTGTTCGCCTTCGCCCGCGACGGCTTCCTGCCCGCGGCGCTTGCCCGCGTGCACCCCTCGTACCACACCCCGCACCTCGCCATCGCCGTCCAGGCGGTGCTGGTCGCTGCGCTCGCCCTCACCGGGACCTTCGAGCGCCTCGCCATCCTCTCCAACATCTGCGTCCTGCTCCTCTACGGGGCGTGCTGCCTCGCCTCGTGGGTCCTGCGGCGACGCGGCGTGCAGCAGGGCGGGACGCCCTTTCGCGTGCCGGCGGCGGGCGTGGTGCCCTGGCTGGCCTGCGGAGTCATCGTCTGGATGCTGACCAGCATCACCCGCACCGAGTGGCTGGCGATGGCCGTCACCCTCGGCGTGGCGTCGCTCATATTTGTCGCATCGCGCGGCCGCCAGCCGCGCGCGCCCTCCGCCGATTCCACGTCCGGATGACCCGATGCCCGTGAACGATCCCCTCCTCGCGTATCGCGCCGAGTTTCCCATCCTCGAGCGCACCACTTACCTCGTGTCCAACTCGTTAGGTGCGATGCCCGGCACCGTGGCCGATCGCCTGGCCGAGTACGTGGACACCTGGGCGGAGCTGGGGGTGAAGGCGTGGGCCAACGGCTGGTGGGAGATGCCGCTGAACGTGGGCGACGAGATCGCACCCCTGCTGGGCGCCGGCCCCGGCGAGGTGGCCATGGCGCCCACCGTGTCCCTCGCGCAGGCGTCCGTCTTCTCCGCGGTGCAGTATCCGCCGGAGCGCAACCGGATCGTGATGACGGCACTCGACTTTCCGTCGGTGCGCTACGTCTTCGATCACCTCGCTACCCGCCTCGGCGCCGAGATCGTCGTCGTCCCCTCGGACGACGGCCTGAGCGTCGACCAGGACCGCCTGCTGGCCGCGATCGACGAACGCACCGCGCTGGTGGCCATCTCGCACGTGCTGTTTAGGTCAGCGTACATCATGGATGCCGACGCCATCTGCCGGCATGCGCATTCGGTCGGGGCGCTCGTGTCCCTCGATGCCTACCACTCCGTCGGCGTGGTGCCCGTCGATGTGCGACGGAGCGGCGTGGACTTCCTCACGGGCGGCGTGCTCAAGTGGCTGTGCGGCGGACCGGGTGGCTGCTTCCTGTATGTGGCGCCGTCGGTCCGCGACCGGTTGGAGCCCTCGCTCACCGGATGGCAGGCGCATGCGCGCCCCTTCGGATTCGAGGAGGGAATGGAATACGCGCCGGGCATCGCGCGGTGGTTGGGAGGAACGCCCGCCATCCCGGCGCTCTACGCGGCGCTGGAAGGACCGCGCATCGTGCGGCGCGCCGGCATGGCGGCGGTGCGCGAAAAAAGCCTGCGTCAGACGACCCGCCTCATCGAGCTCGCCGATGCGCGCGGATATCCCGTGATGGCCCCGCGCGATCCCGACCGCCGTGGCGGCACGGTTGCGTTTGACGTGCCACACGGATATGAAGTGGCCCAGTACCTGCTATCCCGTGGCATCATCATTGACTACCGTCCCGGCGCCGGTATCCGCGTGGCGCCGCATTTCTATACGCGGGATGATGAGCTCGAAACGGCGGTGGCCACCATTGACGAAGCGCTGGACGCCGATCGCTGGCGCCACTTCGAACATCAGCGTTCCGTGGTGACCTAGCCGTAATGACGCTGGCGAGTGCACGATCACAAACGCTATACTTCCTCGAACGCCTGACGAGAGACGAAATGCCGACGCCCCCGAAAAAGCTCCGGAAGCAGTACAGCAACACCGACTACCCGAATGTCATCCTGCGCTTCGAGGACGGGCATCAGATCGAAGTCGCCAAGGGACACACGAAGACCTTCGATTGCTACGAAGGCGAGCGCGTGAAGCTGCTGGCGCAGTACGACCCCACGACCCCTGAGCGTGAGAAGGTCGACACGCTGCGCGCGGAGCAGTTCCCGGACGCAGTGGCGTGATTGGCCCGTCACCTCTGGTGCGGCCATGCTGCGCCTGACGGATGACGTGGCGGACGCGCTTCGTGATCGCCGCCCGGTGGTCGCGCTCGAAAGCTCCGTGTTTGCCCAGGGGCTGCCCATTCCTGCCAATCGAGAAGCGGCTGAACGCATGCTGCTCGCGGTGCGGGCGGGCGGCGCAGTGCCTGCCATCGCCGCCATCGTGGATGGGGAAGCCGCCCTCGGCCTGACGCACGCCGAACTCGAGCGCTTTCTCCGGCGGGACGGCATTCGCAAGGTCTCCTCCCGCGATCTGGGGGCGGCCGTGGCCCAGCGGGCGTGCGGCGCCACCACGGTGGCCGGCACACTCGCCCTCATGTGCCAGAGCGACGTGCGCACCTTTGCCACGGGCGGCATTGGCGGAGTGCACCGGGATGCCCCCTTCGACGAGTCCGCCGATCTGGTCGAGCTGGCCCGCTCACCCTGCGTTGTGGTGTGTGCCGGCGCCAAGTCCATTCTCGATCTTCCCGCCACCCTCGAGCGCCTGGAAACCCTCGCCGTGCCAGTCATCGGATACCGCACGGCGGAGTTCCCCGCCTTTTTTTCCTCGTCCAGCGGCCTCCCGGTTTCCGCCACCGCCCAATCGGCGGACGAGATCGCAGCCATCGAGCACGCCCATCGCCGGCTCGGACGGCGGGAGGCGCTGCTGGTCGTCCAGCCCCCCCCAGATGAGGTGGCCCTGGATTGGACGGAAGTGGAGGTCGTGGTCGGTGCCGCGGTGCGCGACGCGCAGGCAGCGGGCATCCGGGGAAACCGGATGACCCCGTTCCTGCTCGCCGCCGTCGAGCAGGCCACGGAAGGACGCTCACGTCTCACGAATCTTGCTTTGCTCGAGGCTAACGCACGGCTCGCCGCACAAATCGCCGTCGCCTTGCGGGCGCGCGAAGGGTGAGCAAAGGGTGAGCAAAGGGTGAGCGTGCCCTTCGGCGGCTTTTGCGCGTCTGAAATACAGGACGGGGGGGCCGAATCGATCGTCGGATCGCTACCTTTGAACGTCCATGCACTGCACGCCAATTTCGTCGATAACGCTGTACGTTCTGCGAACGAGAGTATTGAACCTCACACGTTCGGAATGGTACAATAGGCCAGCACGCTCGAAGCGGAGGAAATTCGAGAGATGCCGACTCCATTCCTGAGTTCAGAGGAGTATGATGAGCGCGCTCATCAGCTCTACAACGAGGGTCACTATGATGAGGCACTCGATGTACTTCGCGAGGGACTGGCCCTCTACCCGCACGCGGTAGAGCTGCACGTCGGCGTTGGCTACGCGCGACTCGCCCGCGAGGAATACGCGTGGGCGCGGCGCAGTTTTGAGGAGGCGCTCGTCCTCGATCCCGAGCACGAGGATGCCTTGGCTGGCCTCGGCGAGGTCCTGCTCAAGATGGGCCAGGAAGACGCCGCCCGAAAAGCGTTCCATACGACGCTCGCCCTCGGGTACGAGGACGACCTGGAGCTCATGCTCCAGATCGGTCGCGCCCTCTTTCGGGAGGGGCTCATCGAGGACGCGAAGGAATACTTCGAGGTCGCGATGCGGCAGGCGCCGGAGTCCGCCGAAGGCGTGGCGCTCGTGGGTTATTCGCAGCACCGGCTGGGCGACGACGATGAAGCCATCACCACGCTGCGTCGCTCGTTGCAGCTCGACTCGGACCACACCGAAGCGCGCATCTACCTCGGCAACATCCTCTACGATCGCGGGGAGTACGAGGCGGCGCTCTATCACCTGGACCGGTCCAAGCCCGAGGATCACTGGGATGAACTCGGGATCTGGCGGCTGATGGAGCTGAAGCGCACCATCCACCGGCTCAGCGACGACGATCCTGAACTCAAGAAGTGGGAAGAGCGCCTGGCCGACCTGGTGGGCGAGCCCGACGACATCGACGAGATGCTTGCCGAAATCGAGCAGCGCGCCATGGAGCGCGAGCAGAACGACGTGAAGCACCAGCTCGAACTCTTCGGATCCATGCTCAGCGAACTGGCCGAGCAGAAGGCAGAGCCCTCGGTGCATCGCGTATCCATGCGGGACGGCCGCGCCTTCCTTGGTTCGTGGGACGAGATCGTGCGACAGATGCGCGACGTCAACTCCACGTTCACGGGGCGCTCCATCCAGGACTTCATGTTGAACGAAGCTCGGCGGGGTTACTCGCTCACCGGCATCGTGATCCCGACCGGAGACGCCGAGAGCTTCATCCGCGGCAGCGCCGACGCCGGTCTCCTGCGCATCCTCACGTAGCCGGCAAGACTCCTATGACCAGCGACACACAACGCACGGCGCGGGACGCATTCGACGCGGCCCGCGCGCCGTTTGAACGCCTCTCCACCACCGCTGACCCCGTCGCGCGGTGCAGCGCGTTGCGCGACGCGTGGAGCGCGACGGAGGGGGCAATGCAGACGCTCGCCGGCACCTCCGCACTCTCCGGCACGCCGCTCATGCACGAGCTGCGACAACGCCACTTTCTCTCGCTCGACGACGCCCACGCCCTGGTCGATTTCCAGGCGGCGGCGGAACGGGCGGCAACGGAGGGCTACGCGCCCTCGCCGGCTGACGTGAACGCTGCACTGTTCGGGCGCGAGCGGCTCGTGGCCGCCTTGTCGCGCGACGAGCCGCGCCCCGGCCCGGGGGCCGCCCCTGCTTCAGGCCCGGTGTCGCCCGGGGCCGCAGCACGGCCCGCGCCTCCGCCGCCAGGCGCAATCGAGGTGCCCGCGCCCCGCGTCTCGAAGGCCGGGATCGCGATGGTGACGGTGCTCGTGGCACTGGTGGCGCTGGGCGCATACTATGCGATGAACGTGTCGCGCGAACCCGCCGAGCTCCGGCAGGGGCGCGCCGCCTTTGCGGCTGGCGACCGGCTCACGGCCCGCAATGCCTTCGCCGCGGCTGCGGGGGCGCATCCCACGCTCGCCGAGCCGCACGTGTACCTGGGACGCCTGGCGCGCGACGCCGGCGACATGGCCACCGCCAGCGCGGAGCTGCGTCGTGCGGTGGAAGTCGAGCCGGACAACCCGCTGGCGCATCGCGAGCTGGCCGCGTTGCTGCTGTCGACCGGAGAGCTCGAGCTGGCGCGCTCCTTCTATCAGCGCGCCATCCAGCTCAACCCCGCGGACAGCGTCGCGCTCGGCTGGATGGCGTGCACCTTGCACCGGTTGGGACGCTACGATCTCGCGCCCCGCTTCGCCCAGCGGGCCGGCCTGGGGGCCTGGCAGGCATGTCTCGCCACGGCCCCGCCGCCGCCCGCCACGGTGACGCCGCGTTAGGCGCCGCGATGGCGGCCCGGCCCGCCCTTGACCTTCCGGACCATTCCGAGGTTGCCCTGACATGATGCAATCCCTCCCGCCCGAGTCGGTGTTTCGCACCGTGCTCGCCAACGGGCTCACCCTGCTCGTGCGCGAAGACCACTCGGCACCCGTCGCGGCCGTCGTGACCTACGTCAAGGCCGGCTACTTTGACGAGGACGACGACGTCGCCGGTATCTCGCACGTGCTCGAACACATGTTCTTCAAGGGCACGCCCTCGCGTGGCGTGGGAGCCATCGCCAAGCAGACCAAGGCGAGCGGTGGCTATCTCAATGCGGCCACCATCTACGACCATACGTCGTACTACGCGGTGCTGCCCACGGCCGGCTTCGACACGGGACTCGCGATTCAGGCGG
>JBDSVW010000080.1:0-2788 GCA_039927015.1 Gemmatimonadaceae bacterium | reverse complement strand
ACGTACACCTTCTGGCTCAACTTCCTCAACAAGAAGAAGTCGCCGGGCCAGCCCGTGAGCTTCGGCGGCGATGTGACGCGCATTGCCCCCTTCGGCACCGAGGCACGCAACGTGGTGCGCGCCGATGCGAACGGCGTCATCGCCACCAGCCTCAATCACTCTCTCTGCGTTCTCACGGAGAGCAGCGGACTCGTGCTCGTCGTGGACTATCATCTCAATGGCCGCACCTTTGGCGCGGCGCACATCCCGGACGAGGAAGACGTGAACCATCTCCTCGTGTACTTCCAGTAGCGTGGATCGCCCCGCCATCGGCGGGGCAGCCGCATGCAGATCCGCTGATGCGCGCATCCTCTGGTGATACGCGTCCCGTGGACTCTCGACCCACGGGACGTCGGCCTACCCGCCCCACACCTCGCCTCCCACGCCGCCCACAACGTTCGCCTAACTCGAACCAACCGACGACACCTGGCCGAGGATATCCGAGAGGAAGGGCGCGCCGGGAGTACTCAGGTCGCGTGACCCCGTGACCGTCACGTGTCCGGTTGCCCCCGCGAACCGACCGGTCCCTCCCGTCACATCGTACTCGGCGCTCCAGGTGAGGCTCGGGCCATTCGGGCCGAAGACCACCGCACCGTGTCCACGCGCCACGGGATCGAGCGTGAACCACAGCTCGTCGCCATTGGCCGCCACCACGTTGTTGGTCCCGGTCACGAAGTCGAACGTCGTCGGCCCCGTAAACGCGAAGCAGGCGATGCTCACGCCGGTGTATTTGCCGATGTGGGTTCCGGTGCCGGTTGGAGAGGCTTTCGTTGGCAGGGAACCGGCCGGGCAGACCACTCCGGTTGTGGGGAGCGCTTCGGCACTCTGGTTCGCCTTGAATGGCACCATGTGAACGGACTTCGCCTGTAACGCGGCGTCCGGCTGGAGCCCGACTACTCCGTCCGATGAACAGCCCGCTGCGATCAGTGTCGCCAATGCGACGGTGGCCTGAAGGGTTCTCATGGTCGTACCTCCGAGCTCGTGACTCGATGCCCGCACCCAAGCGGGCCCAACTGGGCCCTTCCGCGTCGCTGCGGCATTCGGCAGCCTCACGGATCCGAGGTGACGTGGGGCGACGGCGGATGTGCCGTCACTCGAGAGGAGGAACGCCGCAGAGCGCCTGAACCGGACATTGTGAGAGAACCATGGTGCGGCGGGGTGGAGCGCCTCAAGGAACATGGCGCGGACGACGATGATGCCAGGTGGCGCGCGGTCGCGTCACGATCGTCGTTTGGTGTCGCGCGCGACCAGGAAACCCTGCCGCGGTACGTGTGGCCGCAGGTCACGCGAGATCGCGTCTACCGCGCGCGGGAGTGCGGGGTAGTTCTCCGAAGCGCGCCAAGTCGCGCGCCGCCATCGGCAACTCGCTGGCTGCTTCGGTGTTACGTGATCGCTCTGTGGCGCGCGAGCAAAGCAGATCGCGCACCTTCGTGGCCGGAGTCTGCGTGTCCGATCGCTCGATCTCCAGATGTGCTCGGCGTGTGAGCGTCGCTCGTGCGTCTCTGTCCTACAACTCATGCGCGTCGCAGCGAGCTGCCTGCCTAACCAGCGGCGCGCCGCGGACCGGCACCAGGGGAGGGGCGCAACCGAGCCCTCCCCCTGGCGCGCGGTGCTACGCCACGTCCAACGGCATCGCCATCTTCTCGCGCGTACGCCGCCATTCAGCGGTGGTGTCGCGCAGGCGCTGCGCCAGCTCCAACTTCACGGAGAGCAAGGTGCCCAGCGGGACAGCGATCTCGAATCCATAGCCTGCGGCTCCGTACGCCGCGCTGTTGAGCGGCGGGACGAGTCGACCAATCACGCGGTCGTCGACGCGCACGCGCTCGTCAGGCGCAAGCGGGCGCGGGAACGGGACGGGAAGCGATACCTCCCGTCTCAGCGACCAGTCACGCAGCGTCGACGCGGCGGCATCGCCGGCAAAGTAGGCGTCGACCCGGCTTGGATAGCCGGCGAGTCCAACGATGCCTTGCTGAATCCATCCCACGGTCTCGGAGTCTTGTCTCACGACATACCCGATGTCCGGGATGCGGACGAGTTGCAGCTGCTTGTTCATGGGAAGTCCTCCCCTGTGACGTGTGGGCGGGCACCCCTCGTGGGCACCCGCGAAAAACACGACGCCCCACCTGTGCCAAGCACAGGTGGGGCGATCGGACGGCGGACTGAAGACCGCCGGCGGTGCCGGAATCGAGGAGGCGCTAGCCGCGCTCGCGCGCGTGCGCTGTCCCCACCATGTGCTCGAAGCCAGGTGAGCCCCCGTGCGTGCGACGTCCAGGAGCAGACGAGCGCAGGGCACGAGGGGGGACAGCGCGCATCGCGGAGACGCGCGTCTTATGCGCCCCCGAGGTCGCGATGCGGGGAAGCAGTGTGCCGGTCACGCGCCGAATCGCCGAGCGTCCGGTGCACGCACGCCACATCGCTCCCTGGGCGCAGTTAACCGTGCGCAGGGAGTGGGATGTGACGTCGCGATGGATTTCGACAGCAGCAGGCATCGGCAATGACCAGGAGGCGATGGACTGAGCGCATGGCTCAGTGTGCGAGGTAAGCTAGCGAGGAATCCGCGCTGCGCCAGTTGGCTCGCTCGATGTAAAACAGCACGGTGCGAGCGCCTAACGCCTGGACCAGTCGGAACCGCGAAGCAGCACCAACTGATATGAATTGTCAGGCCGCTGCCAGGACACCAATCTACTCTTCCACTTTCTGGTGCCGCCCCATCTCCGCTATTGTGGCGCTCACGTCCCCTTGTTCTTGT
>JBDSVW010000079.1:0-3340 GCA_039927015.1 Gemmatimonadaceae bacterium | reverse complement strand
TCGTACGCGATGCCAACCCGCGCGCCGCTGGACGGGGCTTCCACGACGAGTGCCACCGATTCCGCTGCATCGTGTGGCGTGCGCACGCATCGGAAACTCATCGTGTCGAGCACCAGTCGCTCCTGCGCGTCGATGACCACCGGACCCAGGGCCGGCAGGCCCGCGGTCCCCATCACGGTGCCCGCGGTGGCGTAGACCTTCCAGCCCCACTTTCGGGCCGCAGTGCACGCGCCGGAAATGTGGTCGCCGTGTTCGTGCGTGAGCACCAGCGCGGCAATCGACTCGGGGGCTACGGACACCGTGGCAAGGCGCGCCGCGAGCGTCTTGGCGTTGAAGCCGGCGTCCACGAGCACCCGTACGCCGTCCGACTCGAGTAGCACCGCATTGCCCCGGCTGCCGCTGCCAAGGATGGTGACGTTCACGCGCTGGTCCGCCAGCGCGCGGCGAACACGCGCGCCAAATGCAACCGGCCGCGGTCGCCTAACGTGACGCCGCGGCGCGTCATCATGCGCTCGGCCACCAGGGCGAACTTCGCCACGTCATACAGCGCGTCACCCTCCCCCCAGCTGAACGGGGCAATCACCTTGGGCGTCAGGCCGCTTCCCACCACGTTGGCGCCGGTGCCCACCACGCACCCGGTCGTGAGCCGCGTCCCAATGGCGGTCTTCGCATGGTCTCCGAACAACGTGCCGAGGAACTGCAGCCCCGTGTCCTTCACGCCGTCCGGCGTCCAGAGCTGCACCGGACCGTAGGTGTTCTTCAGGTTGCTGGTCACGGTCGATGCCCCGAGGTTCACCCAACGCCCGAGCACGGAATGGCCCAGGAAACCGTCGTGTCCCTTGTTGGCATACCCGACGAAGATGGCGTTGCTGATCTCGCCGTGCACCCGGGAGTGCTCACCCACGGCGGAGCAGGCGACCTTGCCGCCGGCCACCTGGGCATGGGCGGCCACGTAGAGGGGGCCGACGAGCCGACTGAACGCGGCAACGCGGGCCCCCGTGCGAATCAGCACCGGCCCTGCCGTCGCGTCGATGAGTACCATCGGTTCGACGGTGGCGCCGGGCTCAATCGTCACCGGGTGCTCGCCGAGCACCGTCACACCGTCCGGGGCAACCGACGGAACTTCCGCCGACAACGCCTCAATGTCCCGCGCCAGCATGTCGGGCAGGTGGCGCACAAGGTCCCACGGTGCGTCCATCCACCATCCCTCCACGTCCCCCATGCGAGCGGTGGGCATGAAGAGCGAGTCGAGCGGACGCACGTCGTCGCTGAACTCCTCCGCCTTGATCGCACGCATGATACGAAGCGCGGCGACGCGCGTCGTGCTGCGCCAGACGTCCACCGCCAGTGCGGGGGTGAGCACGGGCGCAAAGCGGGCATTCACGACCACGGCGCCCATCGGGAGCTTGCCCGCGGGCGCCGCACCCGGGGCTCCCTCTTCGTCGAAGTCGGCGAGGTGCGGCGCGCCGAGGAAGCCGGCGCAGGGAATGCCTAACGCGCGCTCCCACCGCTCGCGAATCAGCAACGCACCGGCGCGCAATTCCCCCACCGGACGCGAGAGTGCGAAGGGCTCGAAGCCCCGCGCCACGCTGTCGTCGTAGAGGTAGAACCCGCTCACGGGCGTTCCCGGATCTCGGGAGGCAGCGATTCCACCAGCGCCTTGAGGTCCGCGGCGCGCTCGAGCGTCGTCACGAGGGTGAGGCCCTCACGGGCGATGACGACGAGGTCACTCACCCCGTACAGCACGACGTCGCTCCCCTCCGCGTGCACGACGTTGTGGTGCGAGCCCACGGGGAATACCGAGCCGCTCGCCGCGTTGTCTGCGGCGTCACGCGCGCGCACCCGATGGAGCGCCTCCCACGTGCCCACATCATCCCAGCCGAAGTCCCCGGGAAGCACCACCACGCGCCCCGTGCGCTCCAGCACGCCCACATCCACCGAGACGGACTGCACGGCGGAAAAGAACTCACCAATGCTGCCCGACGCCGAGTCGAGCGCGGGCGCCACCTCCGGCGTGTGCCGTCGCACCTCGGCGAGAAAATCGCCGGTGCGCCAGACGAAAATGCCCGAGTTCCACAGGTAGCCTTCCTTCACCATCTCCGCCGCGCGCTCGCGACTCGGCTTTTCGGCGAAGCGGCCGACCTTGAAAGCGCCGCCTCCGAGCGGGGCGCCGGGCTGGATGTAGCCAAAGCCCGGATCGGCGCGCGTGGGCACGATCCCCACCGTCACCAGCGCACGCTCGCGCTCTGCCACGGCTTCGGCGCGCAGCAGTGCGTCCCGGAAACCGTCGGCGTTCGCGATCGCCCAGTCGGCGTGCACGGAGATCATCGTGGCGTCGTCCCCGTCGCGGCGCGAGACCTCGAGCGCCGCCCAGGCCAACGCGGCCGCCGTGCCGGCCGGCGCCGGTTCCGCGATCAGATTCTCGTACGGCAGCTCGGGTAGCAGTGCGTGAATCGGATCCACGAGCCCGGCATTCGTCAGGATCAGGGTGTGGGCGGGATCGGCGAGCGGGGCGAGCCGGTCAACCGTGTTGCGCAGCAGGGGCTGCCCGTCGATCAGGGGCAGCAGTTGCTTTGGACGCTGGGGAGTGCTGAGAGGCCAGAAGCGGGCGCCGACGCCGCCGGCGAGCACGATGACCCATCGGCTCATCCCTCGGCTTCCGCGCGCGGCACACTCTCCACCCCCGCCAGCTCGGCGGTGCGCAGGTAGAGTTTCTTGGGACTGAACGGCTTGGTCATGAACTCTGTCGCTCCCAGCGCCAGGGCCCGCTGGTGCTGCACCTCCTGGCCAGCCGCCGTGAGCACGATGCAGGGGGTATCGCGCCAGCGGTCGCTCGATCGCATGTGCGCGAGCACGTCGAAGCCCGAGAGGTGGGGCATCATGACATCGAGCAGGACCAGCGAGATGTCCGTTTCGCGTGAGAGAACGTCTATGGCCTCACGGCCATCGAAGGCGAGGGTGACCCGGAACGGTCCCTGCTCGAGTTTCATCTTGATGATACGGCCGATATGGGGCTCGTCGTCGGCCACCAACACATGTCGAAGGGTCTCCACTTTCACACCAGCGATGCAATGTTCCCACGATGTCGCCGCAGGTCGAACAGCAGCGATCCCACGTTGGCCGATGGATGGACCACGACCAGCAGGAGGGCGTCGGCGCTGAGTGCACATACAACCGCCAGGCCGAGTTCATGTTCCAGCACGGCGGTGATCAGGGGCCCGCGCCCGCTCTGGGTGGCGAGCTCCTCGGCGGCGGCGACGAGGGCGGGGACGTGGGCCGCCAGATGCTCGGGATCGAGGCCCGAGCCGACATGTCCGTCGATTACCAGTCCGTCGCGTCC
>JBDSVW010000078.1:0-3153 GCA_039927015.1 Gemmatimonadaceae bacterium | reverse complement strand
CTCGACCGGCTGGCGGGGGAACCGCGCGTCGATGCGACCGTGATCCAGACCGTCGGCAGCAAGGGACACGATGGCATGCTCATCGCGCGGGTGCGCTGAGCCGACGACTCACCGCTGGAACGCATGCCACCGCTCACCGGAATACTCGAGACCGCGCTGTACGTGGACGACCTGTCCCGGTCGCGCAAGTTCTACCAGGATCTGTTCGGATTTGAGGTCGTAGTCGACGTGGAGCGGCTCGTGGCGCTCGCCGTGCGACCCGGGCAGGTGCTGCTGCTCTTCCTGAGGGGCGCCTCCTCGCAGCTGCCGCACACTGCCCACGATGGCAGCGGCCAGCTGCACATGGCCTTCTCGATTCCCGCGTCGGCCGTGGCGGAGTGGAAGACGACACTGCGGCACGCGGGCATCACGATCGAGGAGACGCGCACGTGGGACGCGGGGGGCGAGAGTATCTACTTTCGCGATCCCGACGGGCACCTGCTCGAACTGGCGTCACCGGGCGTGTGGAGCAATTACTGATGACAGACGCTCGCCGAGCATGACCTCCTGAATTCCGCGCGCATGCGAGCAAGCGTCGCCATGGGAGCGCGTCGGTCATGCACTGCACCCCAAGCCGCATCATGCGGGATGCTATTCGCGCGGAAACGCGCGGCCCGCATTTCGTTCTGGGCGCGCGAACGACCATACTAGCTGGGTCCGTCTAACCCGACGTCCCGTCACTCCTGGGAGAAAACTCCTTGCGGCAAGGACCGCCCGTCGAGCCCATTCCTGCTCATCGCGTAGCGTGGAGAGCGCGACTCTACGTCGTCATCTTCGGGCACGACACACCGGCTGGAAGAGCGTTCGATGTCGCCCTGATCATCAGCATTTTCCTGAGCGTTGCGGCGGTGATGCTCGATTCGGTCGCGTCGATTCGCGCGGCCTATGGACCGCTGCTGAATGCTGCCGAGTGGATCTTCACCCTGCTGTTCACGGTGGAGTACGTGCTGCGCCTACTCTGCGCTCCGCGACCTGCAGCGTACTCGCGCAGCTTCTTCGGTCTCGTGGATCTGGCTTCCATCCTTCCGACGTACCTGAGCCTCGTGCTGCCCGGCACGCAGTATCTGCAGGTCATTCGCGTGCTGCGCGTGCTGCGCGTATTCCGGGTGCTGAAGCTCGCCGAGTACATCGGCGAGGCCGAGGTCCTCCTGGTGGCCGTTCGCAACAGCCGGCGAAAGCTCTCCATCTTTATTGCCACGGTTCTCGTGCTGGCGGTGATCTTCGGGGCAGCGATGTACCTCGTGGAAGGACGCACGCATGGATTCACGAGCATTCCGCAGTCGATCTACTGGACCATCGTCACCATCACCACCGTCGGCTACGGCGACATTGCCCCCGCCACGTCTCTGGGACAGTCGCTGGCGTCCATGATCATGCTCCTTGGATACGCTATCGTGGCCGTGCCTACCAGCATAGTGACGGTAGAGCTCACCCGCAGCCGTAGACAGGAAACGAAGCGCTGTGCCAACTGCGCGCGGTGGGGCACGACGGAGACGCGGTGTACTGCAAGCTCTGCGGAACCGCGCTCTAAAAGGGGGCAACACGCCTCGAGAGCGCTCTCGCTGCGGCAGAGTTTGCTCGCTCGCGGGAGCCTTCGGGCCCAAGTTGAACGAGCACACGTACACTCTCAGGCGGCTATGTACTGGAGGCGATACCTAGCGTGTCCGCCTCGGGGCGTAGGTGCAGCTGTCAGGGCACGAGCGCCCACATCCGGCGCCGGCCCACTGGGCCACCTGCCCTACCGTCGCGGAAAGAACCTCAGCACGCGTTACGGGCATTTCTCAAGCCGGAGTTCACCATGGCACGAGTGTCAACCGCTCAAATCGGCGACCTGAAGGAGAGCATCTCGGGGGATGTGCTCCTGCCCGGAGACGAACGTTTCTACGAGGCCCGCCGGATCTGGAACGGCATGATCGACAAGCATCCCGCCGTCATCGTCCAGTGCCTCAACACTGGTGACGTTGTGCGCGCGGTGAATACTGCCCAGGAGAACGGGCTGCTCATCGCGGTGAAAGGCGGCGGACACAACATCGCGGGCAATGCGATCTGCGACGACGGCATGGTGATCGACCTGTCTCGCATGAAGGCCGTCACGGTGAGCGCCCGCACGCAGCTCGCCTCCGTCGAGGGCGGCGCCACGCTCGCCGATCTCGACGCCGCCACGCAGGCGCACGGGCTGGCCACTCCCCTCGGCATCAACTCCACCACCGGCGTGGCCGGCCTCACGCTGGGCGGGGGATTCGGGTGGCTGAGCCGTCGCTTCGGAATGACCGTGGACAACCTCGAGTCTGCCGAAGTGGTGACGGCCGATGGTGCGATCGTGCGCGCCAGCGCGAGCGAGCACCCGGAGCTCTTCTGGGCCCTGTGCGGCGGCGGCGGAAATTTTGGCGTGGTCACGACCTTCCAGTTCCGCCTGCATGCCGTCGGACCCGACGTGCTCAGCGGACTGATCGTCTTCCCGCTGACCGAAGCCCGCTCGGTGCTGCGGAAGTACCGCGACTTCGCGGCCAGCGCTCCGGACGAACTGTCTGTCTGGACCATTCTCAGATCGGCGCCCCCGCTCCCGTTCCTCCCTGCGTCCGCGCACGGCACGGGAATGGTCGCCCTCGCAATCTTCTACGCGGGAGATCCAGCAACGGGCGAAGCGCTCATCGCGCCCCTGCGCAACTTCGGAACGCCACTCGGCGAGCATGTCGGGGTGCAGCCGTACGTCAACTGGCAGCAGGGCTTCGATCCCCTGCTCACGCCTGGTGCGCGCAACTACTGGAAGTCGCACAATTTCACGTCGCTCGACGACGGCCTGCTGGACGTCGTGATCGCCGCCGCCGGGCAGCTCCCGTCGCCGGAGTGCGAAGTGTTCTTCGCCGCATTGGGTGGCGAGACGAGTCGGCGCGCGCCGGATGCCACGGCGTACACGAACCGTGATGCACAATTCGTGATGAACGTGCACGGCCGCTGGCAGGATCCAAAGGACGACGGACGCTGCATCAAGTGGGCGCGTGATCTCTTTGCCGCGGCGGGCCAGTACGCGAGCGGTGGCGTCTACGTCAACTTCCTCACCGCGGATGAAGGCGATCGGGTGCGCTCAGCCTACGGCAGCAACTACGACCGGCT
>JBDSVW010000077.1:0-3206 GCA_039927015.1 Gemmatimonadaceae bacterium | reverse complement strand
TATCGTATCCATGCGACGGGCCCCCCGGGCTGAGTTGATGTGACCTGCGGCTCGACCGCGTATACCCCTGTGGGGCTCTACACTGCCACCACGTTGCCTGGGTGGCCAGCCGCTTCATACCAACTGAGCTAGGTCGTTGGCCTGCACTCGACCGTCTGGCGCCCGGACTTGCCGGTGATTACCATGTAATTACGGAGGGTCCACCATGAAGACGCGCATTGTTCGGATCGGCAACTCCCAAGGCGTCCGCCTTCCTCGTCCGCTCCTCGAGCAGGCCGGGTTGGGTGAGGACGTCGTGCTCCGGGCGACGCCAGGTCGCATCGTGATCGAGGCCGCGCGGGTCCCGCGCGCCGGCTGGGCGGACGCCGCGAAGTCCATGCACGCGGCCGACGACGATGCGTTACTGGACGCTCCGACCGCCACCCGCTTCGATAGTGAGGAATGGGAATGGCGGTGAGCCCCAAGCGAGGCGACGTGATCCTCGTCGCGCTCGATCTCACGCGCGGCAGCGAGATCCGCAAGACGCGACCCTGCGTCATCGTCTCCCCCGATGAGTTGAATCGTCATTTGCGCACCCTGATCGTCGCGCCCATGACGACGGGCGGGCAGGCCTACCCGTGGCGCGTCCCGTGCCGCTTTCAGCAGACCGACGGCTTCATCGCCCTTGACCAGCTTCGCACGGTCGATCGTGAGCGCATCGCGCGCAAGCTCGGTCGTCTGGCGCCCGGCGCGCTCGGCGCGACGCTCGAATTACTCCAGGAACTCTTCGCCACCTAGGGAAGCTCTGATCAGGTGAACATCGCGGGCGATGTGGATAGTTGCGACGTCTCACGACGTGTGGAAACAGAATCCGCGGGCGGATTCCGGGCGTTCAGCGCCCGGTGCGGGCCCCTTCGGGCCCCGTCGCGGCCCGTACCGCGCTGCTGTCGGCGTTCACGCCGACACTACGTGCCTTGCGGCGCCAATCGATGCCGCATCCGATAGAGGTTCGCGAGGGCACACGCGGCGTACGCGCGCACCGTGTTCTTAGCTAGTGTCCGTCCTGAAACTGTCGACGGCATAATGCTGGTGGTGCGAAGCGAGTGACGCATCCGGGGATGGTGTTCTCACAGGGGTGATGTACGTTGGCGTTGTCGAGACGACCAACTGCATCACCCGGAGGCACCGCCGGATGCGTCACGCGTCGCGGCAGCTACCACTCACCGCTCCGTGGATTCATCACGCGCACGCCGAGGAGCTGGCGGCGATGAGTGCGCGGCTGGATGAGCAACCTGCGCTCGCCGGCCTTGTTCAGCAAGACCTTGAGGCGGGCTGTGTGAAGAATCCGCGGACCGGCCGCCCGGGACTGACTGGGGAGCAGACGCTGCGCGCGCTCCTGCTGCGGCAGCTCACCGGGTGGACCGATGCGGAGTTGGCATTTCATATGGCCGACTCGGCGACGTATCGCGCCTTCTGTCGGGTGGGGGCGCTGCTCGTGCCGCCGTCGAAGTCGGCCCTCGCCGATAATATTCGGCGGGTCCGCCCCGAGACGCTCGCCACGCTGCATGCTCGGGTGGTGACGAGTCCGACCGCGCGCGCGGTCGAGCGCGCGCGCACGGTGCGGATGGACGCGACCGTGGTGCCGACGGCGATCCATCCTCCCACCGATTCGAGTCTCTTGTGGGATGCCGTGCGCGTGCTTGATCGGCTGCTGCGGCAGACGGAGACCCACGCCGGCTTCACCGCCTATCATCGCCACCGGCGGCGGGCGAAGCGGCGCGCCCTGGAGATTGCGCACCTCGCCCCCCACGCCGTTCGGCGGCGCACGGCGTGCTATCGTGAGCTGGTGGCGCTCACCGAGGCGACGGCGACCTACGCGACGTATGCGCTCGCGCACCTCGAGGGCCTCCCTGCCACGCCGGCGCGCACGCGACTGCGCACCCAACTCGTCCGGCTCCTCCCGCGGGTCGCCCAGGTGATCGACCAAACGACGCGGCGCGTGTGCCACGGCGAGGCCGTGCCGGCCGACGAGAAGCTCGTCTCCCTCTTTGAAGCCCACACCGATGTGCTCGTGAAGGATCGTCGTGACACGTACTACGGGCACAAGATCTTTCTGACGACCGGGCGCTCCGGCCTCATTCTCGACTGCGCGATTCCCAAGGGGAATCCGGCCGACGTCACGTGGACGGTGCCCCTCGTGCGTCGCCAGTGCCGGCGCTTTGGGCGCGCCCCTCGCCAAGCAAGCTTCGATGGCGCCTTCGCGTCGCAGGAGAACCTCGCGGACACGAAAGCGCTGGGCGTCGCAGACGTGTGCTTCGCGAAGAAGCGCGGGCTCCAGATCACCGACATGGTGCGGAGCACGTGGGTATACGACAAACTCCGCCGCTTCCGCGCGGGAATCGAGAGCGGGATCTCGTGGTTGAAGCGCGTGTTCGGCCTCGCCCGGTGTGTGTGGAAAGGGGCGGTCGGCTTTCACGCGTACGTGCGGGCCGCGGTCCTCGCCGCGAATCTGCTCATCCTCGCGCGCCACCGCCGCGCCTAACGAGCGACCACCACCACCACCGCCCCCCGCGCGCGGCCCCACAGCACGGTCGCGCGATCCTTGCCGTCCCCCCGATCCGCCCGTACCCGCGATCTGCGCCTCACCACGGCTATGCGATGCGGATTCGCACCACTCTGCAGTGTTCACGCCACTTCCGAGGCCCAGATCGCCTTCTACATGGCTGCAATTACGCGGTTTCAGGATGGACACTAGCTAAGCCGCGGTAGCGCACCTTCGTGAAGCCCCAGAGGCGTTTGATCACGTGGAAGACATGCTCGACGCGGGCCCGGGTGCGCGAGCGCGTCCGATTGATCGCGTCCCAGTAGGGCGTCCGCTTGCCGCTCTTGTTGACCAGGTAGCGTCCGCCGCTGGCTTCCCAGTGGAGCTTGTCGTCGGCCTTGTAGTACGCCTTGTCGCCGTGCAGCGTCGTCTCCTGCCCGTGCAGCAGCTGGGGCAACTGCGTGATGTCCGCCGCCCCCGCATCGGTTGTCACAAGCGAGTGCACGACGCCGCGGCGATCCGTGCCGACGTGGAGCTTCATGCCGAAGTACCACGGAGTGCCCTTGCGCGTCTGCTTCATCTCGGGGTCCCGCGTCTGGGTCGCGTTCTTCGTCGAGCTCGGGGCGGCGATGATCGTGGCGTCCACGATGGTGCCCGCCTTGAGCAACAACCGCTTCGCCTCCAG
>JBDSVW010000076.1:0-6760 GCA_039927015.1 Gemmatimonadaceae bacterium | reverse complement strand
TCTGGTCACCGGGCTGCAGGCCGGCCTTCGACGCCGGAGAGCCCTCGACCACGGCACTGACGATGACCCCCGCCGTGACGATGTCGCGCGGATTGTCGGTCGGCGACGCCCGCAATTTCTCGCCGATCCAGGGGCGGCGTACGTTGCCGTGGTCGACCAGGTCGTCCACGATGCGCCGCGCGCGGTTGATGGGAATCGCGAAGCCGAGCCCGATCGATCCGCCGCTGGGCGAATAGATGGAGGAATTGACCCCGATCACCTCGCCCGATCCGTTGACGAGCGGCCCCCCGGAGTTGCCCGGGTTGATCGAGGCGTCCGTCTGGATCATGCCGACGTACACGCCGCTTCCCTCGCTGCGCCCGATGAGGTTGCGGCCGGTGGCGCTGATCACACCCGCCGTCACGCTGGGTTCGGTGTTGCCGAGCAGGAAGCCGAACGGGTTGCCGATGGCGATGGCCCACTCACCGATGAGCAGCGCCTCGGAGTTGCCTAACGCGACCACCGGCAGGTTGCGTGCGTCGATCTTGATGACGGCCAGGTCGTTGGTCTCATCGCTGCCCACCAGGGTGGCCGCGTACATCGTGCCGTCGGGGAGCATGACGGAGATCTTCGACGCACCGGCGACGACGTGGGCATTGGTGACGATGATGCCTTCGGGTCGGATCACGAAGCCGGAGCCGAGGCCGGGTTGCACCTGCTGGCCCGAGCGGCCACCGAAGAACTGTTCGAAGACGTCGACGGGCACGCGCTCCACGGTCTCCGTCTGCACCGTCACCACGGCTGGCGAGACGCGGGCGACCGCCGAGGTGATCGCCGTGCGGCGTGACGCGTCAATCTGCTGGGTCACCGCGGGCGGCGAGGCCGCGGCCACCTGCGCGTCGGATGCCTTGCCCTCGCAGGCGGCACCCAGCGCGATGGTCAGTGCGGCGAAGAGGTCGCGTGCGCTCACGTGAATTGCCCCTGACGGCTGCGGGCGGTGAGTCCCGGTAGCATGGCGTCCAGCGTGCGGTCGGTGAGGGGATGGAGGAGCAGGTCACGCACCGTGGAGACGTCGACCACGACCGCGTCGGCCCCGGCCACTGCGCACACGCCAAACTGTGACGCGCTCTGCGGACAGACGGCCACGATCTCGCACTCGATAAGATGCGCGTTGTAGATCGCGCGCATCTCGGACAGGGTGCTGGCCAGGTTGAGTCCGAGCGCCTCCAGGGCGGCCACCGGCACGAGCACGGCCATCGCGCCGGCCTTGGCCGCCAGCAGCGCCTGCGACGAGGTGAAGACCATCGACGCCGCCACGCGACAGCCGTCGATCACGGCGCGGTGGAGCGACTCGAGCGTGTCAGCATCGAGGGGCATCTCGATGATGAGCTGATCGCTCAGGCGCGCGAGTTCCCGGCCCTCGTGGTAGAGCACGCCCGCGTCGCGCGCGCCGACCGAGACGATGGCCATGCCGTCGATGAGACGGGAGAGGTCGAGGGCGCGGTCGCGCAGGTCGTCGCCGGGAATGTCGGCGTCGAGCATGGAGCCGCTGATGAGGATCCCGTCGGCCAGCCCGCACGCGACGGCCCACCGCACGTCGTCCGGAGAGGCTGTTGCGATGTACGTCTTCATTCAGCGTTGAGGTAGAGGTCGGACGGATAGGTCACGCGCTCGAAAAAGAGCGCGTGTGCCGGCGCGGGCGGTGAGACTTCCGCGTTGGACGAAGCGTGCAGCAGGCGCTGCATGTCTCCGGCCGGTCGTTTCCCACTCGCGATATCGAGCATGGTTCCCACGAGAAACCGCACCATGTGGTGCAGGAAGCGATTTCCCTCGACATGAAAGGTGATCCCCCCGACGCGATCGCACCACTGCGCATCGGTGAGGATGCAGCGGTGCGCGTCTCCCTCGGGAGCCGTTCCCCTCACCGCGAAGGCGAGAAAACAGTGGTCGCCCACGATTTCGCGGGCGGCGACGTCGAGGGCGGCGCGCTCAAGGGGGCGGGCATACGCCCATTCGGTGGAGCGGCGAAACGGCGAGCGGGCGTCCGCATCCGTGCCAACATAGTACGCATAACGACGGGAGCGCGCGCTATAGCGTGCGTGGAACTCGGGGCGCATTTCATGCACCGCCGCGACCCACACATCAGGTGGCAGGAGGGCGTTGAGGGCGCGCTGTAGCGTTGGCGCGCTCCACTTTTCCGGCACCCGGATGCTTGCCGCCTGACCGAGCGCATGCACACCCGCGTCGGTGCGTCCCGCGCCGTAGGCCGCGATTCGCGCACCGCACAATGAGCCAAGCACCCGCTCGAGCTCCCCCTGGACAGTCCGCTGCTTCGGCTGGACTTGCCACCCCGCAAAGGAGGTCCCGTTGTAGTGCAGCACGAGCTGCATGGTGCGCACCGACATCGGGCCGAAACTTAGCTTTGCGGCACTTCAAGTCAAGCAACGCCGTGGTCGCGCCAACTGATTGACTTCGCTTGACCTACACGATCACTTTGCACCTCCGCTAGCGACCCACGCACGGGCACGGCGGCACCCCCTCTCATGTCGACTCGCAGCCTCCCTTCGCTCGCGCACGCACTCAGCGTCGCCCCCGATCTAGACGCGGCGCTGGTAGCGCTGGGCGAGGCGCTTGCCGAGGCCGACCGTTCGGCCATGGTGGGTGTCTTTCCCTACGACGGCCGGCGCGACATGCTGCGGGAGCGCATGACGCCGAGCGGGGGCGTGGTGCAGCGCGTCACGGTCGACACGACGATCGACCACTTGCCGCCGGGCGCCCGCTCCATCGTTGCCCACGGCGGCCAGTTCGTGGACCTCGGCGATCGCTCGATGGAATACGCGCGCCTGCTGGGGCTGTCGCCCTTCGCCGACGGCGGCATCCTCTCGCTGCGCGGCCTAACGATGGATGGGGACCTGCTGGCCATGCTGGCGCTCTACGAACAGCGCCGCATGTTCGGCACGCGCACGAGCGAGCGCTTCGGGCCGTGCGTTGCACTCTTCGACCTTGCCTTCGCGCGCTACCATGAGCGGGAAGCGCGGGAGGAGGCGGTGCGCACGCTCGAGGACGTGACCCAGCGCGTGCATGGGGAGTACGTGCGCAAGCTGGGCGCGCTGGAGGAGGAGTTGGGACGCGCGCGGGGGGAAGCGTCGCTGACGCCAGCCGCGGACGCAGACCGGCTGCTGCAGCTCGAGCGGGAGAGCGCGCATGCCCAGGAGGATGGCCGTCGCGCCGCCCGCAAGGCGGAGTCGCTCGAGCAGCAGCTCACCGCAGCCGTGGGCCAGCTCGAACAGGCGCACATCGAATTGCACCGCCGCCACGAGTCGCTGCGCCAGAAGACGCGCACGCTGTATCTCATCGAGCGTGCGCTCCGCGTGGACAACACGGCCCACGGCGATCCGCACGCCCTAGTCGATGGCCTCATGGCGCTGGTCGGGGACGACATGCAGGCCCAGCGCTGTTCGCTGATGCTGCGGGCGCCGGAACCAGAAACGCTCTACCTCGCCGCCGCGCGAGGCCTGGCGCCGAACATTGTCATCGGATCGCGCGTTCCCCATGGCAAGGGGGTCGCCGGCATCGTCGCCGTCTCGCGGGAGACCCTGCTGGTGCAGGACGCTGCCGAGGCCGACCGCCATCCCCTGTTGCGCGACCAGTTTCTCACCACGGGATCGTTCATCTCGTTCCCGCTCATCTATCGGGACGAGCTGGTGGGCGTGGTCAACCTGACGAACCGTGCGAAACGAGGGGTATTCGTGGAAGAAGACGTGGAACGCGTCAGCGTGCTTGGGCTCGTGATGGCGCTGATCGCGGCGAATGCGCGTCTTCCCGAGCGGCTGCTGGGAGCGATCAGTGAGCGTTAGCGTCCAGGCCAGCCCCCTGCAGCAGGCCATCCGGCGGCTCGCCTTCGGGCACTCGCTCACCGCGGACGAGTCGGCGGAATCGTTCGGCATCATCATGCGCGGGGAGGCAACCCCGGCGCAGGTGGCGGCGCTGCTCATGGCGCTGCGGGTCAAGGGGGAGGACATCGCCGAAGTGGCGGGAGCCGCCACCGCGATGCGCGAGGCGATGGTTCGCCTCGACGCGGATTCTCCTGAAGCGCTCGTCGATACCTGCGGCACAGGCGGGGGCACGGTGCCGACGTTCAACATCTCGACCGCGGCGGCGCTGCTGGCGGCCGGGTTGGGGCTGCGGGTCGCGAAGCACGGCAACCGTTCGTTCACGTCGCAGTGTGGCAGCGCGGACGTGCTCGAGGCGCTAGGCGTGCCACTGGATGTCGAACCGTTGGTAATGGAGCGCGCACTGCGTGACGCGGGCATCGTCTTCATGTTCGCGCCGAGCATGCACCCCGCCATGCGCCACGTGGGTCCGGTGCGGAGGGAGCTGGCGATTCCCACGGTCATGAACATCGTGGGACCGCTCGCCAATCCCGCCGGGGCCGGCCGGCAGGTGCTGGGCGTCGCGGAGGAGGGCCGGATGCCGCTGCTCGCGGGGGCGCTCGCGGCGCTGGGAACGCAGCATGCCCTCATCGTGCACGGAGAACCCGGTATGGACGAGGTCTCTCCCCTCGGCACGACGCGCGTGCTGGAGGTGCGCGACGGCGCGGTGTCGGAGTGGAGCGTGAGCCCGGCTGACTTCGGCTTCGCCGGACTGGCCGCGGCGGATCTGGTGGGTGGCGGCCCCGTGGACAACGCGCGCATCGTGCGCGCCGTGCTCTCAAACGAAGGGAACGCCGCCGCCACGGCAGCCGTGATCCTCAATGCGGCCGCGGCGCTCTACGTCGGCGCTCGCGCGACATCGTTCGCGGAGGCGGTAGCGATGGCGCGCGACGGCATCGCGCAGCGCGTGGGGATGCAAGCCCTTGATCGGTTGCGCGCGGCGTACCACCCCGCCTGAAGCGGGGAGGCTCAGGCGACCCAACTCGCCGAGTGCCTGAGCGCCTGAGCGCCTCCCTTCCTGAGTGCCTGCCTGCGTGATGCATTCAGGAACGCATTAGGAACGCCGAGCGCGAGCGTTGGCGCGCGGCGGGTCAGCGCTCCCAGCTAGGCTAGTAGCGCCTGATGACCCCCACCACGACGCCCTGAATGGCGATGTCGCGCTCGTGCACGTAGATGGGTGCCAGCGCCTCGTTGGCCGGCTGCAGGCGGACGCGGCCATCGCGTTCCCGGTAGAACTTCTTGACGGTGGCGCCGTTGTCGTCGAGCAGGGCGATAACCATCTCCCCGTTATCCACGCTGCGCCGCTCGTTCACGATGACGAAGTCGCCGTCGCGAATCTGCTCGTCGATCATGGAATTGCCGCGCACCTTGAGGACGTAGTGGTCGCCACTGCGCGTCACCAGCTCCTGCGGCACAGACAGGCTTTCGTTGTGCGTGACCGCCTCGATGGGCTGTCCGGCGGCTACCGTGCCGAGCAAGGGAAGCTCCACGGCGCGCGCGAAGAGATCGGAGGGGAGAATCTCGATGGCCCGGCTCTCATTGTAGCTTCGGCGGATGTAGCCCTTCCGCTCGAGATTGGTGAGATGTTCGTGCACGGTAGCCAGCGAGTTATAGTTGAAGTGCGACGCGATTTCTTCGAAGCTGGGGGCGTAGCCTCGATCTTCGGCGTAGCCTTGCAGGTAGGTCAGGATTTCTCGCTGCCGTTTGGTGAGCGGCATTGGTTTGCTCCGCGCTGTGGTCGTCTGAGCCCCGAAACTCTGGCAAGGGCGTGCCCGAACAACTGCCGAAGTCACGATAGCCGAAGAAGAACCGAAGTGCAAGATAAATTCAGCTGGATCCCCCCGCACGGTCCCCTCGGGCGCCTGACCGACGCCGCCCACGCTCGTGCGAGTGTGCTGGCCACCCGGATGGCGGAGTTCAGGGACCAGGTGCGTGATGCGCCGGACGCCGTGCCCTTCGCCGCCGCGCTCAGGCGTGGTGACCGCGTGGCGGTGATCGCGGAACTCAAGCGACAGTCTCCCTCCAAGGGCGTGATCAATGCGGACATCGAGGCGACGGAGCGCGCCTCGCAGTACGTGGCGGGTGGCGCGCGCGCCCTCTCCATCCTCACCGAGCCGAGGGAGTTTGGCGGGCGGAACGAGGATCTGCTGGAGGTACACCGCCGCGTGCAGGTGCCGTTACTCAAGAAGGACTTTCACGTGCACGCTGTGCAGCTCTGGGAGGCGCGTGCCCTCGGTGCCTCGGCGGCCCTGCTCATCGCGCGCGCGCTGCCGCCGGCGGAGCTCATGCGGCTGGTGGATGAGGCGTTCGCGGCGGGCCTCGAACCGCTGGTGGAGGTCCGCAGCGAGGAGGAACTCGACGTCGCGCTGCGAACTCCGGCCCAGGTGATCGGCGTGAATGCCCGGGACCTCGAGACGCTCGTCATCGAGCCGGAGGTGAGCGCGCGTCTGCTGCCCGCGATACCAGCCGAGCGCGTGCGGGTCGCCGAGAGTGGCATGTCCAGCGCGGACGATGTGGAGTGCGCGGCCCGACAGGGCGCGCATGCGGTCCTGATCGGGTCGATTCTTTCAGCCGACCCCAACCCCGAAGCACTGCTGCGACAACTGTGCGCGGTGCAGCGACGAGCCCATGATTCCTGACATCAAGTTCTGCGGACTGACCCGCCCCGACGACGTCGTGCAGGCGCGCTCGTTAGGTGCGCGCTACCTTGGCTTCGTGTTCGCCGCCAGCGCGCGGCAGCTGACGGTCGAGCAGGCCGCGGCCCTGCTGCTGGTGCTCACGGCTGCCGGCGAGGACACGCACGCCCCCTCGCACGCGATGGCGAAGGAGCCGTGGCGCGTGGGGGTGTT
>JBDSVW010000075.1:0-8461 GCA_039927015.1 Gemmatimonadaceae bacterium | reverse complement strand
CAGGAGTACCAGCGTAAGTCGCGGTGCAACATTGAGTTACGGCAAACTCGCTGGTCGGGGCCCTGCTGGCACCGATGCTGCTTTTCAATACGGCACGAGCCCGCGGGCACGTCGTCGCCACCCGGTGGATTCCGAGGGTGACGTGATAATCCAGAGTATCGAAGCGAGGTACGACCATGCGAAAAACCCTGTCAGTTCTTACGGTGTCCCTCCTGCTCGCGGGCGTGCCGTCCTTTGCGCAGGCGCAGCAGAAGCAGGACGAAAGCGAATTGCGGACTCGTGTGAGCGACATGATTCGCGATCGCGAGCGCGCCCGTACCGAGTCGAAGCGCTCCGCGAGCAAGGACGACAAGAAGGATGACAAATGGGATTGGAATCGCGCCCGCGACAAGGATCGGGACGATCGCCGGGACCGTGATCGGGACCGTCAGCGTGAACTGGAGCGGGCGCGGGAGCGTGCACGAGACCGCGCCGATAGCCGCTACGGCCACGACAACCGCCGCTATGACGACCGCCGCTACGACAACCGCGGCTACGGCAACCGCGGCTACGGCAACCGCGGCTACGACTACCGCAACTACGATGGGTGGGGTGTCGACGACCGGCGGGAATTCGAGAAGCGGGACCGTGATTTCACGAAGCGTACGCGCCGCTGGAATGCGACGCAGTGGCGGATGTTCGAGAACTGCACGGATGACATGCGCCGCCGCCTGCGCCGCGACCAGGTGGACACGCGTCGCGAGGAGATCCTGCAGCGCGACCGCATCCGCGACTATTGCGAGCGTCGCGTGCGAGACTGGCGCCGCTGAGTGGAGTGAGGTGCCCGGTTATCGAGTTGCCGGGTGATGGGAAGACACGGGAGGGCGCCGGGGGGCGCCCTCCCGTGTTCTTTTCGTGACGGGAGTTCTCCGCTGCCCCCTCTCTCGGCGCACGCGACCGCCACTCCCCTTGTGGTGTTCACGGGGGCATGATTCACCCGTTGCCGGTCACGGTAGACCGGCGATCTCTCCCGCATCCTTGCCCCCCATGTATCAACCACGACTCGTCGCGGCGCTGCTATGCGCCTCCCTCGCCCAGACGGCGGGCGCGCAGACGCGCCTGCTGCGCCAGCCTACGGTGAGCGCGACGCAGGTTGCGTTCTCCTACGCCAACAACCTGTGGGTCGCGTCGCGAGACGGGGGTGACGCGCGTCGGCTGACGAGTTTCCAGGGCGTCACCTCGAACCCGAAGTTTTCATCTGACGGGCGCTGGATCGCGTTCAGCGGGCAGTACGGCGGCAACACGGACGTCTTCATTGTGCCCGCGGCCGGCGGCGAGCCCAAGCGTCTCACCTGGCATCCCGGCGCCGACGTCACCCAGGGCTGGACGCCCGACGGGCAGCGGGTCGTGTTCGCCTCGGGCCGCGCCTCACCGAACAACGCCCCGAAGTTCTGGAGCGTGGGCGTGGAGGGTGACGTGGAGACACCGCTGCCGATGCCTCGCGCCTGGCAGGGAAAGATTGCGCCTGACGGCAAGCACGTCGCCTATCGCATGAACAACTCGTGGGACGACGAGCGGCGCAACTACCGCGGCGGCCAGAACCGGGCGATCTGGATCATGGACATGGCCACCCACGAGGTGGAGTCGCCGCCATGGACGGATTCCAAGGACATCGACCCGGTCTGGTTGGGTGATGTGGTCTACTTCGCCTCCGATCGCGATGGCGTGCACAACGTCTGGTCCTACGACCGCAGCTCGAAGAAGCTGGAGCAGCTCACGCACTTCACCGACTTCGACGTGAAGGCGGTGGACGCGGGCGGCGGCGTGGTCGTGTTCGAGCAGGGGGGCTATGTGCACCTGCTGGATCCGCGCACCAAACAGGCGAAGCGCCTCGACATCTCCGTGCGCGGCGACTTTCCGTGGCTGATGCCGGAGTGGAAGGACGTCAGCAACCGCATCGCAAATATCTCGCTTTCCCCCACAGGCAAGCGTGCCGCAGTGGAAGCCCGCGGGGAGATCTTCACCATTCCCGCCGAGAAGGGCGACTGGCGGAACCTCACGCGCTCCTCCGGTGTCGCCGAGCGGACTCCGTCGTGGTCGCCCGACGGCAAGACCGTCGCGTACTTCTCGGATGCCGGTGGCAGCTACAAGCTCATGCTCGAGTCGCAGGACGGCATCACGCCGCCGCGCACGATCGAGCTGCCGGAGCCGTCATTCTACTACACGCCCGCGTGGTCGCCCGATGGCGCGCGCATCCTCTATACCGATGCACACCTGCGGTTGTGGGTGACCGACGTGGTCTCGGGGCGTTCGACGAAAGTGGACACGGACCCGTACATGCAGCCCGACCGGTCCATCAACCCCGTGTGGAGTCCCGACTCCCGCTGGATCGCGTATGCCAAGCGCCTGCCGTCACTTTTCCGCGCGATCTTCGTGTACGACACCCAGAATGGCGCCACGCGGCAGCTCTCCGATGGCATGGCGGACGCCACGTGGCCCGTGTTCGACGCCAGCGGCAAGTATCTCTACTGGGTCGCCTCGACGGACTACGGGCCGCGCACGGGCTGGCTCGACATGTCGTCGTACGATCATCCGGTGACGCGCGCCATCTACCTCGCGGTGCTACGGAAGACCGACCCGTCCCCCTTCGCGCCGGAAAGCGATGAAGAGGGTGCAGCGGGCGCGCGGCGTGATTCCGCCGGGGTGACGCCGGCGGGCCCAGCGCCTAACGCGTCGGGCAGCGCGTCGGGCAATAGCGGGGCGCGACTGGCGGTTGCGCCGGTCACGATCGACTTCGAGGGTCTCAACCAGCGCGTGCTCTCACTGGGCGTGGTGCCGCGCGATTACGGCCAACTCGCGGCGGGCATTGCGGGTACGCTCTTCTTCATTGAGAACATTCCCGAAATCGGCACCGCCGACACGCCCCAGGGCGGACGCGGGGAGACGCTGCACAAGTTCACGCTCAAGGATCGCAAGGCCACGGTGTTTGCCAGCGGCGTGACGCAGTACACGGTCTCGGCCGATGGCCGCAAGTTGCTGTGGCGTGGGGCGGGTCCGCAGGGTGCGATGACGGTCGTGAACACCGAGGGCCCGCCGGCGACCGCCGGCCAGGGCCGCCTGACCGCCAACATCCGGATGCTGGTCGATCCGCGCGCGGAGTATCGCCAGATGTTCGCCGAAGGGTGGCGCAACCAGCGCGAGTACCTGTACGTGAGCAACATGCAGGGCGCGGACTACGCGAAAGTGAAGGCGATGTACGAGCCGCTCCTTGCCCATGTCGCGCATCGCGAGGACTTCAACTACCTGCTCGATATGACGGGCGCCGAGGTGGCCGTCGGTCACTCCTACGTGCGCGGGGGCGACCTGCCGTCGGTGCCGTCGGCGAGCGGGGGCACGTTAGGCGCCGACTTCGAGATCGTGGGCGGCCGCTATCGCATCCGTCGTATTTATGACGCGGAGAGCTGGAATCCCGAGCTGCGCGCCCCGCTCAGCGGTCCCGGCATCGACGTGAAGGTCGGCGACTACCTCGTCGCCATCGACGGCGTGGAGCTGCGCGCGCCGGATAACATCTACCGGCTGCTGGAAGGCACCGCGAACCGCCAGACGGTGCTGCACGTCAATGCGCGGCCGGCGCTCGAGGGCGCCCGCCGCGTGGTGGTCGTGCCCGTGACCAGCGAGCAGGGACTGCGGCAGCGCGCCTGGATGGAATCCAACCGGCGCCTCGTCGACTCGCTGTCGGGTGGCAAGCTGGCGTATGTCTACATCCCCAACACGGGCCAGCCGGGCTATACCTCGTTCAATCGGTACTACTTCGCCCAGCAGGACAAGCAGGGCGCGATCATCGATGAGCGCTTCAATGGCGGCGGCTCGGCGGCCGACTACATCATCGACGTGCTCCAGCGCGACTTCGACGGATACTTCAACAACCGCGAAGGCGACCGGAAGCCGTTCACCAGTCCGGCCGCCGGCATCTGGGGACCAAAGGTGATGATCATCAATGAAATGGCGGGATCGGGCGGCGACCTGATGCCCTACATGTTCCGTCACCGGAAAATCGGACCGCTGGTGGGCAAGCGGACGTGGGGTGGGCTGGTGGGCACATGGGACACCCCGGCGCTCATCGACGGCGGCACCATGATTGCACCTCGCGGAGGCTTCTTCAGCAAGGACGGGAAGTGGGCGGTGGAGAACGAGGGCGTAGCGCCCGATATCGACGTCGAGAACTGGCCCAAGGACGTCATCGCGGGTCGCGATCCGCAGCTCGAAAGCGCCGTGCGTGAGGCCATGAAGCTGCTGCAGGCGAATCCGGTCACCTTGCTGCCGGAGCCCCCGCCGCCGGTGTGGGGAAAGCGCAAGCCGTAGGTGTGGTGCACTTCGCAGGAAGCGCGCACGGGCTATCACTCCCGTGCGCGCTTCGCATTCCTGCGGCTCTACTTGACGAGGATGATGCCGGGATTGACTGGATAGACCCACTCCACGCCGCGGGCTGTCACCATGCCATCGTCCTCCAGCGGAATGCGCAACTTCTTGCCCCCCCATTCCGGGATCGGCGTATAGGCGAAGAGCTCAATGGAGAAGAGGTTCGTGGGCCGCATCTCGTACTTCAGGCGCCCCGGATTGAAGAATGCCATGGACGGCCCGATCCCGTGCCCCCAGTCGCCCACCGAGTGGCAGCCGATGATGAACTCCACCGAGTCGTCGTTTCGCACCGTATTGAACCCCTGCATCGGCAGGATGCCGGCCTTCGCGATGGCGGCGTTGATGACATCCATCATCTCCTGCGCCGTGCGTCCGGGTCGCGCCGTGCGGTGAATGATGTTCCGCACGCGCACGCCGTTGTCGAACGCGCGCTGGAAACTTTCCGGCAATCGTGTCTCGCCCGGCTTCAGCACGTAGGCGATGCGCTTCTGGTCGGTCCACATACTCAGGTACCCGACGCCGAAGTCGAGCATGATGAGATCGCCGCGCTGGATGATGCGGTCGGTGGATGTCGCCTCGATGCCATCGGGACCGGTGATGTAGACGGACGGCACCTCGAACGAGGAGCCAAGATTCTGGTCGAACTGCCGCTGCTGAATCCACCATGCCACGTCGGCCAGCGTCGTTACGCCGGGCTGGATGACCTCGTTCGACAGGGCGCGCTCGGCGATCTGCCGGCCCTTCTCACCCGCTTCACCGAAGGCGACGATCTCCGACGCCGTGCGGCGGGAGCTGAAGTCGGAAATGAGTTTCTCGGCGCTCACGATGCGCCGGGACAGCTCCGGCCCGAGCGTGGAGACGATGTGCTGGTGGAGCGTATGGGTGAGCCCGTCCGCCATGCCCATTTCGTCGGACATGTTGAGCCCGATGCGGCGCGGGTTCCGCGCGCGGACGAAGGCCGCCAGATCGGCCGAGCCGGAGTCCACCGAGTAGGCGCCGCACGCGGCGCGGTTATGGTCGGTGATGCCTAACGCCGCACGCTCGATCTCGTCGCCCCCGCGGTCGGTGAAGATGTAGTAGCCGATGCTGCCCGTGTAGCCGCGCCCCAGCAGGTCGAACAGCGGGTCGTTGTGTCCTTCCTTCTGCGCCACGATCCACATGTCGATCCCGTTCTCGCGCATGGCCTCCGGCAGGATGTGGTGAAACTTCTCCTTCCTGATCTGGCACATGCGTTCCCAGCGGATGCGCGCCTCGCCGCGGGACGTCTGGGCCGCGGCCGGAGCCGCCGGGATTGCGAGCAACGTGGCGGCCAGGACGGCACCGAAGAGGTGCGCCGACGGGAATCGGCGCGGCCGCGATGCGGTCGGGCGTCCGGCTGGCGGGACGCGGCGAGGGAGCGGGTAGGGGGGCATGGCAGGTTGTCCGGGGGGAGTGCGGGGAACGGAGCATCGTGGTGCGCGGCCGGCGGCGGGGCGGTCCACCCCCCAACTTCGCGCGGCGACCCGCTGGAGGCGAGAGCGCCCTGGACCGTCCGCGCCGTAGTCGCCGCACCCTTGCGTACCAACGCGTGGCGCGCGATAAGCGTTTATGATGAGGTACTCTCCCCCGTTGACGAGGTCGTCGATGTCCCACCGTCTGTCCATCTCTCCGCTCCGCGTTGGCGCGCTGGTTGCCCTCGCGGGCGCCCTGTTGCCTCTGTCGGGCCCGGCTCAGTCGCCTAACGCAGCCCGCCGGGCGGCAACGCCGCGTCCCGCCGTGGCACCGCTCACCCGGCTCGACCCCGCGCTCTTCGCGGCCTATCGCTATCGCAACGTCGGCCCCGCACGCGGCGGACGCGTGACGACGGTGACGGGCGTCGCGCAGGCGCCGCACACCTTCTACATGGGGTCCACGGGTGGCGGGGTCTGGAAGACCACGGACGCGGGCCAGACGTGGTTCAACATCTCCGACAAGTTCTTCCAGGCCGGCTCGATGGGTGCCCTCGACGTCGCAGACTCCGACCCCAACGTCATCTACGCCGGAACGGGGTCCGACGGCTACCGCTCGAACGTGTCCATCGGCAATGGGATCTACAAGTCGACCGATGCGGGCACCACGTGGGCGCACATGGGACTGCGCGACGTCGGCAACATCGGTGGCGTGGCGATCGATCCCGGCAACCCCGAGATCGCCCTCGTGGCGGCCATCGGCAATCCCTTCAAGCCGAACGCCGAGCGTGGCGTGTATCGCACGTCGGACGGCGGGCGCAACTGGCAGAAGGTGCTGTTCGTGTCCGATTCCACCGGGGCCGTGGACGTGGAGTTCCAGCCCGGCAACCCGAAGGTGGTCTACGCCTCCATGTGGCGTGGGGAGCGCAAGCCGTGGACGATCATCTCCGGCGCACGTGAGGGCGGACTGTACAAGTCGGCCGACGGCGGCGTGACGTGGAAGAAGCTCACGGCGGGCCTGCCCGACCAGCTGTTCGGCAAGAGCAACATCGCCGTGACGCCGGCCGCGCCTAACGCGGTGTTCGCGATCATCGAGGCCAAGCCGGGCAGCGGCCTCTATCGCTCCGACGACGCCGGCGAGACGTGGACGGTGGCCAGCACCTTCGCCCCGATGCTCACCCGTCCCTTCTACTATACCAACCTCGCGGTCCATCCAAAGGACCCGAGCACGATCTGGGCGATGAGCGAGGGGTTCTACAAGACCACGGATGGTGGCAAGACGTGGCGGTCGCAGAACATCCCGCATGGCGACAACCACGATCTCTGGATCAATCCGAATAATCCGGACCTGATGGTGCAGGGCAACGATGGCGGCGCCACGGTCTCGATCAACGGGGGACGGACGTGGTCCACGCTCTACAACCAGCCCACGGCCGAGATCTATCAGGTGGTGGCCGACAACCAGTTCCCCTATCGCCTCTACGGCGCGCAGCAGGACAACTCGACGCTGATCGTGCCCTCCCTGCCGCTCACCTCGGGACGTCCCGACTCGCCCATGCAGGAATGGACGAGCGGACCGGGATGCGAGACAGGTCCCATCATGCCGTATCCGGGCAACCCGGAGGTCGTGTACGGCAGCTGCAAAGGCCAGTTCTCGCGCATGAACATGAAGGCGGGGCAGGAGCAGCCGTACTGGGTGGGCGCCCAGTCGCTCTACGGCAACCCCGGCAAGGAGCTCATCTACCGCTTCCAGCGTGTCTCACCCATGGAGATATCGCCGCACGCGCCCAACACCGTGTACTACGGATCGCAGTACTTGCACCGGACCGTTGACGGAGGCGTCACCTGGGAGCGCATCTCCCCCGATCTCACGCTCAACCCGCCGGAGCGCCAGCAGTCGCCGAGCGGTGAGCCGATCACGATTGACGTGACGGGCGAGGAGTACTTCTCGGTGGTGTACGCGATCCGGGAGTCGACGCTGGAGCCGGGCGTGATCTGGGTGGGCGCGAACGACGGACCCTTCCACGTCACCCGCGACAACGGCAAGACGTGGAGCAATGTCACCCCGAAGGGCGTGGCGCCGAACCAGCCGGAGTTTGCCCGCAACAACTTCGAGGGCCCGCCGTACGGATGCCGGGTGCAGAACATCGAGCCGTCGCCGCACCGGAAGGGGTCGGCGTACTACGCCGTGCACTGCTACCTGCTGGGAGACTTTCATCCGTACCTCTTCCGCACCGACGACTACGGCAAGAGCTGGACGCTGCTCACCAACGGGACCAACGGCATTCCGGCCGACTACCCGACGCGCGTGGTGCGCGAGGACCCGGAGCGTGAGGGGCTGCTGTATGCCGGCACCGAGTTCGGCATGTTCATCTCGTTCGACAACGGCAAGCAGTGGACGCCGTTCCAGCAGAACCTGCCCGTCGTACCCATCACCGACTTCCGCGTGCAGCACGGCGACCTGGTGATGTCCACGCAGGGCCGCTCCTTCTGGGTGCTCAACAACCTCTCCACGCTGCACCAGCTGCACGACCGGATCGCGGCGTCCCCGGCGCACCTGTTCAAGCCCCGCAAGGCCGTGCGCCATCGCTACGCCGGCTCGTTCTGTGGCGTGGAGTCGTCGCGCGACGACCCGG
>JBDSVW010000074.1:0-7514 GCA_039927015.1 Gemmatimonadaceae bacterium | reverse complement strand
CGATCCTGGCGGCGGTGCTCATCGCGATCAACGCCGTGCTGTCCCTGCTCGCCATCATCTCGATCTACCGGGAAGGCGGCATCCTCAAGCGACTGCGCGCCACGCCCCTTTCACCGCTCACGATCCTTGGCGCGCACGTCGTCGTGAAGCTCTCCTTCACGATCGTCAGCCTGGCGCTGCTGCTCATCGCCGGCAGGCGGCTCTTCCCCGGCTCGCTCGACGTACCGCTGCTGAGCTTCACGGCGGCGCTCCTGCTCAGCACCCTCAGCATCCTCTCGCTCGGCTTCGTCATCGCCAGCATCATTCCCACGGCGCGCTTCGCGCAGCCGATCGGCGCGGCGGTGCTGTATCCCATGCTCGCCATATCCGGGCTGTTCATTCCCGTCGATCGACTGCCCCGCGCGTTGCAGATGGTGGCCTTCGCGCTGCCCACCACGCACGCGGTATCACTCATGCAGGGCATATGGGATGGCACGGGATGGTCGGCCCAGTGGATCAACGTGGTGGCCCTGCTGCTCGTTTTCGCTGCGTGCAGTACCGCCGCCACGAAGGTCTTTCGCTGGGAGTAATCTCCCGGACCACAGCACCGCCGCCGCCGCGTCCATCGCTTCCGCCCAAACCACGGCGCTCGACCCTTCCTCGCATCTCATCGTGCCCCTCATGAAGAAGCACCTCCTCCTGCTCTCGATGCTCCTGGCGGCGTGCACGCGCGGCGCTACAATCGACGCGAACGCCACTCCCACCGCCGCGTCGCCGGCCACGGCAGACCGCGTGTTCGAGATACGCACGTATACCACGTTCGACGGGAAGCTCAACGACCTAAACGCCCGTTTTCGTGACCATACCACGCGCCTTTTCGCGAAGCACGGCATGGTCAACATCGGGTACTGGATTCCGCAGGACTCCCTGCGCTCCCACAACACCCTCATCTACATCATCGCGCATCCCAGCCGTGCCCTGGCAGCGCAGCACTGGACGGAGTTCGGCCAGGATCCTGAATGGCAGAAGGCGCGCGCGGCCTCCGAGGCAAACGGGAAGATCGTGCAGAAGGTGGAGTCGGTGTTCGTCGATCCCACCGACTACTCACCCATCAAGTAACACCCGGGGCAGCTTCATTATCTTTCGCGGCGCCGCGCGCTGTCCTGCGTTCGGCTGACTACACCCGTCTTGGTGCGCACTCGTGGAACTGGGTCTCTACACCTTCGCCGAGAATTCGCCCGATCCCGTCACGCGGGAGTCCATCTCCGCGCAGCAGCGGCTGAGCAATCTCATGGAGGAGGTGGAGCTGGCCGACCAGGTGGGGCTCGATGTGTTCGGGATCGGGGAGCACCACCGTCCCGATTTTGTCGTGTCCACGCCGGCGGTGGTGCTCGCGGCCGCCGCCATGCGCACAAAGCGCATTCGCCTGAGCAGCGCGGTGTCGGTGATCAGCTCCGACGATCCGGTGCGCGTCTTTCAGGAGTTCGCCACGGTGGACCTGCTGTCCGGAGGTCGGGCGGAGATCATGGCGGGCCGCGGATCGTTCATCGAGTCCTACCCGCTGTTCGGGTATGACCTCAACGATTACGACGAACTCTTCGACGAGAAGCTGCGGTTGCTGCTGGCGTTGCGCACTTCCACCCACGTGACGTGGCGCGGCACGCACCGGGCGTCCATCGCCAACCGCGGCGTGTATCCCCGTCCCGTGCAGGACCCGATTCCCGTGTGGATCGCGGTCGGCGGAACGCCGGAGTCCGTCGTGCGCGCCGGCACGCTCGGTTTGCCGCTGGCGGTCGCGATCATCGGCGGGACACCCGAGCGATTCCGCGATCTCGTGGAGCTCTACCGCGCGACGGGTCGAGAGGCAGGGCACGATGCGAGCACGCTCAAGGTGAGCATCAACTCCCACGGATTCGTGGCCGACAGCTCGCAGGCTGCGGCCGACGCGGCCTGGCCGCCGTACGCGGAAACGATGGGTCGCATCGGCCGCGAGCGAGGCTGGCCGCCGGCCTCCCGGCAACGCTACGAGGCGGAACGATCGCCGCGGGGTGCGTTGCTCATTGGCGACCCGCAGGAAGTCGTGGACAAGATCCTGTACGAGCACGAGCTGTTTCGCATGGATCGATTCCTGTTGCAGTTCAGCGTGGGCTCCATGCCCCACGCCACCCTCATGCGCGCCATCGAGCTGTACGGCACGAAGGTCGCCCCACTCGTCAGGCAGGCGCTCGCGCCTGCCCCCAACACCGCCCCGGATCCCGTACGCACATGACCACCCGCATCCTGCCCGCCCTCGCCTGCGCCCTCCTGATGGTGGGCACCGCCTGCACGACGCGCGGAAGCGGCACGTCCAGCCCCGCCGCCGCGCCCGCGCCGCTTGGCACGGCGAACATCGCCCCGGGCACGCCGCTCACGCCCGCGCAGCAGCGTTGGATCGACGAGACCATGACGTCACTCTCCCTGCGCGAGAAGGTCGGGCAGCTGGTGATGGTGTGGGTGCTGGGGGACTACACCAGCAACGGCGACTCCAGCTTCGCCGAGGTGCGCCGCTGGATCATGCAGGATGGGATCGGCGGTGTGTCAATGTCCCTCGGCACGCCGATCGAAGTGGCCGCGAAGCTCAACGCGATGCAGCGCATTGCCAAGGTGCCACTGCTTGCTTCGTCGGATCTCGAGCCGGGACTGGGACGCCTGGAGGGCGGGGTCTTCTCGCACTACCTCATGGACGCCGGCAGTGCCACCGTCTTTCCGTCGGCGATGGCGATCGCTGCCACGGGCCGCGATTCGGATGCGTACGACGTGGGACGTCTCATCGGGCTGGAGGCCAAGGCGGTCGGCATCCACGTCAACTTCGCGCCCACGGTGGACGTCAACAACAATCCCTCGAATCCTGTCATCGCGACGCGATCGTTCGGCGAAGATCCTGTCCGCGTCGCGAAGCTTTCCGCGCTGTTCGTGCAGGGATCGCAGGCCGCGGGCACCATCGCCACCGCCAAGCACTTCCCGGGGCACGGCGACACGGACGTGGATTCCCACGTCGGACTTCCAGTGGTGTCGGCCGACTGGGCGCGTATGACGAGCGTTGAGCTCGTGCCGTTCCGCGCCGCCATCGACGCGGGAGTGGCGATGGTGATGTCCGCGCACATCGCCCTGCCTGCGCTCGAGGGCGACTCCACCACGCCGGCCACACTGGTGCCCAGCATCATGACGAGCGTGCTGCGCGACACCCTGGGCTTCCGCGGTCTCGCCATCACCGACGCCATGACGATGGAAGGGGTGGGCAAGGGATACCGAGTGGACGAGAGCAGCATTCTCGCCTTCAAGGCGGGGGCCGACATCCTGCTCAAGCCCAGCGATCCCGCCAAGGCCATCGACGCTATCGTGGGTGCGGTGGGTCGCGGTGAACTCACCCCGGCACGCATCGATGCCTCGGTGCGCAAGGTACTGGAGCTCAAGGCGCGCAGCGGTGTCGCCTTCCATCGGTACGTCTCGCTCGATGACCTACGCGAGGTGGTCGGTTCTCCCGCGCATCGTGCCGCCGCCGAGGACATCGCGCGCCGCGCCGTCACACTGCTGCGCGACCGGCAGACGCTGCTGCCGCTGGTGCGCGCGTCGCGCCCGACGCTGGTACTGCAGTACATGCCCGAAACGGAACTGCGCGCCGGTCGCATCTTCTCGGCGATGCTCAGGGGTGCGATTCCCAACGCACGCGTCGTGAAGGTGTCGCCTTCGACACCGCAGTCGCAGCTCGACTCGCTCTCACGCCTTGCCGCGGCAGCGGAGCGTGTGGTGCTCGCCGCGTACGTGCGCCGCGTCGAGGGGGAAGGACGTCCCGCGATGCCGGCACACGTGGCCAGCTGGATGGCCGCGCTCGCGGCGCAGGACGGCGCACGCGTGGCGCTCGTCGCCTTCGGCAATCCGTATCTCATCCGACAGGTACCCGCGGTGGGTACCTACCTCGTGACGTACGGCGTGGGCGATGCGCTGGAGCGCGCGGCCGCGAACGCAGTGCTGGGGCGGCACGCCGTGACGGGCGTTGTACCGGTGTCGCTGCCGGGATTCTTCGCCAGGGGCGACGGAATGCAGCGCGCCGCGTCGGGGGCCAGCGCCCGCTGAGACGCGGGGTGGTCGCGCGCGGTCAGGTGCCTGCGCGCGCCAACTTGCGCTTGCTGCTGCCCCACGCCTCTTCGCGATACGGCGCGATGCGGTTTGCCGCGTAGTGCAGCACGCGCTCTACATCGTCGTTCGTGAATCGATGGAAGGGCTTGAACTGGAAGGGATGTGCGCGCACGCGCTCGCGAAACTCCGCGATGCTGGCGTACTCGGTGGTCAACCGCGGGGTGAGTCGAAGGGCGGAGCGCAGGAGATCGCGGATCTTCACATCGGGACCGAAGGCGTAGCTGATGTAACGTGACTCCACGAGATGCCAGAAGGCTTCGGTGTCCTCGTGCTCCTCGACCGCCTCGTACTCGAGCGCCGTGCACATTAGTCCCCACAGCACGTGGTCCTCGCGCCCGGGCATGTTGCGCGTGGGCGATGCGGGTGCCTGTTCCCAGTGGCGCAGGTACGCCCCGGACATCGCATACGCCGTCGGGAATCCGCTACGCCACATGCGCAGGTTGAACTCCGTCCACTCGCCCCAGTACTCGCGCCGCGGATTGAAGCCGCCGATGTCCAGGAAGAGCCGCCGGTACCCCGCCACCAGCATGCCCTGCACTGGCATGAAGCGAAGTCCGTCGCGATCGATGCTGGGGGTGGTGCGGCGCGGCTTGCACCGCCGGTCGGTGTTTTCCACGATCGACTGCACCCCCACGATGCCGAGCGGATGCTGCTGCAACTGTTCCTCGAGCACCGGCAGCAAGTCGCCATGGATCGAGAGGTCGTCGTCGATGAAGGCGAGCAGCGGCGTCTTGCAGTGATTGAGTTGCTGCATGCGCCCGCCGCCGATGGTCGGGCGATTGGCGTTGAAGTGGATGTTGAGGTCCAGGCCGCGCGCCTCGGAACGCAGGCGGCGCTCCACGTCGAGCGGGGATTCACGCGAATCCCAGTTGTAGATGACGTCGATCACCGTACCCTTCGGCAGGCGCGCGCTGCCTAACGACTTGAGCAGCTGGCCGAGGTAGGCTTCCCGACGCGGAATGGTGAGGATGCTGAGCGTCCAGAGGGGACGCGTGCGAAAGATCGGGTTCATGAGGAGCTAGCGTGCGACGGAGGCGCGTATGTCGCGTGCGGCAAGGCAGACATCGCGATACCACTCCCCCGAGGCCTTGAGCGTCCGCTGCTGCGTCTTGAAGTCCACGTGCACGATGCCGAAGCGCGGACGGTAACCGGAGGCCCACTCGAAGTTGTCGTACAGGCTCCAGGCGTGGTAACTGCGCACGCTCGCGCCGGCGCGAATGGCTTCCGCTACCGCGGTGAGATGGGCGTGGTGGTACGCCACACGCTCGGCGTCGCAAATCTTGCCATCCTCGCCCGGCGTCTCGTCGAAGGCGCAGCCGCTTTCGCAGACCTCGATGGGAATCCTGCCGTACTCCGCGGTGATGGAGAGCAGCACATCGCGCAGCGCATTGGGCCAGATCTCCCACCCCATGGCTGTGCGCTTGCCCTCGGCGCGCCCGAACGCATTCTCGATCCGCACCTGCGAGCTGGAGGGCGCCGAGAAGTCGGCGTGACCACCTGCGCTGCGCTCGTCGGAGAGAATGTCGAACAGGAAGTAGGGCAGGTCGGGACGACTGTCGCCGCCGCTGCTTACGACGAGCCGGTAGTAACAGTTGACCCCGATGAAATCGAGCGGTACCTGGATGCGGTCCATGTCCCCCGGCCGAATTCCCAGCGCCTGGACGGGAATGCTGTCCAGGAATTCCTCGGGATAGTGCCCCGACATGAGGGGCAGGACGAACAGGTGGTTGAACACCGCATCGGCGTACGCGGTGGCGCGCGCGTCGCCCGCGGAGCCGGTGGCTGGCTCGCAGGGCGCCATGGCGAACACCGAGCCGATCTCCGCGTTGGGTCGCGCGGCCTTGGCGGCCCGAAAGCCGTCCGCGTGGGCCATGGTGATCACGTGCACCGCGCGCAGGAAGTCGGGAAGACTCTGGCGCCCGGGCGCATACCGACCGAGCAGATATCCACGTGACGAGAAAATGAAGGGCTCGTTGAACAGCGACCAATCATGCACCCGGTCGCCCATGGCGTCGAGCATCAATCCGGCGTAGTCCGCGAAGCGCGCCGCCGTATCGCGCGAGGCCCACCCTCCCGAGTCTTCCAGCGCCTGCGGAAGGTCCCAGTGATACAGCGTGGGAAAGGGGCGGATCCCTGCTTCCAGCAGGCCGTCCACCAGTCGCTCATAAAACGCCAGTCCGGCACGATTCAGGGGTCCCTTGCCTTCGGCCTGCAGGCGCGGCCAGCCGATGGAAAAGCGGTAGCTGTTGACCCCCAGGTCGCGGATGATGCCGATGTCCTCGTCCAGCCGGCGGTAGTGATCGCACGCCACCGAGGCATCCTCTCCTCGCTCGATCTTCCCCGGCGTTTCGGCGAAGGACTCCCAGATCGAACGACCGCGTCCGTCGGCCTCGAGTGAACCCTCGATCTGATAGGCCGACGTCGCGACCCCCCACAGAAAGTCTGGGGGAAAGAGAGACGCGGTGTTCTTCACATAACTGAGAGGCACACTCTCAGTCTAAGGAGGAGTGGAAGACGGGGTAAGGGTTTTGACGGACAGGGGTATGCCACATCACCAAGCAAACCCGGCAGCAAAAAAGAGGACTCAGGACCAGGTTCGGCTGGCGCGCCGTGTACTCTCCCCCGCAGCACTTCATAGCGCACGCGGGCCGCTTGCCACGCGTCGGGTATTCCTGCAACGTGCTGACGCGGAGCTGCGGGGGGAGGAAGTGAGCGATTCGACTGCGCCCATGCCCCACCCGGTTGCGCACATTGTGCTCACGCCGCCTCTTCGGCGTCCACCTCTCGCGGTCGCCGATGCCCGCCGCCCCACCCGTCCAGCCCGTTCCCAACGCCCGCGGGACTCCGCCTTCCGCACAGGTTCAGTCGCTGGCGCGCATCTCCGCCGAGCGGCCCGGCCTGCGGAAGCAGCTCATCGCGTCCACCCTCAACCACGGGCGGGAGCTGCTCATCTCCCTCGCCCGTGTCACGGGCGGCTGGATTGGCTGGACGCCTACCAACCTGCGCGGCATCGCCGAGCAGCTCGCCTTCGTCACGCTGGACGAACGCTCACTGCGTCGCATCGGCGACATCGAGCAGGCGGCGCTCGTCAATCGCGCGCTCGAGTCGTGCATTGCCGCCGGGAGCATCGGCACCACCTTCGCGAAGCTCTCGCACAGCCTCGGTTTCCGCTCGGCGCTACGCGACGCACTGCTTGAGCTGCGCACCGCCGGCGTTACGCCGGAGCAGGTAGCCCGAAGCACGACCGAGGCCTCCCCATCGCGCGAGCTGGCGGCGCTGCTGGCGGCGTACGAACAGCTCCTGCTGGCCGGAAATCTCGCAGATTCGGCCACCCTCTTCTGCGTCGCGCTCGAAGTCTT
>JBDSVW010000073.1:0-9302 GCA_039927015.1 Gemmatimonadaceae bacterium | reverse complement strand
AGTTGGGGCTCGTCGCTCATGAATCGTCGTCCTTGGGTGGAGGTAGCGCGCGCGGACGCGAAAAATCGATGCCTCGCGCATTAGAGGGGCCTCCGGCCACCGAAGCCAGAGCGTGCTCACCCGTCCTGCCAACGTAGAGAGTCGCGTGATAGGCGTCAAAGACCTCATTCGTCTGCGACAAATAGGCATTGCCGTGCGATTCACTCATCGGCCGACGCGGGAGCCCTTCGTAAGATGATTCGGCACAACAGGTTGCAGCGTGCGTGCCACGATTGGGTGGATACGCGAGGCAGGGTGTCGCCTGCGCGCCACGGGCGGTGAGTACGATAGTTGCTGAGCACACCGGTAGCTCCACCTCATCTCCGACCGCCAGCGGTGGGATGGACAAGGAAGGCCGTCGCCCGTAATCACGAAGGGCACCCGCGTGGGGTGCCCTTCTGTTTCGACCCTCATATGTCCCTCTCGCAGTCCCCCAACTCGAACACCCCCGCTTCCCCCATCCCGCCGCCTGCGACGGTCCACGTGGACCTCGACGGCGCGCAGGACATCTATGAGGGGCACGGCTGGAGCTATCCGCATGGGGACGATCCGATTTTCGAGAGCGGCCTTCGCAGTTTCCTGCACTTCTTCTCCGAGAACGGCATCAAGGCCACCCTGTTCGTCATTGCCCGGTCGCTGGAAGACCCCCGGAAGCGGGCGCTGATCGAGGCGGCGGTGGAGCAGGGTCATGAGATCGCCTCCCACTCCCTCACGCACAGCTATCTCACGCAGATCGACTCCGCCGGAAAGCGGCGGGAAATCGGGGAGAGCAAGCAGCTGCTCGAGCGCGAACTCGGCGTACAGGTCAAGGGATTCCGCGCCCCGGGCTATCGCATCGACTACGAGTCGCTGGAGCTGCTGGCCGACAGCGGATACGAGTACGACTCCTCGGCGTTTCCCACGGCCAAGTATGCTGCGGCGCTCCGGACGACGGTCGATACCCTTCGCGCGCCTCACTATCCCCTGCCCGGAAAGTCGCTGGTGGAGTGGTCGATGCCCGACCACCGCCCCTCTCCCGTGCCGTTCAACCCCAGCTACTCGCTCCTGCTTGGCGGCTGGCTATTCCGGTCGGGGCTCGATCGATTCCGGCGCAGCGGCCGCCCCCTCGCCCTGCTCTTCCATCTCATCGACCTTGCCGACCCTCTCGCACCCAGTCGGTTGCGAGGATTCAGCTCGAAAGTCTTCACGCTTTCCACCATGAGCGCGGAGCGCAAGCGCCAGCGATGTCAGGCAATGCTGGAGCAGGTACAGCGCCATTATCGGATCATCACCACCGCAGGTGCTATCGCCGAAATGCGTAACGCCGGGAGCGAGAGGGCCGCGCTTGGCTCGGCCGGAGGGATGGGTGCAGCTTCTGCATGAGCGCATGAGCGCGCGCGAGCTCGTTGCGATGGATGGCGTGCGACTCTGGTCCGTGGAGCTGTTGCAGCCCGCGGACGTGGTCGAGCAGCTGGTGGAGCGCCTCTCGCTCGATGAGCGGCGTCGCGCGCTCGCGTTGCGCCGGGCACCGGAGCGGCGTCGCTTCGTGGTGGCGCGCGCCATGCTGCGCAGCATCCTGGCCGAATGTACCGGCATCGCAGGTGAGGATCTCACGTTCTCCTACGGGACAAACGGCAAGCCATCGCTCGATCTGCCGGGCCCCTTCGATCCGCCTTTTTTCAACGTCTCCCACTCGCGGGATCTCGCGCTCGTCGCGGTTTCGCCCGCGCACGAGGTGGGCGTGGACGTCGAGTGGGTTGCCGGCTCCTCGGCCATCGAGAACATCGTGCGGCGATACTTCTCCCATCCCGAGCGAACGAAACTCGACGCCGCCCCCGACGCTGTGCGTCGCCGCATCTTCTTTCGCATCTGGGTGCGGAAGGAGGCGTATCTCAAGGGACGTGGCGAGGGCATCTCGCAGCGAATCCAGGAGACAGATTTCTCGTTGCTCGCGCTCGGCGACGAGCGAGATGCCGGAATCCCGGAGCGTGAGCAGGATGAGTGGCTCGTGCGCGACCTGACCGGCCTGCCGGGAGACTACGTCGCCAGCCTGGCCGTGGCGAGGCGAGCCCCGTGAGCGGAAATTCGGTGGTGATCTTCTTCCTTCAGTTGGGCGTGATGCTTGCCGCCACGCTCCTGATGGGCAAGGGCCTGCGCCGCCTCGGCGTGCCGTTGCTGGTGGGGGAGCTGTTCGGCGGCATCGTCATCGGCCCCACGGTGCTTGGAGCGCTGTATCCCGACTTGCACGGTGTGCTGTTTCCACCGGACGGTGCGGTCGTGGTGGCCCGCGAGGGATTCATCCAGTTCGGGCTCGTGCTCTTCCTGTTCGTGGCGGGTCTGGAGGTCGATCTCCGGTCGCTCGTGGAGCGCAAGCGGACGGTGGCGCTGACCAGCATCCTGGGCCTGAGCGTGCCATTTCTCGCCGGCATGGCCTCCGTTCTCCTGTGGCCGGACCTCTGGCAGCTCGATGGCTCGCGGGGTCCGTGGGTCGGGCCGCTGTTCGTGGGCACCATCCTCTCGATCTCGGCCATTCCCGTGATCGCCCGCATCCTGTTCGACCTCAATCTCATGGGCAGCCCCTTCGGCGCGACCGTGCTGGCGGCCGCAACGCTGGACGATCTCATCGGCTGGACGCTGTTCGGCGTGATCCTCAGCCAGTTCGATGTGGCCGGGCGCTCGGGTGGCAGCTGGTGGGTGAATCTCGCGCTGGTGGCATTGCTCGCGGGCGTTATTCTCAGCATAGGCACGGTGGCCGGGCGGCGTGCGCTCAAGTGGATGACCCACCGGGTGGACAAGTCACGCTCCTACGTGCCATTGATCGTGACCGTGGTGCTGATCGCCGCGTCGTGTGCAGAGGCCATCGGCACCCATGCCATTTTCGGGGCGTTTCTGGTAGGTGTGGCCGTCGCGAGGACGTCCGAACCGCGCCGGCAGGCGTACGCGGCGCTCCGGGGCATCACGCTGGAGGTCTTCGTCCCGCTCTATCTGGTCTCGATCGGCCTTCGCACGAATTTCGCAACAAACTTCGATCCGTGGCTCGTAGCGGTCGTGCTGCTGGTCGCAACTGTGGGGAAGCTTGTGGGCGCGTCGGGCGGCGCGTGGTTGGGAGGGCTGTCCCTGCGCGAGAGTCTCGCCATGGGATTTGCCCTCAACGCCCGGGGCGCGATGGGCATCGTTTTGACGGGCGTGGCGCTGGATTACAGTCTTATCAGCGAGCGGGTGTTCGTGGCGTTGGTGTTCATGGCCGTGGCCACGTCGGCGTTGGGCGCGGCGGTGATACCGAAGCTCATTGAGCCAGGGCCGCCGACGGGTACGTTGGGAGGAAACTTCGCTCTGGCGACGACGCCGGACGCCGAGGTGCACGCGGGGGTGTAGGGCCGAATCGTTTCAACCAGGCGAATCAAGGGGAGAGAAAGCAATGGCGCAGCGGGACAAAAAGCCGGTCGTGATCATCGGCGGTGGACCGGCGGGTACATCGGCGGCACTCTGCCTCCGAAAGCTCGGTCATGAAGTGAAGCTGTATGAAAAGATGAAATTTCCGCGTTACCGGCTGGGCGAGTCGCTCCTGCCGGGAACACTGTCGATTCTCACGCGCCTGGGTGTGGCGGACAAGGTCAACGAAGCGGGCTTCGTGAGGAAGAACGCGGCCACCTTCATCTGGGGCGGCGGTCGTCCCCCCTGGTCCTTCACGTTCGGCACGCCCAAGACCGCACCGTGGGTCTACGATCACTCGTTGCAGGTGACGCGCGCCGAGTACGACCACATCCTCCTCAAGGCGGCTGCCGAGCATGGCGCCGAAGTCAACGAAGAGACCGAGATCACCGAGGTGCAGCTGAGCGAGAACGGCGTGCCCAGCCGCGTGTCGTGGAAGAACGGCGAGACCGAGGGCACGGAGGAGACAGATTTCGTCATCGACGCCTCTGGCCTGCGCGGCTCACTCTCCCAAAAGCTCACCAGCCGCCAGTGGGACAAGTACTACCGCAACATGGCAGTCTGGTCGTACTGGAAGGGCGGCAAGCGCTACAAGGGCGACCTGGAAGGCAACATCTTCTCGGTCACCTGGAAGGAAGGCTGGTTCTGGATCATCCCGCTCAAGGACGACATCTACAGCGTGGGCGCGGTGACCTCGATGGAGAACAACGAGCGGATCCGGGAAATCGGACCGCAGGCGTTCTACATGGAGTGCATCAACCAGTGCGACCTGGCCAAGGAGATCCTCGAGACCGCCGAGCAGTGCGACGACGTGCGCATCCTGCGCGACTGGAGTTATGAGGCAGAGGCGCTCTCGCACCATCCCGCCTTCTTCTGCGGCGATGCGGCCTGCTTCGTCGATCCGCTCTTCTCGTCCGGTGTGCACCTGGCGACCTTCTCCGGCATGCTGGCCGCTGCGGCCATCGACCATCTCTACCAATTCCCGGACGACAAGGAAGAAGTCCACGCCTGGTACGAGAAGTCGTATCGCGAGGCGTACCAGCGCTATCACAAGTTCGTCGCGGCCTTCTACGCCTGCAACGACGAGCCCGACTCGGTGTTCTGGTCCAAGCGCAAGATCGACGGCGCCAAGGACTCGAAGTTCGAGGGCAAGCAGTGGTTCACGGCCCTGACGGGCGAGACGGTGGACGCCGACGCACCGGGCGTGGAGGAAGTGGAGCAGGGTGCCTCCACCCTCGCCAACCTCTGGCAGCACGGCTCCAAGGAGCTGACGGACGAGTACGACGGAACGGAGCTCGCCAATCGCCGGCTCGTCTTCGCCAATGAACTGTTCAAGCAGTTCAACAGCATGACCGAGATCCGCTGGAGCGGCAAGGAAGTGCGGCTGGAGCCGTCGTTCCGCGTGCATCCCACGACGTTCAAGCTTGAGCGGCAGCACTTCCTTGGCGACGAGTCAGGCCGCACCATGCGGGCCTACGCACTCAATGACGGACATCGCGCGCTGTTCGAGGAACTGCGGCAGGCGCCGATGAGCTTCAAGGAGCTCACCGCGCGGCTCAAGCAGCTGGACGGCGCGGGCACGCCGCTGCAGATCGTTGGACGCCTGAACGAGGAGCACTTCATCAAGGGCTTCGACAAGGACGGCAAGCACGTCAAGATCCAGAGCGCGCTCCGCTTCGGCGGTGTTGGCGCCGAAGACGACATTTCCTGAGGCTCGGCGTTTGGGAGGCGGGTGCCGCGAACGGCACCCGCCCGGCGAGCAGGTGATCAAGGAGAACAACACGTGGATAAACAAGCAATCGTGGACTTGATGGTTGGCATGCTGCAGCAGACGCTGGATGCACATGCCCAGGATGAGGGAGGCGAGGCCATGCGCGCCACCGCCGAGCTGCCGCTCATTGGCGAGGATGCGGAGGTGTCGTCAATGGCGCTGGTGTCGTACATCGCCGACGTCGAGTCGACGTTGATGGAGACGTACGATCTGTCGCTCACGCTGGTGAGTGAGCGCGCCCTGTCGCGGAAGAAGAGCCCCTTCCGCAACGTGAACGCCCTCGCCGACTATGTTCTCGAGCTGGTCGAGACGCCTGCGGAGGTGTCGGCCTGACGAATCCAGACGGAGTGGCCGTGGACCACATCGACTGGCAGCTGCAACGATTCGCGGAAGGCGCCTCGCAGACCGCGATCGTCTGGCACGATCAGGAATACCGGTACGCGGATCTCGCGGTGGCCTACCATGAGTGGGTTGCCCGGCTGACGGCCGCCGGCGTTGCCGCGGGCGATTCGGTCGCCGTCATCGGAGATTTCTCGCCGTCATCGATCGCCGTGCTGGTGGCCCTCGTGCGGCTGAACTGCATCCTGGTGCCCATGTCGCGGGAATCGCGCGACCAGCACGCGCAGTTTCTCGAGATCGCGGAGGTCGATTTCAAGATCGAGCTGGACGAGAACGACCAGGCCACCGTCGAACGCGTCTCGTTCCGCCGCGACCATCCGCTGCTGGGCCAGCTGCGGGAAACGGGCGAGGCGGGCCTGGTGCTCTTCAGTTCCGGCTCGACCGGCAAGCCGAAGGCGATCCTGCATGCCCTGCCGCAGCTGCTGGAGAAGTTCCGCAAGCCGCGCCACTGCTACCGGACGGTCACCTTCCTGCTCTTCGACCATATCGGCGGCTTCAACACGCTCTTCTACACGCTGGCCAACCTCGGCTCCATTGTGGCGCCAGCGGACCGCAGCGTGACGAAGGTCTGTCGTGCGATCGAACGTCACAAGGCGGAATTGCTGCCTACTTCGCCGTCGTTCCTGAACCTGCTGCTGCTGGGAGCGTCGCACCGTGACTTCGACCTCTCCTCGCTCAAGCTGGTCACGTACGGCACGGAGGTGATGCCGGAGCGCACGCTGGCGCTGCTGAGCGAGGCGTTCCCCAACGTGCGACTGCAGCAGACGTACGGACTCTCCGAACTGGGGATCCTCCGCTCCAAGTCCGCTTCCAACCAGTCGCTGCTGGTGCAGGTGGGCGGGGAGGACTACGAAACGAAGGTCGTGGACGGCACGCTGCGCATCAAGGCACGCTGCTCCATGCTCGGCTACCTCAACGCGCCCGACCCGTTCGACGAAGACGGGTGGTTCAACACCGGCGACAGTGTCACCCAGGACGGGGAGTACTACCGCATTCTCGGGCGCGTGAGCGAGATCATCAACGTCGGCGGGCAGAAGGTCTATCCCGCGGAGGTGGAGAAGGTCATCGCTGAGATCGCGGACTTCATCGACGTCGCGGTGAGTGGCGAGCCGCACCTGTTGATGGGCAACGTGGTGGTCGCGACGGTGCAGATGGAGACGCCGCGGCCGGCCGCCGAGGTGAAGCGGCTCATTGTCGAGTATTGCCGCGGGCGGCTGCAGCCGTTCATGATTCCCGCGAAGGTGAAGGTCGTCACCGAGTCGCTGGTGAACTACCGCTTCAAGAAAGTTCGCCGTTAGGCGCGCATGGGCATCGAATTCCTCGATCCAGACGATGCCGCCGACGTCGACCACGTCGCCGCGCTGTACGAGGAGTACCTGGCCACCAGCCCCGTCGTGAAGCTCGGCCCCCGTTTCCTGCGCGAGTTCTTCTTCTCGCAGTTGGTGCGGGACGACCTGCTCGGATGTCTCGTCTGCCGCGTGGACGGGAAGGTGATCGCCTTCCTGTCGTGGACCAACCATCCGTCGGACTTCGTGGGGCGCGGGATCAAGCGTCATTTCGTGTCGCTGGCCTGGATCATGGTGCGCAGCATCGCGGCGCGTCCCGTTTTTTTGCGCGACCTGCTGCATACCATGCGCATGGTGTCGCGCCGCGCCGGAGACAGCGGAACGTCGGGCGATGAGCAGGGCGTGATAGAGGCGATCTCCATCGTGGTGCCGCCGGCCTTTCAGAAGCACGTGCCTCCGGGTGGAAAGAGCCGCGTGACCGTGCGCCTCGTGCAGACGCTCGCCGAGCACGCCCGCGGGCAGGGGGTGACCAAGGTGCTGTACGTCGTCCAGCCCACGAACATGTCGTCGTGCATGTTCTTCAACGGCATGGGGTGCGATTTCGAGAAGCGCACGTATGCGGGCGAGGATGTCTACGTGTACACGCACGACCTGCTGGAAGCCGCGGGGTGAGCGAGTCGGCCAAGGCTGAACAGCGCGAGTCGCCCGATCGGTCGGCCGAGGAGGCACGCGTCGCGGTCGTGACGGGCTCGCGCAAGGGAATCGGCAAGCACCTGGCGGAGCACTTGCTGGCGACCGGATACCGCGTCATCGGCTGCGGTCGCACCACCGAGTGCTGGACGGCCGATGGCTTCGAGTATCTCCAGGCGGATGTGACCGAGGAGGCGCAGGTGCTGGCCCTCATGCGGCACGTCTCCAAGACGTACGGACGCCTGGATGTGCTCGTGAACAACGCGGGCCTCGCGTTCATGAATCACTCGCTGCTCACGCCGGTGAGCACCGTGGACAAGATGATGCGCGCCAATGTATCGGGCACCTTCCTGGCCAGCCGCGAGGGCGCGAAGCTGATGCGCAAGCGGAAGTTCGGGCGCATCGTGAACATTTCCTCCGCCGTCGTACCCATGCGGCTGGCGGGCGAGGCGGCCTACCTCGCGTCAAAGAGTGCAGTGGAGACGCTCTCGCAGGTGATGGCGCGGGAACTGGCCGAGTTCGGCATTACCGTCAATGTCGTGGGGCCGGGCCCTACCGCCACCGACATGACGCGCGGCGTGCCGGCGGATAAGATCGATACGCTGCGGCAGCAGTTCTACACCAAGCGCCTGACGACGATGGACGACATCGCGAATGTCGTGTCCTTCTTCCTCCGTCCCGAAAGCGCGGCCGTGACGGGGCAGGTGATCTACCTCAACGGCGTGCCGAACGCCTGACGGCAGTCGTGCGCCACTCGGCGCGCGCGCATCCGGTGCGTGTCATCCGCCACTCGCCACTCGCCACCGGCCGCGCGCCACCCGCCGCGCGGGCGAAGATGGAATCGATGCTGCGTCGCGCAGAAACAGAAACGCCCCCGGCATCGGGGGCGTTTCTGTTCAGCATTGACTGGCCGCCGCCGCTGCGCCGATCAGGAGATCGTCTTGCCCGCCTGCGGCGGCAGGAAGATGGCCGGCAGCCCGAGCTCCTGCAGCAGCGCGTTGAGCGCCTTGATCTCGTTGGCCTCGATCTGCTGCAGGCGTTGCAGCTGCACGTCCACTTTTCCCCCGAGTTCGTTCAATATCTCGCCGTGCTGCCTGGTGGGTGCCGCCGGCTGGCCCAGCACCTGCGAGTTGAGCGAGAGCATCATGTTGTACAGCTTGATGGGGAAGTGCAGGGTGGCCTGGTCGTCGTGGTTGTACCAGTCCACCAGCTCCGTGCGCACCACCTCCAGCTGCTGCCGCACGGGCGTCGTGGCTTCCTTCACCCGCTTGGCGTATTCCTGCTCCGACGACTGCTCCACGCGCACGTCGATCTGCTTCTGCAGGTCCTCGATGCGGGCAAAGGCATTTACGATGTCGCCGATGCGCCCGCGCACCTTCATGCCGAGGTCGAAGGCTTTCTGCAGGTCGGCCGTGGTGGCGTCGAGCCGCGGGTCGAGCAGCACCTTGAACGAACGCACCATCGTGTCACGGCCGGCGATGAGGCGCACGCGATAGTCACCCGGTACGATGGTCGGGCCGGCGAGCGTGCCCATGTCGTTCACCACCGTCTTGATCTCCTTCGCGTCGGGGTAGCGCAGGTTCCAGAAGAAGCGGTTGCTGCCCGGTCGGGCGGTGACGAGCGAGTCTGACGCGAAGTATGCCAGTGAATCGGCGCGCGCCGCCCGCCGCACGGAGTCGGCGCGGACCACGGAATCGCTCGGTGCG
>JBDSVW010000072.1:0-14086 GCA_039927015.1 Gemmatimonadaceae bacterium | reverse complement strand
GTGAAGCTCTTGCCGTCGCGCAGGCGGTCCACGAAGTAGACGATGGGCGCGGCCAGGTCGCCGGGAAGAATGAAGTAGCCATGCACCGAGTGCGCCTCACGCTCGCCGTCCACCGTGCGGCGCGCGGCCACCAGCGCCTGGGCGAACACCTGTCCGCCGAATACGCGGCCGGTGCCAAGGTCTCGATTGCTTCCGCGATAGATGTTCACCTCCAGCGGCTCCAGATCCAGGAGCGCCAGAAGTTGGTCGGTAGTTCCGGGCATTCGACTCTTGAAAGGGACGACAGATGAGAGCACGGGGCGGTGCAAGGTGACCGCCCCAGCTCCGGCTTACGATTTATACGCCACTCCGAGCTTCCGAAGTGCCGGGGCCGGGCAACCGGTCCACGCCGCGAGGGCACGATTGCCCATGTACTGCAGGTCGGCCACGCCGATCTTGCTGGACCAAAAACCGGACGCAGTGAGGTTGCGGAAGCGGGAGAAGAATTCCACCCCTGCCTTCATCGAGGCCGCCGCCTTCTTCGGGTACGCGATGTCATCAAGAATACGATGCTGGTCCGCCGTGGTGCAGGCCACGAACGTCCGGCCGAAGCGCCGCGTGCATTCGGTGTTGATCCACGCGAGTCCGTCGCGCATGCCTTTCTGCATGTCGGGATACGCCGTCATCATGAAGTCCATGAATTCCGGCACGCCGGCATCAGTTGCGCTGCCCGAACGCTCATCGCGCGGAATGACGAGATTGGCAAGCAGGCGCACCTGCGGCCATTCGGCGGCAGTGAAGAACTTCGGCGCGAACGCCTGTCCCCGCGTGGCCAGCGCCTCGAGCGCCGCCGAGGCACCGTCGGACGCGCGCTGCACGTCCTCCATGGTGATGGCGAAAACGGCCAGCGGCGCGGCGGCAAGCAGGCGCACCACGTCGCGCCGGCCGACGACTGTTTCGTCGCCGAGCTTCGAACGATCGGTATCGTTGCTCATAACGCCCCTGCCTTGCGCTGCTGGAGGATGTAGTCGCCCGCCCGCATGGCGAGGGCGAGAATCGTCCACGTGGGATTCTTGTCGGCCTGCGACACGAAGGAGCCGCCGTCGGCCACAAACAGGTTCTTGCAGTCCCACGCCTGCGCCTGCGCGTTGAGCGCCGAGTTGCCAGCGTTGCTCCCCATGCGCACGCAGCCCAGTTCGTGGATGATCGAGCCGCCATTGGAGATGCCATAACCTTTTTCCTTGGACGGCATCTCGCCCAGCGCTTCTCCTCCCATCTCGTCGATGAGGGCGCGAAAGGTGTCCTGCATGTGTTTTACCTGGCGGATCTCGTGGTCGCGCCACTCCCAGTGGAAGCGCAGCACCGGAATGCCCCACCGATCCTTTACCTCGGGGTCCAGCTCGCAGTAGCTCTTCTCGTTCGGCACCATCTCGCCGCGTCCGGAGAAGCCCACCACCGAGCCGTAGTAGCGCCGGTAATCGTTCTTGAGCCCCTTTCCATAGCCGCCGCCCAGAGAACCCGGCATGTTCTCGATGCCGCCCCCGAAGCCGTACGACGGCTGTCCCAGCCCGCCCCACACCTCGATGTGATAGCCGCGCGGGAAGTCGAGCTTCCTGTTGTCCACCCACCACGGCATGTAGATGTGCCCGCCACCCACCCCGTCGCAGTTGTGTGGCACCTGGTTCATCAGCTTCGGGATGAAGCCGGCCACGTCGGTACCCGTGGTGTCGGTGAGATACTTCCCGACCATGCCTGAGGAATTGGCCAGCCCCTGCGGATGCCGGGGCGACCTCGAGTTGAGCAGGATGCGGGCGCTCTCGCAGGCGCTGGCGGCCAGCACGACCACGCGGGCCCGCACCTCCACATCTCGGCCGGTCTTCTTGTCGACGTAGCGCACACCGGTGGCCAGTCCCTGCGCATCGGTGCTGACCTCGCGCGCCATCGCGTCGGTAATGATGGTCAGCTTGCCCGTCTTCTGGGCGGGAAAGAGCAGGACGTTGGGGGAGGAGAAGTTCGAGTTCGTCATGCACCCGCGGTTGCACTGCCCGCAATAGTGACACGGCGCCCGTCCGTTGAGGGGCTTCGTGATGACGGAGAGGCGGCCGGGAATGCACCAGATCTTCTGCTTGTCGGCGGCCTCCTTGACCATCAGCTCATAGCAGCGCGGCCGGGGCGCGGGCATGAATTCGCCATCGGGATGGTTCGGCAGGTTCTCGCGGGAGCCGAAGATGCCGATGAGCCGGTCCACCCGGTCGTAGTACGGCTTGATGTCGTCGTACGAGATGGGCCAGTCGTCGCCCAGCCCGTCCAGGCTCTTGCGCCTGAAATCGTCGGGGCCGAAGCGGAGGGAGATGCGACCCCAGTGGTTCGTCCGCCCCCCCAACATGCGCGCGCGCCACCAGTCGAACTTGGTGCCCGGCGCCTTGGTGAAGGGCTCCCCCTCTACGTTCCAGCCGCCGATGCAGGCATCGAACTCCCCGAACGGACGCTCCTTGGTTGACGCCCCCCGCCGCGGCGACTGGTAGGGCCAGGTAAGCATCTTGGCGTCCTTGGTGTTGTCCCACCAGCCACCGGCCTCGAGCACCAGCACGTCGGCGCCGCCTTTGGTGAGCGTGTGGGCAGCCATCGCGCCGCCGGCGCCGGAACCGACGACACAGACGTCGTATACTTTCGCGCGAGATTGTGTCGACATGGGTCCGTTGTGCGGGAATCGCAATAGTCGTCATACGTTGCGGCAGGGGAACCGAGACCGCGAGAGGGTGGTATGCCTTCTAGATCTTTGGATGGTCTTTTTTTGTCCCGCACCCAGATGTCGTGTTCTTATTTGCCCGTCCGCCCCAGCCCGCGCATCGATCGCGCCTTGTAACGTTGAGCTCGCTGGTTGTGGGCCTGCTGGCGTTTTCGTCGTTCTCGCCCGCCCAGTCCCCCGCAGCCTCGCTGAGATTGGCCCCGGAGCGGGCGCTGGCGTTCGGAGTGGGCGAGGAGCTGGTGTACGACGTGAAATTCGGCTTCCTGAACGTCGGGACGGCCCGCATGCACGTAATCGGCATGGATACGGTGCGTGGTCGCAAGGCCTGGCATACGAAGCTCGAGATTATGGGAGGCATTCCGGGCTACCGGGTGCACGACGTGCTCGAGAGCTGGATTGACGCCGAGAACTTCAATTCTCTCCGGCACCGGCAGGAGACCGTGGAGGGACGGCGCGAGCGCACCCGCGTATACGAGATCATGCCCGAGCGGGGCGTGTACCGCGAAGACGACAAGCCGGAGTTGCCCACCGTCGCCCAACCGCTGGACGAAGGCGCGTTTCTCTACTTCGTCCGAACGCAGCCGCTCGCCATGGGCAAGACCTACGACTTCGCGCGCTACTTCATTCCCGACCGCAATCCCGTCACCGTTCAGGTGGCCCGCAAGGAGAACGTCGAGGTGCCCGCGGGCACGTTTTCGTCCATCGTCATCAAGCCCATCATCAAGTCGAAGGGCGTCTTCTCCAAGAACGGCCGCGCCGAGATCTGGCTCACCGACGATGACCGCCGCCTGATGGTGAAGATGGAAACGCACGTGGCGTTCGGGACCATCTCGCTGCGGCTGCGGGAGTTCACACAGGGGAGCGTGCTGCGCTAGACGGATCTGGGTGGGCTGGCACCCTCCCTGAATCAGTGCGGCAGCTGGATCGAGACGCCGACCGCCGAAGGCGAGAGAATCGGCGACCAGGAGAAGCCCCGGCCGTCACCGCGTTCGCGCTCCCGCAGAACCGCCCGCCCGCGCGCCACGGTCACGCGGGCAACCCCACCTCCGATGAGCAGCGCCAGCGGATAGTCGCTGGCCCAGTGCACCCCGTTGTTGACCATGGCGAAGCTGAGCGCCGTCATGAGGGTGTAACCGAGTGGGCGCACGATCCGCTTTTCGGGATAGTTGAGCGCGATGATTTCCACCGTGGACATGGCGGCGGCGAGGTGGCCCGACGGCAGGGCATCATACCCCGGCACGTTCCGGTTGTAGTCGCCCAGGCTGGGAAATGGGCGCCAGCGTCCGCGCGGCTCGGTGGACTCGTTCGGCGTCTGCCGGCCGAAGGAGCGCTTGAGCAACTGGGTGTACACGCCTAACGACACGAGGCCCGTCGTGATCTCGCTCGCGGTGGTGAGGGCCCGATAGTCGTTGCGCCGCAGTCCGTGCACAAGGAACCCTCCCGCCACCAGCAGGTCAGTCGCCCCGTCGCCAAGGAAATAGATGGCGGATCCCAGCGTGCTCGGTACCGGGAGTTTCATGCCCGCGAAACGCAGGTTGATCGAGGGGTGATTGGGCGGGAGGCCGACATGGCGCGCGAGCATGCGGGTCTTGTCGAGCAGATACTCATCTGCGGCGTACAGCGCGAGGCTGCTTGCCAACACCCCCCCCCACTCTGGCAGGTTGCGTGGCGACACCGCGAGCCCCATCGCACCGGCGACGGTCGCGGGAATCTCCCGCAGCGATCGCAGGACAACGGGGCGCTGAAACCCGTACGTGCCGTGTTCGCCGAGGTCGAGCCGCTGGACTTCGCCTCGCACGCGTGAGGGAGCCCGGAGCCGCGCATCCCGTGGCCGCTTGCTATCGGCGACCGCGGAGTCGGGCGGTTGTTGCTGCGCGGTCGCGCCCGCTACGGGAAAGCAGAGGGCGATCGCGGACAGCGCCGTGATCGCCCGGCGAAGTGCCATCGGAGCCATGCGCCAGAATCTATCGACTAGCGCTTTCCACGGTGCCACGAGAGGGTCTGCATGCCGCTGAGTGTGCCGAGGGCGGCCCCCGTCACCACATCGCTCGGCCAGTGTGCGTTCTGGTACATGCGCGAGAGACCCACCGACGACGCGACGGCGAACAGCACGCCGCGAATGAGCAGCTTGTGCTTCGGATGGCGCGCCGCGAGTTCGCTGGAGAGGACGGTGGCCATGGCGAAGGCCGCGCTGGTGTGACCCGACGGAAAGGACGCGCGGTTCGCGTTGAAGAAGCCGTGTCCGAGTGAATAGCTGTCGGGATCGTCGGGAGAGGAGCTGGGACGCGCCCGGCCGATGAGTCCCTTCACGCCGATCGTTATGGCCCCGCTGAGCAACACGGCTTCGGTGGATTGCCGCCCGAGGCCCTCCACGAAATCGTTGCTGGCCAGCGCCCCGCCGCCCCACAGGGCGGTACCTAACGCCAACGGTCCGATACCGCCTAACGCTGAGGCCACCGCCGAGGCGCGTTGCAGGTGGAGGTCTGACGTCCTCACCCGGGCCACCCCCCGCATGATGGGTCCGTCGGCCAGCGACAGTACGGCGGCGCTTCCCAGCGCCACCGCCGACGCCCGCCACAGGGGCGGTCCGCGGTGAACAAGCGCTAGCCCGGTCGCGCCGGTGGAATCGGCCGGTGTGCTCGGCGGCGTGAACGCAGCCGATCCCGAGGCCTGGGCGCTGGCAGCGTGCGCCGAACACACGCACCCGATGAGGACGATCGCGAGTCGCGGATGAAGCACGAATCCTCCGGTACATGTGGAGACCGGTGCGCCATGCAGTGACGCCGGTACATGCGATTACACCCGGGGAACACGTGAGCAGCCCCGATTGTGACAGCGCCAAGGTGGTGCGCGAACATCTCGCCCGCGAGTGGGTCTCTTGGAGTTGGACGAACATGCCACGCGCTGGGCACCACGCCACGTTCAATTCGCGTGAAGAAGTGCGCGACGCGTGAAGCTGCTCCAATCAGTCATCCGTTCCTCGACAAATTCCAGCGCGCGCACACGATGAGGCGTCGCGCCTTATGTCCGCATGAAGGCAGATGTAGCGCGGGCGCCCACGGTGGTGCCGCGATCCCGGCCGGACCTCGTCAGCGGCGCCACTGCATCACGCTCCACACATCCGAATAGTCGTCGGTCCAGAGGCGAACATGCGCCGCCGGCGCCAGCACGTCCCAGTCCGCTTGCCGGATAAGGGGCGCCACGACTCCCGCCGAGCGCGCCAGCACGACCCAGCGCGAGCCGTAGTACAGGCGTTCCAGCTGGGCGTCCGTCACCCCCCGGTCGATCGTCGCCCCGGCCAGCCTGGCATCGCGGGCGAGTTCCACCAGCGCCGGGCGAAGGTCGAGGTAGCGGTTGCTGACATGGAAGGCGATGGTGCCGCGTGGCCGCAGTTTCTGGAGGTACAGCTGCAAGGCCTCGCGCGTGAGCAGGTGGACCGGGATGGCGTCGGAGCTGAAGGCGTCGAGCACGATGAGATCGAAGCTCGAGTCCGGCGCACTGGCGATCGATCGCCGTGCATCGCCAACGATGATGGTCACGTCCGGCTGGCAGTCCTTCAGGTAGCTGAACAGCGCCGGCGACCGTGCGATGGTGACCATCAGCGGGTCGATCTCGTAGTACGTCCACCGCTCATCGGGGCGCGAATAGCACGCCGTGGTTCCCGCCCCAAGGCCCACGATCGCCACCGATCGTGGTGCCACGCTGTCCGTGACGAGCCGGAAGATGTCGCCCATCGGTCCTTCGCGATGGTAGTACGTCAGCGGGTCGGTGCGGCGGTCGAGCCGCACGCTCTGCGCGCCGTGGGTGGTGGTGCCGTGCTGCAGGATGGTGTACTCGTAGTAGCTCCGCACGCGATAGACGCCGAAAAACGAACGCGTCTGCAACAGCGCGTCGCTGGAAGTGTGGGTGAGGAAGTCGGTGCCAAGGAAGAGCGCGCCCGCAGCGAGTGCGACCCGCAGTGGGCGCCGGTAGAACGACGCCGAGATGAGCGCGGCGGCCCCGAGGTAGACCCACACCGCATACTCGCCCACCCTCCCCGGCGGCGTGGGGAGGTAGAAGCCGGCGGTGATCATCGCAAACACGCCCAGCGGCAACAGCAGGTCGAGCAGGAGCTCGCGGCGGGGCGACGCGGCGCGCGCGGGCCAGGTGGGGCGTAGCCCGAGGGCGATGATGAGCGCGAAGGGATACTCCAGCACGCGGTCGTACAGGACGGGGGCCAGGAGGACGTTGAACACTCCGCCCAGCATGCCGCCCAGCGAGATCCAGAGGTAGAACTCGGTGAGGTACGTGGCGCGCGGTCGTGCATCGGCCAGTTCGCGGTGGCAGACCATCGCCACCACGAAGAAGGTCACCAGGTGCAACAACGCGACCGCCGTCAGGCGCTTGGTGGGGCTCGCGCTGATCACGATCATCAACCCGAGTCCAAGGAAAAGCTGCAGCAGCAGCATGAACCGCCGCGACAGCGGAGGGTGCCGGGCGAAGACGAGGACGAAGGTGAGGAGGTAGAGGGCCAGCGGCGCGACCCAGAGGAATGGCACCGCGGCGATGTCGGTGCTGAGGAAGGTCGTGACGCCCAGCAGCAGGGATGACGGGGCGAAGGAGAGCAGGACCCACCGAAGGCGCCACGCGCGCGTGGGCACCAGCGTGGGCGACCCCGGAGCCGCGGCCGCGGCGGCGGGCGCGGCGGGCGCGGCGTCGCCCAAGCTCGGCGTCCCCAAGCTCGGCGTGCCCGTACTCGGCGTGCGCGCGCGCCAGCGCGCCGCGGCCAGCGCGCTCACGCCCAGCAACCCTATGAGCCCCACGTACAACCACCGCCACGTCCCGCTTTGCTCACTGAGCGAGAGGTGGGGCTCGATCAGCGTGGGATAGGCGATGAGCGCGCCGAAGGAGCCGAAGTTGCTCGCGGCGTACAGAAAGTAAGGATTCGCGGCGCGCGGATGGCCGGTGCTCGCGAACCAGCGCTGCACCATGGGCGTGCCGGCGGAGAGCAGCAGGAACGGCAGTCCCAGCGTGATGGTCAGCAGCCGCAACAACGCCACCACGTTGGCGGTGGAGCTCTCCGCGGGGGGCAGCGCGCCTGGCGGCACCGCTAGCGGCAGCAGGGAGACAGACGCCGCGAGCAGCACGAGATGCAGCAGCGCCTGCGCCCGGGGCATCATCCACCGCGAGGTGGCGTGCGCGTAGAGATAGCCAGCCAGCAGCGCTGACTGAAAGAAAAGGAGACAGGTGTTCCAGACTGATGGCGCCCCTCCCAGCAGTGGAAGCACCATCTTCGTGAACATCGGCTCCACCGCGAACAGCAGGGCGGAGTTGAGAAATGACACGACGGCGAAGAGCGCCACGAGCGGCAGCGTCGTTCGCGCGGCTTGAGACTCAGGGGTTTCCGACATGGCGCGGAATGTGGCGGGGCGTCACCCGAGCGTCCACCGCCCTCGCCTTCGTCAGCTGCGCCCGCCGCCGACCGCCGCTCGCGTGCGCTTCGTCCCCAATCGCTGGCACTTCACGGCGAGCCAATGCGTACTAGATATGGGTCGCTCCGTGTCTGATGCGGAGTCGCCTCCGCCTTCTTCCAACCGATGCCCCCCTGATGACCACTCGACGCGACTTCCTCAAAGCCGGCGGCGCGGCAGCAGGCGCCATCGCGCTGAGCGGGGCCGTGGCCTCCGCGCACGCCGCGGGCTCGATGCCGGATGGCATTCCCCGCACCACCGCGCACGAGATGGACAGCTCCGTGAAGGAGCTGCTCATGGATGCGCTCAACGCGGCGAAGATGGCCGGCGCCGGTTACGCGGACGCCCGCATCGGCCGCTACCTGCAGAATTTCGTCGTCACCCGCGAACAGCAGATCATCAACGTGGTCGATACCGACTCAATCGGAATCGGCGTGCGCGCGCTGGTGGAGGGGACCTGGGGCTTCGCCGCTTCGCGAGACCTCACCCAGGCGGGCGTGGTGGCTGCGGCGCGAGAAGCGGTGGCGATCGCCAAAGCGAATCGCGTCGCCCGCGATCGCATGGTCGAGCTCGCACCCGCCCCGGTGGTGCCCGACGCCACCTGGAAGAGCGCGTACGAGATCGACCCCTGGAGCGTTCCGGTGGAGGAGAAGGCGGAACTGCTCATCCAATCGAATACAGCCGGTATGAAGGCGGCGAACGTGAAGTACGTGTTCAGCGCACTCTTCTTCCGCAAGCAGGAGCGGAACTACGCCAACACCGACGGCTCGGTAATCGCCCAGACCGTAGTGCAGAGCGCCCTGCAGCAGCAGTTCACCGCCATCTCGACCGACTTCTCCGACTTCCAGAACCGCGGCAACACGCTGCCTCCGGTGGGACGCGGCTGGGAGTGGGTGCTGCAGCAGAACATCGTGGAGAACGCGCGGCAGTGGGGGGAGCAGGCCAGCGAGAAACTCACCGCTAAGCCGGTGGACGTGGGACGCTACGACCTGGTGCTGCATCCGTCGCACCTCTGGCTCACGATCCACGAGTCCATCGCCCACCCGACGGAACTCGACCGGGCCATGGGCTACGAAGCCAACTACGCCGGCACATCGTTTGTGGCACCGCCCGACACGAAGCTGGGCAGCTTCCGCTACGGGCCGGAGTTCATGAACATCCAGGGGGACCGTTCGCAGCCCGGCGCGCTGGCCACCATCGGCTACGACGACGAGGGCGTGGCACCTGACGACTTCCTCATCATCAAGAACGGCGTGGTGAACGACTACCAGACCACGCGCGAGCAGGCGATATGGCTCGACTGGTGGTACAAGAAGCAGGGGCGGCCCACCCGCTCGCACGGGTGCTCCTACGCCGACAACTGGAGCTCGGTGCAGTTCCAGCGCATGCCGAACGTGTCGCTCCTGCCGGGCGACAAGGAGCAGGGCTTCGAGGATCTCATCGCCGCCACCGACAAGGGCATCGCCATCGTCGGCGATGGGTCCTTCTCGATTGACCAGCAGCGCTACAACGCGCAGTTCGGCGGCCAGCTCTTCTATGAGATCAAGGGCGGCAAGATTGCCGGCATGCTGAAGGACGTGGCGTACCAGATGCGGACGCCCGAGTTCTGGAATTCCCTGGAGATGATTGGAGGCCGAGGCAGCTACGAGGTGTGGGGATCCTTCTTTGACGGAAAGGGACAACCCGGGCAGGTCAACGCCGTGAGTCACGGCTCCGTCCCCGCGAAGTTCCGTCAGGTCAACGTCATCAACACCGGCCGGAAGGCATAAGGGGCCCGCACCCATGAGACGAGACAACATCAGCGAAGTGCTCAGCGGTCCGGCGCGCTTGCTTGGCCCCGACGGCACCTTCCTGCCCGACAGTTCCGTGCTCTCGCGCGAGGAAGCGCAGGCGCTCGTGGAGCGCGTGGTGAAGATGTCCAAGGCCGACGCCATCGAGGTGCAGATCGGCGGAGGCTATTCCGCCAACGTGCGCTTCGCCGACAACCAGATGTCCACCGCCGGCGGCGTGTCCGACTTCAACGTGGCCGTGCAGAGCTCATTTGGGCCGAAACACGCCGTCGTCAGCACGAACGAGATCTCCGACGAGGCACTGCGAGCTGCGGTGGAAAAGTCGGAGAAGCTGGCCCGCCTCGCGCCGGACGATCCGGAGGCGATGCCGCTGCTCGGCCCGCAGCAGTACCAGCGCGTGGAGGCGTACTTTCCTTCGGTTGCCAACATGGATCCGTCGCAGCGCGCGAAGGTCGCGCTCACCGCGCTGGAGCCCGCACGCGCGGCACGGGACATCACGGCGGCCGGCTTCCTCATCAACAACGTCGGGGCGACCGCGTTAGGCAACAGCGCCGGCCTCTTCGCATACCATCGCACCACCAACTCCAACTACACGGTGACGGTGCGCACCACCGACGGCACCGGATCGGGGTGGGCTGGGGCAGAGCACAACGACGCCGGCGAAGTGGACTACGCGGCCATCAGCCAGCGGGCCATCGAGAAGGCGCGGGCCTCCCGGTCGCCGGTGGCGGTTGAGCCGGGCCGCTACACCGTGATCCTCGAGCCCCAGGCGGTGGGCGACCTCGCTCAGCTCATCGGCTTCTACGCCGATGCGCGCGCCACCGACGAGGGCCGCTCCCCCTTCGTGAAGCAAGGCGGTGGCACCAAGATCGGCGAGAAGATCCTGGACGAGCGGGTGAACATCTATGCCGATCCCTACGACCCGATGGTGCGAGCGCAGCCGTTCGACGGCGATGGGCTGCCGCTCGGCCGGCAGGAGTTCATCCAGAACGGGGTGCTCAAGACGCTTTACTACTCGCGCTTCTGGGCGAAGAAGAAGGGCGTCCCGCCCACCGGCGCGCCGACTTCCTTCCTCATGTCCGGCGGTTCGGCGAGTGTGGACGAGATGATCAGGTCCACACCGCGTGGCATCCTCGTCACGCGGCTCTGGTACCTGCGCGAGGTGGATCCCCGCACAATCCTCTACACAGGACTCACGCGCGACGGCACCTTCCTCATCGAGAACGGCAAGATCACCCGGGCGGTGAAGAACTTCCGCTTCAACGACTCGCCGCTGTTCATGCTGAACAATCTCGAGATGCTGGGCCGGCCGGAGCGGCTGGCGGGCACGGAAGCGGGGGGTGCGGTGGTGGTGCCGGCCATCAAGGTGCGCGACTTCAATTTCACCAGCCTCTCGGACGCGATCTGAGGCGTGGGTGGAGCGACGAGCGCTGAACCATGGGTAGCGCTTGGGGTATCGCAATAGATGCCCCGAACGCTGCTCTTCTCCGATGTGGACGGCACACTGCTCGACGCCGACGATCGCCTGGGATTCACCCCTGACGACCTGGCGTCGCTTGCGCCGTCGGTCGAGCTGATCCTCAACTCGAGCCGCACCATTCCCGAGCTGTGTGCGTTGCAGGATCGGCTCGCGTTCCGCGCGCCCATGGTGGCGGAGAACGGCGCGCTGGTGGCGATGGACGCCGCCGATCGCGCACCCGAGGGCGGATATTTTCATCGGGTCATGGGTCGGCGATTGCGCGTCTTCGCCCTCGCCAAGCCGGCGCTGGTCGTGCGCGCGCAGGTGGGGCGGATTGCAGCTGCGATGGGTGCGGCCTACGATGACCAGCGCGACGTGCTGACCCGGAGCGCCACGGCCCACACACCCGCGGCGCGTCAGGCACTGCAACGCACACATTCGGTACTCTTTCGGGCGCGGGTCGGTGAGGATGCCGCCACCCACGCAGCGTTTATCCGGCGCTTGCGGGACGAGGAGCTGTTCGTCACCTCTGGCGGTCAGTGGACCGCGGTCGTCGACGGATCGAACAAGGGTATGGCGGCGCGTTGGCTGGTGGACGCACTGAGGACGTCCCGGAAGGAGACGCATCGGATCGCGGCGATTGGGGATGGCGAGAACGACGAGGCGCTGCTGGCCTACGCCGAGTGTGCGTTCGTCGTCCGCAATGACGACGGCTCGTGGCACCGGGCGCTCACCGGGATTCCCGGAGCCGTGCCGCTCAAGGTCCATGGAATCGCCGGCTGGCTGCCCACTGCACGGCAGCTCTCGGACAGCGGGAGTGCGCCGTGCTGAGACGCATGGTGGCGCGACGTGCCGGACGTGTCACCTCCCCGACTCTTCGCTCGGTTCGTCGTCTCGCTTGCCTGCCTGCGCTCCTCCTGGTGATGGCGACTCCGCGCATCGCGCTCGCGTCCACTGACTCCAGCGCGCCCCGCGTGGTCGCGCCGCCTGACGCGGACTCGCTGCGTCTGCTCGTGGACCGGGCGCTGCTCGCCAGCCGCCCCACGGACTTCGACGACGCGCTCGCCTATCTCGACCGCCAGTTGCAGCTCAGGCCCGGCGATCCCGTGCTGCTGCATTACCAGGGCTTCGCGCTCTTCCGGAAGGCGAGCGCCCTCACCAGCGCCGGTCAGCAGCCGAAGGTGGTGAAGCGCATGCTGGAGCAGGCGGACGGCGTGCTGGAGCAGTCATTCCGGTCTCTGCCATGGCCCGAGACGCTCGCGCTGCGGTCCGCCGTCGCCGGTCAACTCATCGGCAGCAGCGGACCCTTTGGCGCAATGCGGCTTGGGCCGCGCTCGTCGAAGCTGCTCGACGAGGCGATGGCAATGAACGCGGACAATCCGCGCGTCTGGATGCTGCGGGGGATTTCCTCGCTGTACAAGCCGAGGCTCTTTGGAGGCAGCGCGGAGAAGGCGGAGCGCGACCTGACGCATGCACTGCTCCTGTTCGAGCGGGACCACGCTGCGGCGCCCGCACCGTGGTGGGGACACGCGGAAACGTACGGGTGGCTCGGACAGGCATACGCGCGACAGGGGCGCATCGCGGACGCACGCGCCGCATATCTTCACGCCCTCCAACTCGAGCCCGACTACGCATGGGTCGCGCGCGACCTGCTGCCGGCCCTCGAGCGGGAATCGCGTTAGGTCGGTGCGTCTACCGCGCCCGCTCGAGCGCCGCCGCCACGCTCTCGATGGGCGTGGGCAGGAACAGGTGCATGCCAAGCGCGCTCCATCCGGTACGGCGAAAGAGTGACCGCCACCACCGGGGCGTGCCGGCCTTGTCGCGCGCGAAGTCACCCACCGCGTCGTCGGCGCTCGTGAAGACCTCGAAGTAGGCGGCCCCCACACACAGGTCGCCCAGCGTGCGCAGTCCGCGCGCGAGCTCCTTCGGCGCCACGTAGTTCAGCACTCCGCAACAGAGAATGAGGTCGAAGTCGTCCGGCAGGCCGATGTCGCCGATCGTCCCCACGGTGCCTAACCGTATGTTGCGCTTCTTTCCGTAGCGGGCCACGGCGTACTCGCTCGCGTCCACGCCGTAGTAGCTCGCCCCCGGCCGGATCTTCTTGAGGGGGACGGACCAGTTGCCTTCCCCCGCGCCCACGTCGAGCACCTTCCGCACCGGTCGCTCGAACAGGTACTCGGCCGCCGAGACGATCATCCGGAGCTGCCGCTCGATGTCGAGGGCCGACTTCACCCGGTGCCTCGGATGGCGGTACCACTTGTCGAAGTACGTCTTGTCGTAGTGGGCCGCGGGGCGAACGACTGGCATGAGCGGAGGGATGTTGGCGGTGGGTCGGCAGCGACGCGCGAGGACAAAAACGAGTATAAACGCGTCTTATGGAAGGACGAGTTCATACTCGTCCTAGGGAAGGACGAGTATGAACTCGCTCACCGTGCGACCGGGTGCGGTGAGCGTGCGACTCACGCGCACTCCCGCGCGCACCGTTGTGCGCAGCCCCAGGGGAGAGAGATCGGCGGTGAGCTCCCCGCCCACGGACCGATACGAGGTGGCGCGCGTCCCGTCGCCGGCACTCCCCCGTGCGACGTCGCCAAACGCGGCGCCTTGCACGCGGCGGACGTACAGCCACGGGCCGAACGAGAGGTCGGGATAGAGAAGTGGC
>JBDSVW010000071.1:0-13825 GCA_039927015.1 Gemmatimonadaceae bacterium | reverse complement strand
TGTCGGTGCTCGAGCTACCGCCGCTGCGCGGCCATGTCATCGAGTGCCGCATCAATGCCGAGGATCCCGCGCGCGGGTTCCAGCCCTCACCGGGCAAGGTGGAAGTGTTCCATCCCCCCGGCGGTCCGGGCGTGCGGCTCGATACGCACGTCTACGCGGGCTAAACCGTGCAGCCCTACTACGACTCGTTGCTGGCAAAGCTCATCGTGCAGGGACGCGACCGCGAGGAAGCGCTGACGCGCATGCACATGGCGCTGGAGAGCTTCATCATCGAAGGCGTGACGACCACGGCGCCCTTCCTTGCGAAGGTCATGATGAACGAGGGCTTCCGCGCCGGCCAAGTGGATACGAAGTGGCTCGAGCGTGAGATCGGCGGAATACTCAAGGAGCAGTCCTAGGTGCGGGTCGATGTCGTCTTTGGCGCTGCGTCGCTGACTGGCGCTGATGTCAATGGCCGTCTGGTGGTGGTCATTGACGTGCTGCGAGCGTCCACGACGATCGCCGTCGCGCTGTCGAACGACGCGCGGACGGTGATTCCGTTCGAGAGCGCTGAAGAGGCCATCACGCGCTCCAAGTCGTTCGCACGCGGTGAGTACAAGCTGGCGGGGGAGCGCAAGAACCTGATCATCCCCGGCTTCGACCTCGGGAACTCGCCGTCCGAGTACACGCGCGAGGCCGTGGAGGGGCGATCGATCCTCCTCACGACGACCAATGGCACGGCGGCGCTCGTCGCGGTGGCCGCAGCGCGCGAGGTGCTGGTCGGTGCCTACGTCAACTACTCGGCGGTGCTGGCGATGCTGCGTGCGGCCGCGCGTAGCGGTATCCCGATCACCCTGCTCGCCGCGGGCCACGAGCGCCACGTCGCACTGGAAGATGCAGCGTGCGCCGGGAAATTCGTCCGTGGCATCACGCGGGGGGCGCCGGCCGCGGAGCTGAACGACGGCGCGCAGGTGGCCCTCCTGCTCGAACGCCGGTATGGCGGAAACCTGCCGCGCCTCATGGCGGACGCGGCACACGGACGTGCACTGACCGAGGCCGGCTTCGCCGAGGACCTGATCCTCTGTGGCACCGTGGATGCGTGTCCCGTCGTGCCCGTATACTCGGAACGCCACGTGACGAAAGTGGGCCCCGACCGGGAGCGCTAGCGTGGGGCAATCCCTCAGGCGCGAACTGGCTGGCATCGCGCTGATCCTCCTGGCGGTGTTCCTCGGAGGGGCGCTGCTGCTGCAGCGTCTCCCCCTCGAGGCGTCATGCCTGGAAGCGCGCGGAATCTTCGGACCGGTGGGAGGCTGTCTCAAGTCGATGCTCCTCGCCATGCTCGGCGCTCCCGCCGCCGCGCTGCTGGCCGCCATTCCGCTGGTGCACGGCCTGCGCCTGCTCGGCCGCATGCAATGGGAGACCGACCGGCGCTGGCTGCTCTTCCTCGCCGGGCTCGTGGTGTTGCTGCCGATCGGCGTGGGGCTCGCCACCGGCACCGCTCTGGAATCGGGTGGACCGGCCGGTTTGTGGGGAGGCTTCGTCTCCTTCTACCTGGGCGAGTTGTTAGGCACCGGCGGTGCGTGGATCGCGGTGGCGCTGCTGGGCAGCGCGCTCATGGCCTGGTCGCTGCGCTGGAATCCGGTGCGCGCGCTCGTGGGACCCACGCCGCAGCGCGACCCGTCGCAGAAACGTCCGACCCTGGCAAGCATGCTCGAGCCGCCGGCGGAGGAGATGCCGGGGATCGATGCGCCACCCCGTCGCCCTGAGGAGGTCTCGCGAGCTGCAACTGCGGCGGCGGAGGACTCCGGCGGTCGGCGCAAGCGTCTGGCAAGGGAAAAGGTGGCGCCACCTCCCGCCGAGGAAGCGGACACGCTGCCGGCGTTCGTGGTTTTCCCGGACGACAGCGCGATTGAGGATCAGCTGCCGTCGCCCGAGTTGCTCACGCCAGTCCCTCTCGGCAACGTCGATGTAGGCCGTCGCGAGCTGGAGGTGATGGGACAGAAGCTGATGGACTCCCTTCGCACCTTCAAGGTCGAAGGCGCACTCGTGGGCCGGACCACCGGACCGGTGGTGACGCAGTTCGAGATCGAACCCGCACCGGGGGTGAAGGTGCGGCAGTTCGCCAACCTCGCCAACGACCTGGCGCTCGCGATGCGTGCGGCGAGCATTCGCGTCGTGGCGCCCATTCCGGGACGTGGGGCCGTGGGCGTGGAGGTGCCGAATCCGGTGCCACAGATCGTGGCCTTTCGCGAACTCATCGAGTCGCGGGAGTTTCAGCAGGCCCGCATGGCGTTGCCGATCGTGCTGGGCAAGGATCTCGAGGGCAAGCCAATCGTGACCGATCTGGCCAAGATGCCGCACCTGCTGATCGCGGGCGCGACGGGCTCGGGGAAATCGGTCTGCGTGAACACCATCATCACGTCCCTGATCTACCGGCACACGCCCAAGACGCTGAAGTTCCTGATGGTGGATCCCAAGATGGTCGAGCTGTCGGCGTACAACGACCTGCCGCATATGCTCAACCCGGTGATCACCGACAATCGGGACGCGCCGTACGTGCTCAAGTGGGCGGTGGCGCAGATGCAGCGGCGCTACGAACTGCTGGCGGCGAACGGCTCGCGCAACATCCAGGAGTTCAACAAGCGCGTACTCGACGGCACGCCGATGGTCCAGCCGAAGCGGCCCGAGGTCGCGTTCGAGCGTCGCGAGTATACGGAGGGGATCCTGCCCTACGTGGTGCTGGTGATCGACGAGCTGGCCGACCTGATGATGACGGTGCAGGGGGAGGTGGAGACACCGCTGGCAATGCTGGCGCAGAAAGCGCGCGCCATCGGCATCCACATCATCCTGGCCACGCAGCGGCCGAGCGTGAACGTGATCACGGGCCTCATCAAGGCAAACTTTCCGAGCCGCATCGCGTTCCGGGTCGCCTCGCAGGTGGACTCGCGCACGATCATCGACGGGATGGGGGCCGAGTCGTTGTTAGGCAACGGCGACATGCTGTTCATTCCTCCCGGCAAGTCGGAGCCGCAGCGCCTGCAGGGGGCGTTCATTCCCGGCGAGGACACGGAGCGCCTGATGAAGTGGTTCGACGCGCGTCGCGTGGCACGTCGCCAGGCGCTGGCGGCCAAGGGCATGCAGGATGATGAGATGGCGCGTCCCGACATCATTGGAGAAGTGAAGGCGCTCGAGGCGAGCGACGAGCACGACGACGGCGAGGGCGGCGATGCGACCCGGGAGAAGCGCGACCCGCTGTTCCGGAAGGCGGCCGAGACGTGCGTGCAGCATCAGCTGGGCTCGACGTCGCTGCTGCAGCGCAAACTGGGCATCGGCTACGGTCGCGCGGCGCGCATCATCGATCAACTGCACGCCGCGGGGGTGCTGGGGCCCCCTAACGGTTCGAAACCTCGTGACATCCAGATCGCGTTGGACGAGCTCGATCGCGTGGCCGGCCCGGACGATTCGTAGCGTCGCGCTGGGTGTGTGTGTTGCGCGGGCGTTCAGTTTGGCTACGCGGCGCGGCGAAATGATGACGCATCTCCCGTGGGCGCTCCTAGTTTGCCCCTGTGACGACAGAGCGCGTGCGTTTCGGGCTGGTGGGGGAGGAACTGGCTGAGCGTTGGCTTCGGCGCCGAGGTTGGCGTGTGCTTCAGCGGCGATACCGGAGCGGCCATCGCGACATCGATCTCATCGCTGAGCGAGGGGGCACCGTGGCGTTCGTGGAGGTGAAGGCGCGTCACGGTGGGGGTTTCGGTGGACCGGTACAGGCGGTTAACTGGAAGAAGCAGCGGGAGTTAGCTCGTTCAGCGAGCGTCTGGATCGATCGGCACGGTCGTCCTGGGGAGCAGTACCGATTCGACGTGATCGGCGTATTGCTAGAGGGAAACCGGGTGCGTGTACGTCATGTGGAAAACGCTTTCGGTCTTTCATCTCGTGCTTGAAAGCAAGTGCGTCCCTTCGTATTTTGTTCGGGGTATCGAAGCGTTCACGCCACCCGGTAGATTCTCCGCGTGGCCAGTGCCTCAACGACTTACCAATCGGGTGAAGCATGGCGGTTTCCGCAGTGCAAGACGATCGCAGGAAAGCACTGACTCTGGCCATCTCGCAGATCGAGAAGAACTGCGGAAAGGGATCCATCATGCGGATGGGCGCGGACAATCGCGTCGCCGTGGAATGCATCCCGACCGGAGCACTCAATCTCGACGCGGCGATCGGCATCGGGGGAATTCCCCGGGGCCGGATCACCGAGATCTACGGGCCGGAATCGAGCGGCAAGACAACGCTGTGTCTGCACATCGTGGCAAATGCACAGCGCGCGGGTGGAGTGGCCGCGTTCATCGACGCCGAGCATGCGCTCGACATCGACTACGCGAAGAAGCTGGGGGTGGACGTCGAGAATCTTCTCGTGTCGCAGCCCGATACCGGCGAGCAGGCGCTGGAGATCTGTGAGATTCTCGTGCGCTCTGGCGCGGTGGATGTGGTGGTGATCGACTCGGTGGCGGCCTTGGTTCCCAAGGCGGAAATCGAGGGGGACATGGGTGACTCGCACGTCGGACTGCAGGCCCGTCTGATGTCGCAGGCGCTCAGGAAGTTGACTGGAGCGATTGCTCGTTCGCGCACGTCGGTGGTGTTCATCAACCAGCTGCGCGAGAAGATCGGGGTGATGTTCGGCAGCCCGGAGACGACCACGGGTGGCAAGGCGCTCAAGTTCTACGCGTCGCTGCGCCTGGACATTCGTCGAATCGGTCCGGTGAAGGACAAGGATGAGGTGACGGGCTCGCAGGTTCGGGTGAAGGTCGTGAAGAATAAGGTGGCCGCCCCGTTCAAGCAGGCCGAGTTCGATATCATGTACGCCGAGGGCATCAGCCACGTCTCATTGCTGGTGGACATCGGATCAGAATCTGGTATCATCGATAAGTCGGGTGCCTGGTACAGCTACAACGGGCAGCGCATCGGTCAGGGGCGTGAGAATGCCAAGTTGTTTCTCAAGGACAACACCGCGCTTATGCTGGAGATCGAGGAGAAAGTGAAGGTTGTGCTCGGCATCACGAAGGGGGAACTCCCCGTGCAGGCCGAGGTGGTGGAGGAGTAGAGACGCGCGAGAACGGGTACGCGCCGGCAGTTGTAAGGGGCCGGAGGGTTGTTCTCTGAGGATGCTGGGGCCCGGTACCCCACATTGCTCAGAGGGCCTCTCTCCGGCCTCAGCCGTTTCCGCCAGGTGCGGGATCTGCTTCGACCGTCGTTTGTCGGTCCAGAGCGCGTCGTCCGCTTCGGACGCGTCGTCCATCTCACCCACCTCGTTCGCCAGACGTGCGACACGGCCTGGCCAGCGTTGCCCGCGCGTTGCCCGCGCGTTGCCCGCGCGTTGCCCGCTTCGCACGCCTTCCAGCTGCCCAATCCCTCGCCTGTGTCGTGCAACACGCGCCGCCTCGCTCATGACTGACGATCGCGATTCGGCTGACTCCAACGAGTCCGCGGCTCGCGGATCGCGCGCGCGGAATGCGCACGGACGCGACCGCCACTCGAGGCGCCCCCCCAAGGTGAAGCGACCGCTCGGCGCGGTCGATCAGGTGCCGGAGGGGGTCGTGACCGGACTAAGCGAGCGCAGGGCGGGCAGCGCGCGCTACGTCATCTGCGTAAACGGTCAGCCGGCGGCCACCATCTCCAGTGAGGTGATCGGTACCCTTGGGCTGCGTACCGGCACGCGCATCGATGCGGCGCTCGCTGCGGCCGTGCAGGAGGCCAGTGGCAGGCTGGAGGTCTACGACAAGGCAATCGCCTTTCTGGCCGCGCGCGCGCGCAGCGAGCGGGAGATGCGAACGAAACTGAGGCTGGCCGGGGCCAACGACGCGGCGGTCGGCGAGACCGTGGAGCGACTACTGCACCTCGGGTTGCTGGATGACGCGCAATACGCCCGGGCGCTCGCCCATTCACGTGCGGTCGGGGGCGGGATGTCCAGGCTCCGTATCGCAATGGAGCTGCAGCGACGCGGGGTTTCGCGCCCGGTGGCCGACGCGGCCATCGCGGAAACGCTGGAGGAGGTGCAGCTGGACGAGGAAGGCGCCGCGCGCGCCGCGGCGGAGAAGCGTCTGCGCGCCCTCCGCTCCCTCGGTCCGGAGGTGCAGCGGCGGCGCCTGTACGCCTTCCTCGCGCGGCGTGGGTATCCGCACGACGTGGTTTCCAGGGTGCTGCGGGCGCTGCTCTGAATTCCCGAGCGCGAAACGCTTCCGAAACGCTTCCGAGGCGCGCACCGTGTGCTGCTATATTCCGGCCATGCGTGCATCCGAAATTCGCTCCCGATTCCTGTCGTACTTCCAGCGCAACGCGCACGCCGTGTTGCCGAGTTCCTCCCTCGTGCCGGGGGATGATCCCACGTTGCTGTTCACGAACGCGGGCATGGTGCAGTTCAAGAAGGTCTTCCTTGGGCTCGAGGAACCAGCGCAGGGTCGGCGGGCCGCCACGTCGCAGAAGTGCGTGCGCGCCGGCGGCAAGCACAACGACCTGCAGCAGGTGGGCCACACGGCACGGCACCACACATTTTTCGAGATGCTGGGCAATTTCTCGTTTGGGGACTACTTCAAGCGCGACGCCATTCGGTACGCCTGGGAGTTCGTGACGGGTCCGCAGTCGGAGGGCAACCTCGGCATCGATGCGCGCCACGTACGCGTGTCGGTGTTCCGGGAGGACGACGAGGCGCGGGCGCTGTGGCGGGAAGTCGCGGGCATCCCCGATTCGCGTATCTACGGCCTGGACGAGAAGGACAATTTCTGGCAGATGGCGGACACGGGACCGTGCGGTCCCTGCTCGGAACTGTACATCGACCTGGCACATCTCACGCAGGACTGGGCGTTCCCGGCGGGCGCGCGCGGGGAGTGGACCGAGGTGGACCGGACGGAATTCTCCACTGACGCATTCGTGGAGGGCGCGGAGGCCGGTCGCTTCCTGGAGATCTGGAACCTGGTCTTCATGCAGTTCGACCGGCAGCCCGATGGCTCGTTCGTGCCGCTGCCAAAGCCGTCGGTGGATACGGGCGCTGGCCTCGAGCGCATTGCCGCCGCCATGCAGGGTGTGACGAACAACTTCCACACCGACGCGTTTGCACCGATGCTGGAGGCGATCGAACGTACGGTGGGACGGGCGTACGTGACGCGCGATGCGTCCGGTCGCCGCGTGATGGACGAGCACTCTGCGTCGTTCCGCGTGTTGGCCGATCATGCGCGCGCCGTGGCATTTCTGCTCGCCGACGGCGTCTTTCCCAGCACCGATGGGCGGGGATACGTCCTGCGGCGCATCCTCCGTCGTGCGGTGCGCCATGCGTATCTGCTCGGACGGCGTGAACCGACGCTCGTGCATGTCGTGCAGTCGGTCATCGACTCGATGTCGGATGTCTATCCCGAATTGCGCCAGCGTGCCTCGCACATTCTCGAAACCACGAAGGCCGAGGAGGAGCGATTCCTGGCGACGATCGAGGGGGGCATGTCGCGCTTCGACCAGTTGGCCCCCACGGGTGCCACGACGCAGGGCTCCACGCATTCGCGCGGGACCATCAGCGGCGATGACGCCTTCCGGTTGTACGACACCTTCGGCTTTCCCATCGACCTCACCGAGCTGATGGCGCGCGAGCGCGGCTATTCCGTGGACATCGCGGGCTTCGATGCCTCGCTCTCGGCGCAGCGCACGCAGTCGCAGCAGGAGCGGAAGTCGAAGAAGCTGGGCGTGGTGGCCGATGAACTTGCGGATCCCGCGAAGTGGGAAGTCACCGCCGAGGAGCGGTCCTCGGCGGCGCCGGTCGCGACGGGAGAAGTGCCGGGCGATGCCGCGGTTTTTCCCGAGACGCATTTCGTCGGTTACGACACGGTGGAGATCGAGTCGCAGGTCGCGGCGGTGCGGCACATGCCCGGCGACCGCGTGGCGGTGATGCTGCGCGACACACCGTTTTATGCGGAGTCCGGAGGACAGGTCTCCGACCAGGGCGAAATCATCGGCAATGGCTGGCGCGTCGATGTGGATGACGTGAAGAAGCTCGACGGCCGCGTGGTGGCCATCGGCAAGCTGCGCGGGACCATGTCGTTCGGACCCGCCACCGCGCGCATTCCCACCAGCCGCCGGCAGGACACCGCGCGCAACCACACGGCCACGCACCTGTTGCACGCGGCACTGCGGGAGGCGCTGGGCGATCACGTGCACCAGGCCGGCTCGCTGGTCGCACCCGATCGCCTGCGATTCGACTTCACGCATCATGGCCCGCTGAAGCCCGAGGTGCTGGATTCGGTTGAGTTGCAGGTCAACCGGGGCATCTGGGCGTCGGTGCCGGTGCGCACAGAACAGAAGCCGTACAAGCAGGCGGTCAGCGAGGGTGCGATGGCGCTGTTCGGGGAGAAGTACGGCGACGTCGTGCGCGTGGTGAAGATCGATGGCCTGTCGATCGAGTTGTGCGGCGGCACGCACGTCCAGAACACGGGTCACATCGCGCTGTTCAAGATCGTGAGCGAGACGGGTGTTGCAGCCGGGGTGCGGCGCATCGAGGCGCTCACGGGCCCGAAGGCGTACCGGTTCCTGCTGGATCGGGAGCGCATGTTGCACCTCGTGGCGGAGGCGCTCAAGGCGACGCCGGACACCGCGCTCAAGCGCGTGCAGACGCTCGTGGACGAGCGCAAGCAGCTCGAGAAGCGGCTGGACGAGGCGATGAAGGGCGGCGGCGACCAGGTGCAGCAGCTGATTGGCGGCGCCGGCACGGTGGAGGGGCTGCGCCTTGTGGCGTCGCAGGTGAACGCGGCCGACGTCAAGGCGTTGCAGGCCTTGGGCGACGCGGTGCGCGAGCAGCTCGGGAGCGGCGTGGCCGCGTTAGGCGCGACGTTCGAGGACGGCAAGTCGGCGCTGCTGGTGGTGGCGACCGACGATGCCCGCGAACGCGGGCTGCGCGCCGACACGGTGATTCGCGACCTGGCGGCTGCGGCTGGCGGACGGGGCGGGGGCAAGCCGCACATGGCCCAGGCTGGAATCCCGGACGCTGCGCGGCTGCCAGAGGCCTTCGCCGTCCTCGAGTCCACGGTCCGACGGATCCTGAGCGCGTGAGTCTTGAAAGCTGGATGTCGACGCGAGAGCCGGCGCCCCCGGATCGGCTGCGCGCGCGACTCGCCGAGCTGGCGCAAACGGAGCCGGGCGCGGGCGAGGGCATGCCGGGCGCACTGGTGACGCGCGCGGTCGAGGTCGTGGCGCGGCTCCTGCGGGAGGGACAAACGTCGCGCCATGGCGCGCTCGAGCTACTGGCCGCCGACGCGCTGGTCACCTACGCCTTCGAGGCGCAGGCGGACGAGCCGGCGGAGCTGGAGGCGAGGTGCATCTGGGCCATGGCGCATCTCTGTGAGCGCCCGGACGCGGTGTGATCGATCTCCACACCCACATCCTGCCCGGGGTGGACGACGGGTCGCGCTCGCTGGACAACTCGCTCCGGGTGCTGGAGCGGCTGGCCGCGGAGGGGGTGACCGCGGTGGCCTGCACGCCGCACCTCGATGCCTCGCAGGCCGACTCGGCGCCGCTCGAGGAACACGGGCGGTTGATGGAGGAACTGCGATCCGGGGCCCCGGCGGGCATCACGCTGCATTCCGGGTTCGAGGTGATGCTCGATCGCCCGGGGTGCGACCTGCGACTTCCGGGGCTCACGTTAGGTTCCTCCCACGCGGTGCTGGTGGAGTTGCCGCGGTCGTCGCTGCCCGAGGGCGCGGACCATGAACTCCTGCGCATCCGTGCCAGCGGACTGATTCCCGTCGTGGCGCACCCGGAGCGGTACCGGGGGGTCACCGTGGACCTCATGCACCGCTGGCGTGAGGTGGGGGCGATCCTGCAGGGCGACGCCTTGATGCTGCTCTCGTCCGGCCCCATGGCGCGGCTGGCGCGGGCGATGCTCGAAGAAGGCGTGTACGACATCCTCGCCAGCGACAACCACGGCGATCGGCGGTCCCTGACCACCGTCCGGTCCTGGTTGCGGGAGATGGGCGGAGACGAGCAGGGCAAGTTGCTGACGGAGGAGAATCCGCGGCGGGTGCTGGCGAACGAGCCAATGCTTCCGGTGCCGCGGCTGGGTCGCCGGGGCGGGTTGTGGCAGCGAGTGCGCGAACTGTTCGCGCGTCGTTAGGCTGGCGGACGGTCGATGGAGGCAAGCGTGATGGATGACTTCGGGGCGCAGGCGAAGGGCCGGGCACAGGAACGACTCCGCGACCTGGCGGCCGTGGCGACGCGAGCGGCGGACTCCCTGGCGACGGAGATCGCCCGCGCCGCCGAGCTGGTGCGCGCGACGCTCGCGGGAGGCGGGACCCTGTTCTTCTGCGGCAACGGGGGATCGGCGGCCGACGCGCAGCACATGGCCACGGAGTACGTCGTGCGCTACATGATGACGCGCCGTGCGCTGCCGGCCATCGCGCTCACGACCGACACGTCGCTGCTGACCGCGGCGGGCAACGACCTGGGATTCGAGCAGATCTTCTCGCGCCAGGTGGAAGCGCTGGGCCGCGCGGGAGACCTGCTCGTGATCCATTCCACCAGCGGCACGTCGCCCAACGTGCTGCGCGCGGCGGAGGCGGCGCGCGCGAAGGGGCTGCGGGTGCTGTCCTTGTCGGCGCGTGACGGCGGGGCGCTGCCTGCCCTCTCGGACTGCTGCCTCATCATTCCGACGGAGCGCACCGACCGGGCCCAGGAGCTACATCTCTGTATCCAGCACCTCATCTGCGAGCTGGTCGAGGAGGCCGTGACCCGCTGACGCCGGCGCGTGATCGCCAGGCGGCGATGCCGCGACACTTCCCGTTCGTTCGCACCGACCTCGCGCGGCTGCGCTTCACCCCCGGACTCCCATGATTTCCCTCAAAGGCAAACGCGCACTCGTGACGGGCGGCTCCCGCGGCATCGGGGGCGCCACGTCGCGCCTGCTCGCCGAGTGCGGCGCAGATGTGGCGATTCACTTCCGCAGCCGCGCCACCGATGCGGAAGCGATGGCGGACGAAGTGCGCGGGCTGGGCGGTCGCGCCCTCGCGCTGAGCGCTGAACTCTCCGATGCGGGCGCGATGGAGGCGATGTGTGCGTCGGTGGCCAACGCGTGGGGCGGCATCGACATTTTCGTCGGCAACGCCGGCATCTGGCCGGTGGAGGAGGTCGCGGTGTCGGATATGCCAGATGCGCGCTGGCGCCGCACGGTCGCCGAGAACGTGGACGGCATGTTCTTCAGCGCGCGGGCTGCGCTTCGGCACATGGGAGCGGGGGGACGCATCGTGCTCGTGAGCAGCACAGCGGGGCAGCGGGGAGAGTCGATGCATGCCGACTACGCCGCCTCCAAGGGCGCGATGATCGCGTTCACCAAGTCGCTGGCGGTGGAGGTCGCCCCTCGCGGTATCACGGTGAACAGCGTGGCGCCGGGGTGGGTGAACACCGAGATGTGTGCCGAGGTGTTCGCGGACGGGGGGCTCGAGCGCATCGGGCGCACGATTCCCGTGGGTCGCGTCGCATCGCCGGCCGACATCGCCGCGCCCATCGTGTTCCTCTGTGCGCCGCAGGCGCGGCACGTGACGGGGGAGATCCTCAATGTCAACGGCGGGAGCGTCCTGTGCGGGTAGTCGCGATCGTCTTCACCGGCGGGACCATCTCCATGCGCTTCGACGCCGGCATCGGCGCCGCGGTGCCGGCGTTAGGCGCTGCCGAGATCGTGGCGGCGGCGCGAGGCATCGAGGACGTGGCCACGTTGCGTGTGGAGGAGTGGGGGCGCTTTCCGGGGCCGCACATGACGACGGAGCGGCAGTGGGCGCTGCGCAACCGGCTTGCGGCGCTGGTAAGCGACCCGACGGTGGATGGCGTGGTGGTGACGCACGGGACGGACACGATCGAGGAGACGGCGTACCTCGCGACACGCTCGATCGCGACCACGAAGCCGATCGTCTTCACCGGCGCCATGCGGAACGCGAGCGAACTCTCGTGGGACGGCCCGGCCAACCTGAGCGACTCGGTGCGCGTGGCCGCGACCGACGCGGCCAGGGGGCAGGGCGTGCTGGTGATGCTGAACGGTCGGGTGTTCTCAGCGCTCGACGTGACCAAGGCGCACACGCACCTGCTGGACGCGTTCGAGAGCCCGGGGCTGGGGCCGATCGGCGTGGTGGACGATGGCGAGGTGGTGTTCCGGCGCGCGCTGCCGCCGTCGGGCGCCGTCCTTGCGCCCGCGCAGCTGGCGGAGCCCGTGGACATCGTCACCGCACACGCCGGCGCCGACGCGCGCTACGTGGACGTGTCGCGCCAGACGGCGCGCGGTCTGGTGATCGCTGCGCTCGGCAGGGGCAACGTGCCCCCCGCCATGGCGGAAGGCATCGGTCGTTGCCTGGACGACGGCGTACCGGTGGTGGTGGCCTCGCGCGCGCCGAGGGGCCGCGTGGGCACGACGTACGGGTATGAAGGGGGCGGGCGCCAGCTGGCCAACCGGGGAGCGATCTTCACCGGCGCCCGCCGGCCGCAACAGGCGCGCATCGACCTGATGCTCGCGCTCGGCGCCGGACTTTCCGGCGACGCCCTGCGTGCCGTCTTCGATAACTAGGAGATTGGCTCTGATGTCCGTGCGCGCCCAGCCCGAGGCCGACCCTGTGCTCGATCCTCCCGAGGAAGTGCGGGAGATCGCGGCAACGCTCGAGCGCGCCGGATTCGAGACGTGGTGCGTGGGTGGTGCAGTGCGCGACGCATTTCTGGGTTTGCGGCACCTGGACTGGGATCTCGCCACCGCGGCCACGCCGCCGCAGGTGCGTCGCGCCTTCAAGCGGACGATCCCAGTCGGTGAGCAGTTCGGTACCATCGGCGTGCTCGATCGCCATGGGCGCATGCACGAGGTGACGACCTTCCGGCGCGACGTGCGCACCGACGGCCGGCACGCCGAGGTGGAGTTCGGCGCTTCACTGGACGAAGACCTGGCGCGTCGCGACTTCACCATCAATGCCATCGCGTTTTCGCCGGCATCGGGGCGCCTGCACGACCCCTTTCACGGACGTGACGACCTCAAGGCCGGAGTGGTGCGCGCGGTGGGCGTGGCGCACGATCGCATGGTGGAAGACCGGCTGCGGGCGCTGCGCGCCATCCGGTTCGCCGGCCGCTTCGGCTTCGCGCTCGAGCCGGAGACGTGGCAGGCCATCGTGGACAGCGCCCCGCACCTGCCGCGCCTGTCGCGCGAGCGGATCAAGCAGGAATTGGAGAAGACGATGGAACAGGTGGCGCGGCCCAGCACGGCGCTGGAGCGCTGGCACTCGGCGGGCGCCATGCGCACGCTGCTGCCGGCGCTTGCGGGCCAGCCGCGATCCTCGTTAGGTGCCGCCGATGCGCTGGCGCGACCCGACGATACGCGCGACCCGGGACGCAAGCGGCGGCGCACGCTGCTGCGCCTGGCGACACTCTTCGTGGGACTGCCGGGGGACGTGGTCCGCTCCGAGGTGCGCTCCCTGCGCTTCTCCAACCGCGACATCGAGTGGCTCACGCAGCTCGCCGTCGGGGCATCGGTGCTCGCCGACGGCGTGCGAGGGTGCGTGCTGGGTGTGTCAGACGCAACCGATGGCACGTTACGGCGTTGGGCGGCCACCACGGGTCGCGCCCGCCTCGCCGACACATTGCGCGTCACGATGGCTACGCTACCGGAGGCGCCGGCGCCGGGTCATCCGGCGCCCGACCGGGCGGTGGCGCGCCGCGCCAGGTCGCTCTACCGCCGGGCGCTGCGCGTGGCATACCGGGATCCGGTGGAAATAGCCGACCTCGCGGTGGATGGCGAGGACCTGATGCGCGAGGGAGGCGTCTCGCGCGGGCCCGCGCTGGGTGAGATGCTGCGGACGCTGCG
>JBDSVW010000070.1:0-3496 GCA_039927015.1 Gemmatimonadaceae bacterium | reverse complement strand
AACACCTCGCGTGAGGAATCCCGCAGGGCGGCCAGCGACAGGTACGCGAGCCGCCGGACCCGCGCATTCGCTTCCGGTGTTCCCCCGGTAATCCTGGACGTGGCGTCGAGTCCGAAGGTCGTCGCGGCACGCAGCAGCTGCACGGCGGTGGCACTTGGCATCCCGGTTTCCCGGCGTGACCTTACGAGGGCATAGAGTCCATGGAGGATTCCCTGCGCCGCGGAGGCGTCGCTCCAGACCAGCGTACGCCCCACCGCAGCGGGCCGCTGGCCCATCTCGACGATGAGCCGCTCCACCTCGCGCACCAGCGCGGAGTCGGCGTAGGGCAGCCTGCCTAACGTGCGCGCCGCCACGCCCAACATCTGCGGCTCGGGCGAAACCTCCGCCGAGCGCACCAGCATCTCTGCACCGTGATCCACTGCACCGCGGCGCCCGGTATCATCCGCGGCACGGCTCCGGAAGCCCTGCAGCGCCTGCCCCACCGCATTCACCGCCTCGGCGCGCACCGCGACATTCGGGTCCCGGAGCACGGGCTCGATGGCGTCCACCAGCGACGGCCGCTGCAGCCGTCCCAGTGCCCGTACCGCCGTCAGGCGCACCGTGGGATGCCGATGCCCCAGGCTCTCCACCAGCAGCGCCTCGTCTCCCGCGCCCAACGCCCGGCGGTCCTCGGCCAACACCAGCCGCAGGAGGAGCGCCTGGTCCGCCGCCCCGAGCGGGGGTGAGGGTGTGGTGAGCGCGGCGCCCGCCGGACGCTTGGCGCGCGCCGGCGGCGAGACCCGCTGTGCGTCGGCCACCGCGGCGCCCGTCACCAGCAGCAGGCACCACAGCGCGCAGGCCCGTGGGCCGCCCGCCAGGAGCGCAATGACCCGCCTCATGCGGCGGGTGACGGGGCGACATGCGCGCGTGGCGCGCGGGAAACGAACGAAGATGGGCATCGTGACGTGGCTGGCGATTGAGCCGTCGATTCCCGGCGGGCGGGAGGACGTGGCTGCGACCGGTGCAATCTGCCACCGATCCACGCCGGGTGCGAACGTCGCCCATGCTACGGCCCCTGCTTAGATTGTCCGCTTGGGCCCGGCGCCCGCCCCATGCGGCGTCCGGCGCCGCCACGTGCGTGTTCGGCGCTTCCCGGAATCCCGTCACCGTAATGCCTCGTTCCAAGTCGTCCTCCTCCCCATCGAAGGCGAGCAGCTCCTCTCGCCCGTCGCGCGCCAAGGATGCCCGATCCGGCGGCGCGGCGGAGAATGGCGTCGCCCCGTACGTGGACTGGAGACGCGTCGCATACAACACGCTGCTCTCGCGCGCCATTGACGACGCCGAAGAACTGACCAACCGGAACAAGGCGAACGTTCCCAAGGATCATCTCGTCCTGTACCAGTTCTCGGCGCGGGGGCACGACATGGCCCAGTCCATCCTCGCCAATTTTGTGCACCATCCCTGTGATGCGGTGGGCGCGTACTACCGCTCGCGCCCCCTGCTGCTCGGCGTCGGCCTGCCGGTGGACGACGCCTGCGGCTCGCCGCTGGGACGCGCCGGCGGCTTCAGCGATGGCCGGGACATCGGGGTCGTGTGCAACCTGCCCGCGCAGGACGCGCCCAAGGTCCTCCCCATGTCGGGCGACGTGGGCTCCCAGTACACGCCGGCCGCCGGCTGGGCACAGGCCATCACGTACCATCGCGACGTGCTGCACGACGCGCGGTACAAGGGCGCCATGGCCGTCGCGTTAGGTGGTGATGCCTCGGTGGCGACGAATGGCTTCTGGTCGGCCCTCACCATGGCCACCACGCTGTCGCTGCCGATGTTGTTCTTCATCGAGGACAACGACTTGGGCATCTCCGTGCCCGGCCGGATGCAGACGCCCGGGGGCAACATCGCGAAGAACCTCGCGTCGTTTGACTCGCTGATGGTGCGCGACGGTGATGGCACCGACCCCGCACAGGCGGCGGAACTGGTGAAGGCGTGCGTCGATCATGTGCGCGCCGGCAAGGGACCCGCGCTCGTGCGCCTCACCGTGCCCCGGCTCTCCTCGCATTCGGGCCCCGACAACCAGAAGGGCTACCGGAGCGAGGCCGCCATCGCGGCGGACGCGGCCCGCGATCCGCTGCCGCGCCTCAAGCAATTCCTGGTGCCCGCGCGTTTTACCGCCACCGAGTGGGACCTGCTCGAGTCCGAGGTGGAGGCCGACGTGGCCGCCGGGCTGGATGCGGCCCGCGCGCGGCCGGTGCCCGACGCGGGCACGGTCCGGCGGTACGTGTACGCGGAGGCCGACGACGCGAGTGCGCCGGCGTTAGGCGGCCTGACGGCGGCGGAGCGCGGCGCGCTGCCGGCCACAACGACGCCGGCGGAGGACGGAGATGTCGTCCGCTTCCAGGAGGCCATTCGCCGCACCCTGCGCCGCGAGCTGGAGGTCAACCCGAAGCTGGTGGTCTTCGGCGAGGACGTGGGCGTGAAGGGCGGCGTGCACCTCGTTACCGAGGGGCTGCAGAAGCAGTTCGGCGTGGGGCGCGTCTTCGATACCTCGCTCTCCGAGGAAGGCATTATCGGCCGCGCGGCGGGCCTCGCGATCTCGGGACTCGTGCCCGTGGCGGAGATCCAGTTCCGCAAGTATGCCGATCCCGCCACCGAGCAGCTCAACAACACCGGCACGATGCGCTGGCGCACGGCCAACCGCTTCTGCGCGCCCATGGTCGTGCGCATGCCGGGAGGCTTCGGCAAGGACGTGGGGGACCCCTGGCATTCGCTCAGCGCAGAGGTCGTATGGGCGCACGCCATTGGGTGGCAGGTGGCGATTCCCTCCAACGCCGCCGACGCCGCCGGGCTCCTGCGCGCCGCCATGCGATCGCCGAATCCGACGATCTTCTTCGAACACCGGTCGCTGCTGATGACGAGCGAGGGCAGCACCCGCTATCCGGGCGACGATTACGTCATCCCGTTCGGCACGGCCGCCACGCTGCGGGCCGGCCACGACATCACCGTCGTGTCGTGGGGCGCGATGGTGCATCGCTGCGTGGACGCACTGGCCCAGACCGACGCCTCGGTGGAACTCATCGACCTGCGCACCATTGCGCCGTGGGACAAGGCGTGCGTGCTGGAATCGGTGCAGAAGACCGGCCGCTGCCTCATCGTGCACGAAGACACGAAGACGGCCGGCTTCGGCGCCGAGATATCGGCCAGCCTAGCGCGCGAGGCCTTCTGGTACCTCGATGCGCCGCTCGAGCGTCTCTGCGTGGACGATGTACCGATGCCCTATCATCCCGTGCTGCTCAACGCCGTGCTACCCAGCAGCGAGAGCATCGCGGCGCGCATCAACGCCATCGTCCAGAGCTGACCGGCGTCGCTGCGGGTTCGCACCGCACGAACCCCGGGTTCACTCCGCGGGAGCACCCCGGCTCACTCCACAGGAGCCCCCGGTTCACTCCGCAAGAGCCTCCGGTTCACTCCGCGAGAGCCTCTGCTTCACTCCGCGGGAGCCTCTGCTTCACTCCGCGGGAGC
>JBDSVW010000069.1:0-20105 GCA_039927015.1 Gemmatimonadaceae bacterium | reverse complement strand
ATCCGTGGCCCGGGCACGGACTGCGCGACGTTGTGCTCAATTCGATGCTCAATGGCGCGGCGCTCAACATGGAGCTGTTCGCGTGGGCCTGCGGGTCACTCGTGTTCGTGGTGGCACTCATCGTGACCCGTCGCCTGCGAGCGCTCGAGTGGTCGATGTTGGCGATCATCGCGCTCGTCGTCGGATTGCACGCACTGTATTGGTTCAGTGGGGGACCCGATTTCGCTGCGCGCTACTGGTACCTCGTCATCGTGCCGTGCATCGTGCTCACCGTGCGCGCGCCGGCCGCGCTGTTCGGCGCGGGCACGCCCGGCGCCACGCGGGCGACGGTCGTGATGCTCGCGCTGAGCGCTAGCAGCGTGCTGACGTGGACGCCGTGGCGTGCGTCGGACAAGTACCATGGGTACCGGCAGATGGGGGGGGAGATGCGCGACTTCACCCGTCAGCAATCGTTAGGTGACGCGCTCGTGCTCGTGCGCGGGCGCCGGCATCCCGACTATCATGAAGCGTCGCTGGAGAATCCCCTCGACCTGCGTGCCCCGGTGACGATCTACGCGTGGGACAGGTCGGCGGAGGTCCGTCGTGCCGCGGTGGCGGCCTATCCCGATCGTCCGGTGTACATCATCGACGGACCGACGATCACCGGTGGGGGATTCCGCATCGTGGCGGGGCCCCTGCCCGCTGGATCGCTCGCCCCGGAGATTCCCAGCTCGGCGGACATCCCGTCGGTCGTGGGACGCGATGCCAACGAGGGAATGCAACGGCGCACCCCGTGAGCGACGCCAGCCTTCCTCCCGCGCTCTCGGTCGTGATCGTGCGATTCGTCGGCGGCGACGCGCTGGCCGAGACGCTGCTCGCGCTCGAGGGCCAGCAGCAACCGCCGCCGTCGTTCGAGGTGCTGTGCGTCACCGCGCCCGAATCGCCGATTCCCGGGGAGTGGCGCGAGCGCCATCCCTCCGTGCACTGGATCGAGGGCCCCCCGCGCTGCTCGCCGGCGCGGCTGCGGTCGCTCGGCGTATCCGCTGCGCGCGGCACGCACGTGGCCTGCACGGAGGATCACTGCGTGCCCGCTCCTGACTGGTGCGCGCGCATCGTCGCGGCGCACGCGGGAGAACCGGGGGTGTCCCGGGTGGTGGGCGGGGCGATCGACAAGCGACCGGATCCGTCCACTCCCGACGGAAGCGCGTGGGCGGCGTACCTGCTCGATTACTCACGCTACATGCCGCCGTTTTCTCCCGGTCCGGCGCAGTACGCCTCGGATTGCAACGTGTCCTACGTGCGCGCCGCGCTCGAAAACGTACGGCAGGTCTGGGAGGTGGAATTTCACGAGACGTCGGTACACGACGCCCTTGCGGCGCAGGGCATTCCGTTGCGACTGGATCCCACGGTGATGGTGTTCGAGCATCGGCCTGTGAAGCTGTGGGACTACCTCCGTGAGCGTGGCGAGCACGGTGCGCTCTTCGCGCGCACCCGGCTCATCGGCGCCTCGCCAGTAACACGCGTGCAATGGTTCGCCACGTCGCTGCTGCTGCCGCCGGTGCTGGTGATGCGCGCGGTGCAGCGTGTGCGCCGCGCGGGCCAGTTGCACCGGGTGCCGGCGCGGGCGTGGCCCCCCCTCGTGGCGGCGGCGGTCGCCTGGTCGCTGGGCGAGGTCCGGGGATACCTCGCGGGGCGGGCGCGATGAGCGCCGCAGCGGGCATTCCGGTGCGGCAACAGCGTACGGCGTCGCAGTGGCGCGCACTGGGAGTGGTGTGTCCGCATTGCCACGGTGCGCTGCGCGACGCCGACGGCGGAGGGTTGGTGTGCGACGGTTGCGGCACGTCGTTTCCCGTGACATGCGGCATTCCCGATCTCCGCACGGCGGGCGATCCCTACCTCACGCGGGAGGAGGATGCGGCGGCGGCGGAGCGGCTGACGGCAGCGGCGGATGCCATGGACTTCGCGGCGCTCCACGCCTTGTACTACGAGGGGAACGCGAAGGTGCCCCCGGCCCAGGTGGCGCAATTCACGCGGGGTGTGCTGGCCGCCTCCCACCGCGCCGGTGCCACGCTGGATGTATGGGACGCGCTGGGCGGCACACTGCCCGCCGATGCCGCCGTCGTCGACCTCGGCTGCGGCACGGCACCTTTAGGTGTCCAGCTGGCGATGCGGGGCCAGCCGGTGCTGGGCGTGGACGCCGGGCTGCGGTGGCTGGTGCTGGCCCGCAAGCGCGCCTCCGACGCGGGAACGGACCTGCCCGTGATATGCGCCAACGCGGAGGCGTTGCCGCTGGCCGACGGCTGCGTGCAGGCGATGACCGGCGAGTCGGTGCTCGAGAACCTGGCTGACCTGGAACGCGCATTGGAAGAAGCACATCGCGTGGTCGCTCCGGGCGGTTCGCTGCGCATCTCGACGCCCAACAAGCACTCGCTCGGTCCCGATCCCCATCTGGGCGTCATGGCGGGAGGATTCTGGCCGGAACCGAAACTCCGCGCCCGGGCGGCGCGCGACGGTAAGGTTTTCCCAATCCGCCGATTGCTCTCCGGAGCAGCGCTGCGCCGATTGCTGTCGGACGCCGGATTCGAGCGCCTGCGCATGGCGCTTCCACGCATTGCCGCGGAGCAGCGCGCTGGGCTGCCGTCCACGGTGAATCTCGCGATTACCGGATACCATATCGCGCGCCGCACTCCTATCCTTCGGGCGCTCGTACTTCGCGTCGGACCCACCATGCTCTGCACCGCCATTCGAGAGTGAAGAGTTCCCGTTCGCCGTTCTGGCATACGCGTGTCCTCGTGCTCGGCGCATCCGGCTTCGTCGGATACTGGGTCGCGCGCGCGCTGCGCGCCCAGGGCGCGCATGTCACCTGTGCCGTGCGCACCGTTGAAGGCGCCGAACGCCTGACCCGCCAGCAGTTAGGCAGCGTCGTGGTGCGTCGCGACCTCGCCGATCTCGGTGCGCTGGGCACGTGGATCCCGCCGCTCAAGCCGGCGATCGTCTTCAACCTCGCGGGCTATGGGGTGGATCGGTCGGAGCAGGACGAGGAGACGGCGGACCTCATCAATCACCGGGTGGTTGGCGCGCTGGCGCGTGTCGTGAGCGCGCTCCCGGCCGATCGGTGGGAAGGGGTGCGCATGGTGCATGTGGGCAGCGCGCTGGAGTATGGCGAAACGGGCGGCGAGCTTTCCGAGACCTCGCCCTGCGCGCCGACGACGCTATATGGGCGCACGAAACTCGCGGGCACGGAAGCGTTGCAGCAGGTGTCGAAGGAAACCGGCCTGGAAGCGTGCGTCGCGCGCCTCTTCACGCTGTACGGCCCCGGGGAACACGCGGGCCGCCTGCTGCCATCGCTCATGGCCGCAGCGTCGGGCAGAGAACCGCTGGACCTCACCGACGGCGTGCAGCGGCGCGACTTCACCTACGTGGAGGATGCCGCGGAGGGGTTGATGCGGCTGGCCGTGAGCGACGTGGCGCCCGGGCAGGTGGTGAACCTCTGCTCAGGTACGCTGCAGACGGTGCGCTCCTTCGCGGAGATCGCGGCGAGCCTGGTGGGGCTGACGCGGGAGCGACTACGCTTCGGCGCCCTGCCCGCACGTCCGGAGGAGACGCCGGCCGACGGCGTGTCGGTGACGCGCCTGCGGCAGTTGACGCGATGGAGTGCGTCCGACGACATCGCCGAGGGCATCGGCCGCACGATGGGACGCCTCGCCGAGCACGAGTTTCGCGACGGGGCCTGAGGCCACGACACCCGACCGAACGCGCGGCGACAGCGCCCTGAGCGCCATCGCCTCGGAATCTCAGCGGGCCACGACCTCGACGGGCTCCACGTTCATCACCCCGTTCACCGTGTGCTCGGGAGCGCCTAACAGGAGTCGGTCCACCGCCTCCACGCCCTGCAGTGAGGAATGGTCCTGGTTTGAGACCTCGTACTTCCACGCACCGAAGCGGCCGCGGCTCAGGATCTCGCGCGACTCGAGCATGGGCAGCACCTGGTCGAGCACGTCGTCGCGGCCCAGCCACGGCGTGGGATAGCCGTGGGGCAGGCGCCGATGGAAGCGCGAGAGAATATGCGTGCCATCGTTGATGAAGCCCACCCGCCGAAACCCCGCGACCACGTCGTCCACCAGTCGGGCGGCATCCACTGGTTTGTCCGGTGACTCGCTCACCTCCGCCATGAGCGACCACTGCGCGCCTGGCTGGGGCACGTTGTTGGGCGAGTAGTTGCTGAAGACTGTGACGCGATAAAAGGGCGTCTCACTCTCGGGGAAGTACATCCAGCACTTCGTGCGCAGCGACTCGGGCGGCGTGCCCTCCATCCCGATACCCACGATGTGGCTCGACGAGTGGACGAAACGGCGGGCGAGGGGGCGGTGGACCTCACGGTCGTCGAGCATGTCGAGCAGCGAGTCGGCGGGCATGCTGGAGATGAGCGCGTCGTACGACTCGCTGCTGCCATCGGCGAAGTGCACCGTCTTCCCGCGCGAGTTCACCGACACGGCGCGACGCCCGAGGGAGATCTGCTGCGCCGGCAGCGAGGCGGCGACGGCGTGCCAGATGGCGCCGGTACCACCGCGCAGGGGGAAGCGGAACTTGGCGTTCGGCCCCCAGCTCACGTCATCGCGTCGCAGGACGAGGTTCCGCAGCACACGCACAAGATCCACCGTGGCCACCCGCTCGCCCATCCAGCCGGTGTCGAGTTGCGACGGGTCGTACGCCCAGACCTTGAAGTTGTACGGATACATGAACGTGCGGCACAAGCCGTCCCCGAACGCCTGCTGCAGCCACTCGGCGAAGGTGGCGGGCGGCGCGCCTCGCTCCTGGCCGTGAATAGCGACCAGCCCCTCGAGACACGACACGAGGTCGTCGTCGGGAAGCCGCCAGATGTTGTTCTGGAAGGGATAGGGAATCCACCGTTCGCGCATCCAGACCCACGCTTCGCGTTCGTGCTCGACCCACGCATCACCGAGCGCCCCGTCCATGAGCCGGTCGAAGTATCGGTAGTGCGAGAAGAGCACGTGCCCGCCGAGATCCCACGTGAAACCCTGCGGGTCGATGACGGAACTGGAGAGTCCGCCCACGTCGTCGGCGGCATCCACGAGCAGCCAGTCGTCGTGACCATGCTCCATGAGCCGCCGGGCTGCGCTGAGTCCCGTGGGACCAGCACCGAGTACAAGCACACGCATGAATCAGGCAGTGCGAAGTGAAGACCTGAAATCGAGCAGCTGGCGGAAGGCCCGCGCGCAAAATCGCACGAGTTTCCAGCGCTTGATGGAGACCGTTCCCGTCTCGCGATCCTTGTGATGCACATTCACGAAGGCAATGCGCTCGCGCCGGCGCGCCGTGTAGATCGCGAAGAAGAGCGATGGGGCGAGGGTGTCGTCGGGAATGTGCGCGCGCGCCGCGTCCCACAGACGGCGATGGAAGACCTTGAACGGGACGTTCGCATCATACAGGCGCACGCCGAACAACAGGAACAGCGACACGCGGATGAGCACCGTCAGCAGCCGCCGAAGCGTGGCATCGTGCCGGATGCGTCGCACGCCGAACGCCGCCAGGTGACCGTCCGCGAGGTTCGCGTCCGCGAGGTTCGCGTCCGCGACCTGCTGCCAGAGCGCCGCGAAATCCTCCATCGGAATCTGGTTGTCGCTGTCGATGAGGAAGATGTACTCCCCGCGGGCGGCAGCCATGCCACTGATGAGTGCCGGCCCGTGACCACCGTTCGCCTTGTGCACCACCCGGATGCGACTGTCGCGTGCGGCCATCTGGTCGAGCAGGGCCCCGGTAGAATCGCGCGAGCCGTCATTCACGACCACCAGCTCGGCGGCGTTCACGCGGTCGAGCACCTGTTGTTGCACCGCCTCGACGGCGACTGCGATGCCCTCCTCCTCGTTGTAGGCGGGCATCACGACGCTCAGGCGTATTGCAGAAGTGGACATCATCTCGGTTGCGGTCGCACGGTGAAACGAAGCATGCGGGGCGCGGTGGTCCACGCGGGCAGGGGTTCGAGCGAAACCGTCGCGGGCACGCGTCCCTCGATTTCCCGCAGCGCAAGGCTCGAGTCCCTGTGGACGACCCAGAGCTCATCGCCGCCACGTAGCGGGAGTTGCCGGGTGGTGCCGCGCAGCGGCGATGTGCCAATGGCGATGATGGTGGCGCCGCCGAGTTCCATCTCGGTTTCGCGATCGAAACCAGTGCCGGTTCCCAGCAGGATGACGCGTGCGCCGGCGAGGTTGGCGAGGACGTGCATCGTGTTCGAGTATCCCCCGCCGTTGGCAATCACGACGCGCTGTCCGCGCCGTGCGCCGCGCCGCAACGAATCAAACGCGCTCGCGTAGCCGAGTTCCCCCCCACTGCTCGCGCGGAATCGACCGCGAAACAGGGCGCGCGGCGTCATGCCCCGCTGGATGTAGCTCTTGTACAGCAAGGCCCCGGTCCATACAGGACCGTCATCCGACGGCATCGTCGCGTCCTTCAGGTAGCTGCGCGGGGACGACGGCGTGAACTGGGAGAGTCCGATCAGGACATGGACGAAGCCCAGTGCCATCACCGTCCCCCACGACGCGGCGCGCCGCCAGCCTCTTCCGCCCACGAACGCGAGCATGCCGACCGCCGACGCGACCACCAGGGGCAACGTGCCCTGTAGCAGGTAGCGTGGAGTGGACGTGCTGGGAAAATAGAAGAGCAGGGGCGGCAGCCCCCACGCGATGAGCAGGAAGAACAGGTCGCGCCGCTCGCGGTGCAGTTCGCGCAGGCCGGCGCCGGCGAAGAACAGTGGCAGCGGAGACACGGCCCAGATGAGGAAGTCGAAGAACCGGGTCTTGAGCGGCGCGCTCACGTGCGTGCCGACAGCGGTGGCCACGCTGCCCATGCGCGGATCAACCGCGCGCAGCAGCAGCCCAATGCCGAGCACGATCGCGCCGGTGACGACGAGGGGCGCCAGGCTTCGCACAACCCGCCGGTGGTTGCGCCACAGCAGGAAGAGGAAGACGCCGGAGACCAGCACGGCGTCCGCGCGAACGGTGACGGCGGCGCCAAAGAGCAGCATCGCGATCACTTCGCCCTTGAGGGCCGGCCGATTGGAGAGAATGGCCACCGCGCCGGCCGTGAGCGCCACCGATACCACGGCGGTGTTGCCGTATCGGCTGCTCATCCAGATGATGGGATTCGCAGCCAGCGCGAGGCCCACGAGCCAACGCTCCCGCGAGGTGAGGACGTCGCGGAAGGAGAGCAGGCCGGCGAGCGGGATGGCCACGCCGGCGGCGATGGAGAGCCATGACATCACGATCGGCACGCGCGCAGCGTCCCCGCCGAGTAGGGTCACGAGCGCGGCGACCAGCTGGTAGTAGCCGAACTGCACGGGGTACCGGTACGATTCGCCGGGAACGCCGCGCACGATCGACATGATGCCGGACGCGATGGAAATCTCGTCGCCCTCGGAGAAGCGGCCCACGTTCGACGCGAGCATGCGCGCGGCGACGAGTACGACGACGAAGAGCACGACGTGCCGCGAGGACGGGCGCGACGCCGTCGGTGTTTCCGGGGACGCCGTGGTCATGCGGAATGGCCGCCGGACGCGGCGGGATCGGGGGGGGCGTGCGCCGACGCCCGCAGCGCGGAGCGCTCGCCGTGGCCGGCACTCAACAGGTAGGCGATCAGGCCCCCGAGCAACCCGCCCGAGATAATGACGACCTCGAACACGAGGCCGGTGGAGACGGCCTTCGCCGCCGACACGCCGAACGGCGCGAAGAGCACCGCCTGCGCCGCTTCACGCACCCCGATGCCGTTCTGCGTGAGGGGAAGGAGTCCGGCCACCTTGGCCAGGGGCCAGACGAAGAGCCAGACGTACAGCGGGATGTCGATGCCGATCGCGAGGCCGAGCCACCAGTTGAGCACGGTCAACAGGGTCTGCAGGAGCATCCCGAGCAGGAAGGCGCCCACCAGCGCTTGCGGCCGTTGCATCGTCGCGCGCATGGCACGCCGCACCTGCACCAGCATCCGACGGACCTTCCACGGGAAGCGCCGCACCGGAATGATCAGGAGCGCGATGACCGCGCCCACGCCGGCCAGCGCGAGCACGGCGCCTAACGTGAGGAAGATGCGGCGGCTCTGCGGCTCGAGGGCGCGGGGCGACAGCAGCGCCCCGATGCCGGCCACCGCCGCGAGGCCGAGGATGTCGAGCAGCCGATCGATGAGCGAGCCTAGCACGAGGCCGCTCTTGGAGCGGGCGGCGCGCAGCGCGACCCCGGCCCGCACCACGTCACCGCCCACGATGGATGGCAGGAAGGTGTTGCCGAAGAGTCCCATGTAGTAGGCACGTACGGCCGTGCGGAAGGTGAGGCCCGCTCCCGCCGTATTCACGAGCAGCCGCCACTTCACCACACCCACCAGGTGCAACGTCATGTACATGGCGAGGGCGAGCGGCCACATGTGGACCGGCATCTCCCGGAATCCCTTGGCGATCTCCGCGAACGGCAGGGCCGTGAAGAGGAGCGCCAGCATCGCCGCGCTCCCCCCGATACGCACCAGCGGATGCTTCCAGAGAGCGCGCTTCTTCTGTGGGCCCGGCGAGGTCGTCATTCGGACCGGTCGCGGGTGGGCGTCAGTTCCATCTTGCGCACGCGATACAGCGTTTCTTCCAGCAGCTTGCGGTTGCTGGCGATCAGGTCGGCCAGGAGGCCGATGAGCAGGATCTGGAAGCCGACGATGATGAGGATCGCCGCGAGGATGAGGGACTGGATGTGCCCCACGCGCTCACCGGTCACGAAGAACCAGAGGAAGCGGACTCCGGGAATCACGCCGGCCATGATCATCAGCACGCCGAGCGTCGTGAACACCCGCAGGGGACGGTACATGGTGTACGCGCGCAGGATGGTCACGCCCGACTTGCGGATGTAGTGCGGAATGGACTTCATGAGGCGGGACGGCCGCGTCTGCGGATTGATGCCGATGCGGACGAACTCTACAGCTGCCTTGCGTGAGCCGGCGTGGATGAGCGACTCGAGCGTGTACGAGTAGTTGCTGAGCACGAGCGTTTTGAGCGCAGCCTCGCGCGACATGGCGCGGAAGCCGCTCGTGGCGTCGGGGGTGCGGAGCTCCGCGGCCTGGCCAATGACCCAGCTGCCGAACACCTGCAGCCGGCGCTTGAGGTAGGAGAAGTTGGTGAGCTCGCCCACGCCCCGGTCGCCCACGACGAGTTCCGCGCGCCGCGCGATGATGGGCTCCACGATGGTGGCGATGTCGGTCGCCTGGTACTGGTTGTCCGCGTCGGTGTTGACGATGATGTCCGCGCCCTGCCGCAGCGACTCCTCCAGTCCCGCGCGGAACGCGGCGGCGAGGCCCTTGTTCTGCTCGAACTGGACCACGTGCAACACGCCGTTGGCCCGCGCGACCTCTGCGGTGTTATCGCGGCTGCCGTCGTCGATCACCAGAAACTCGATGACATCCACGCCGGGCAGGGTGCGCGGGAGGTCGCGCAGCGTGGGAGGAAGCGTGCTCGCTTCGTTGAAGCACGGGATCTGGATGATGAGCTTCGTCATTTCGACTGGACCATGCGGAGGTCACGGACAGCGGCGGGGGCAGTGACCGGCGCGGCCACCGGGCGGGTGATCGGATCCAGCGCGCAGACCAGCACGTCGCCGTCGCCCACGGTGCCGCGGAAACGTGAGGGCTGCGGGCACTGCTCGCGCAACAGCCGATCGATATCGGGCGCGGCCTGGACGAGATAGCGGGGGAAGGTCCACAGGACCCAGGTGCGGCCGCCTGACGAGCGCAGGGAGTCCAGCGCCTCACGCGTCGTCACGTTCGGCCACGACTGACCGTACAGCGTGGAGTACGGGTCGGCCGGCAGACCTGTGGAGACCACCCGGTCGCCGGCGTCGCGCTGCGCAAGGACGTACTGCATCGCGCCCTCGAAGTCCTGCTTCGGATAGCGATAGTTGAACGCGAGCGAGGCGGCCGACAGGACGATGACGACCCGCACGCCCCAGGTGGCGAGCTGCTCGGCCAGCGCATCGCGTCCCGCGCGCGCGCCGGCCCATCCCGCCGCGGCGTAGGCGCCACGCACGGCGATGAGCATCGCGGGGCCGATGGCGAAGAAGAAGAAGCGGGGATACATGGTGCCACGCGCCGCGGCGGCGCCGGCGATGGTCACCACCGCCGGCCCGACGAGCATGAGCACGAAGAGCCGGTTGCGCCCCCAGAACGACACCAGCCCGCCGGCGCCCACGAACGCGCCCGCCAGCACCACCGCCGCGCCCACTACTGCCACGCCCGCGCCCAGCCCCAGCACGAGCACCCGCAGCCCTTCCACCAGTGCCCACGCCGGGGTGGAGACCCCGCGCAGCTGTGACGGCCGCTGGAGGAAGAAGTCGAGCACCGCGCGCAGCATGGGCGCGTACAGGCTGAGGGTGAGCAGCGCGCCCAGTCCGAAGGCGACCGTGCCGCCGCGGGCCAGCGCCCAGCGCTCGTCGCGAGTGCCGGACATGGCAAGGAGCGCGAGCGCAGCGAGCGCGTGGCCGACCACCACGAAGATCATCGTCAGGTGCGTGTACGCGCCCAGCGCCGCGGCCACCGCGTACAGCACGAAGTAGCGCATGCGGCCGGACTCCGTGCCCCGCAGCAGCGCCCACATGGTGACCAGCGCGAAGAACGCGATGGCGCTGTAGCCGCGCGCATTCTGCGAAAACCACACATGGTGGTAGGATACCGCCAGCAGCAACGCCGCCAGCAGCGCCTCGCGCCGCGCCGTCACGCGCATGCCTAACGCATAGAGCATCGGGACGGCCGCCACGCCGAACAGCATCGCGGGCAGGCGCACGGCCCACGGCGACTCGCCGAACAGCGCGCGGCTCGCGTGGGCGAGCACGGCGTAGAGGGGATGGTGATTGTCCCCCCAGAACTCGGTCAGGATCTCCGGCAGCGGGGCACGGAAGGAACGCACGAGCGAGTAGATCTCGTCGATCCAGAGGCCGCCGTTGAGCCCCACCGAGCGCGCGAGCGCGGCGAGGACCACGATGGCCAGCAGCGCCAGCCCGGGGGCCGCCACGCGGTTCTCGCGCAGGTAGGCCCTAGTCTTCAACGACATGGGTCTTGAAGATCTCGCGATATCCCTGCCAGCGGGACTGGTTGAAGTCCATCCCCTCCATGCACGCCGCCGCCGAATACGCCATGAACAGCGCGTGGTGGGTGTTGTCGTGCGCGAACAGTCCCTGTCGCCCGTATACGAGCACGTTGGGTTGCGTAGCCGCCCAGTCGTCGAGGACGCCTAACGGCACCTCGTACCCCTTCTTGTAGATCGGGTACGCCTGCGGGAGCCGCCGGATGAGGACGTTGGTGGGGTCGGCCGGGAAAGGAATGCCCGCGGTGGCGGCATCGCGGGCCATGATGCGCGCGAGCTCGGCGTCGCTGGCCGTCCACAAGTCGTCGCCCACCGTGCACGGATACTCCCCGCACAGCACGGTCGTGCCCTCGGGCGTGGTGGACCGGAAGTAGTTCTTCGGTTCCGACAGCCGCGTCACGCGCACGTTCTCCTCGGGGAAGTAATGCGCGTCGGTGGTCGTGAACCGGTGGACCGGGAGCTGCGCGTACACCAGCACCATCGCCCGATAGGTGATCTCCGCCGCCGCCCGCAGCACCGGGGCGTCGCCCGGCAGCTGCATCATGCGCGCAAGGAGCGTGATGGGAATGGTGGACCAGATGTGGTCGCACTCGATACGCTGCGATTCGCCGTTGCGCTCGGCGGTGATGGTCCACGTGTAGCCTGGCGTGGCGGAGCGCTCGATGCGCGTGGCGCCCCAGCCCAGCCGGAGGTCGGCGCCTAACGCGGCGGCCTGGCTGGCGTAGGCACGCGAAATCTGGCCGTAGCCCTCGCGCATGTAGTAGTAGTTGCCGCCGCCCACCGGATTGAGCAGCCGCTTGATCAGCTTGGCGAAGCTGCCCGCCGACACACGCTTGCGCGCCTGGATGCCCGACAACGCCTCCGGCTCCGCCCCCCACATCTTGCGCCCGTAGGGAAAGTAGAAGTGGCGGCTCATGGTCGGCCCGAGGTTGGCCAGCAGCACCGAGGCGTACGTGTCCCCCTCGTCAGCCTTGGCCAGCTTGGTCATCACCATGTCGCGCGCCATGCCGAGGGCGAAGCGCTTGTCGAGCCGCTTGAGCAGGTCGGTGGTCTGGATGGGGAAGTGCAGCCACTTGCCCCGAAGTCGGATGCGCCCGTGCCGCGAGAAGTCGCCGAAGTCGTCGCCCAGCATCTCCTTGATGTCGGCCAGTATCTCGGGCGCGACGGTGTGGTGCAGCCGGTGGCTGCCGAAGTCGAGCCACTGCCCACCCCACTGGAAGCTGCCGGCGTTGCCCCCCACCACCTCCTGCTTCTCGAGCAACGTGACGGTCGCCTTCTCGGACCGGCGCAGCTGGAACGCGCCTCCGCAGCCGGCGGGACCTCCCCCCAGCACCACCACATGCGGCAACCGGGTCATGGCGTCCTTCCCGTCTCGGCAGGTGCGCCGTCGTTGCCGCTGTCGGCCACGGCTCCCCCGCGCTGCCAGGGAGCCCGCCCGCTGTTCCACAGCGATTCCAGCAAGTCACGCTCGCGCAGCGTGTCCATCGGCTGGAAGAATCCGTCATGCCGGAAGGCCATCAGCTGGCCATCCCGCGCGAGCCGCTCCAGCGGGTCGCGTTCGAGAATCGTCTCGTCGCCGTCGAGGTAGTCGAAGACCCCGGGCTCGAAGACGAAGAAGCCCCCGTTGATCCAGCCGCTCTCGGCCTGCGGCTTCTCCGTGAACTCGCCTACCTGGTCTCCCGACAGGCGCAATCCGCCGAAACGGGCCGGCGGACGCACCGCGGTCACCGTCGCCAGGCGCCCGTGCGCACGGTGGAAGGTCAGCAACGCCGGCAGGTCCACGTCGGAGAGGCCATCCCCATAGGTCAGCATGCACGTCTCGCCCTGGACGTGCTCACGCAGCCGCCGCACGCGGCCCCCGGTCATGGTGTCGAGCCCTGTGTCCACAAGCCCCACCAGCCAGTCCAGCCGGCTTCCCTGCAGCACCTGCAACGAACCGTCCCGCAGGTCCACCACGAAGTCGCTGTCGTGCACGGCGATGTTCTTGAAGTACTGCTTGATCATCTCCCCCTTGTACCCGCAGGCGACCAGGAACTCCTTGAAGCCATGCGAGGCGTAGAAACTCATCAGGTGCCACAAAATTGGGCGACCGCCGATCTCCACCATCGGTTTCGGGCGCGCGCTGGTCTCCTCGGCGAGCCGAGTGCCTCGGCCACCGGCCAGGATGATCACTTTCATCGATGCGTGTGTGCTGAAGAAGGAAGGGTCCGGCGCGTCCGCACCCGTTCGCGTGCGTTCGCGCGTGGCTTCACTCGAGTGTCCCGCCGCTCATCGCCTCCCCGGGCACACTCGCGGCCGCGGGGGCGCGAGCTCTCCAGTCGGTCAGCTCGGATGAGAAGCGATAGCGCACCAGCCCGCTGAAGAAGTTCAGGCAGGTGCCGGCGTTCACGTGCGATAGCCCGCGGCTCCGCATGCGCGCGAAGACACTGTACTCGATGCAGCGCACGCCGAGGTAGTGCGACTTGATCATGATTTCGGGATCGAGAAACCAGTCCTTCGACGAAAGACCCATCCGACGCACCACGTCGCGATGGAGGATCTTCGGCAGGCCGTTGATGTCGAAGGAAGCGATGCTGGGCCACAGCGCGCGGAAGAGCAGGTTGTACGTGACCGAGACGACCTTGCGAATGAAGCCATCCATGCGGAAGCGGCGGCGCGCCTTGGCCAGCACCGGCTCCTCGCAGGCAAGCGCCTCCTCGAACAGGTGCACCGTCTCATGCGCGTCCACCTGCGAATCAGCCGGAATAAAGCCGATCCAGGGCGCCTTGCAGCTGGGAATGCCGCTCAGGATCCCGAAGCCGTACCCCTGGTTGTTCTCCACCCGCACATGCACCACCGGATGACCGCCATCCACGTACTCCTGGATGATCTCACCGGTCCGGTCGCGCGAGCCGTTGTCCACCGCCACCAGCTGCAGCCGATGGCCCGCTCCACGAAAGGCGGCCAGCGTGCGGCGTATGGTCTGCCCCACGATCGCCTCCTCGTTGTAGCACGGCATCACGAGCGAGATGTCGGGCGGGGCGAGCAATTCGGCTGCGTCGGGCGGTGGAAGCGGTATGGAAGGCATCCGGCGGTCGTATGAAGACGAAGTGCTGAATCGGTGGTCGGAGGGGTTCCGGTGACGACTCCTGTCGACCGGCATCCGTTTCGTTCCGAAGCTATCGCAAGTTCCGTGACCATCCGACCGGAAAAGCCGGCCGGTACGGGGAGAAGAATCGAAGAATTCCGTCGCGTCAGGCGCTGAAGCCCAACCCGCCTGGGTGCCGCTTCCACTCGACGCTGTTGCGACGGCGCCACTACTATGCGCAACGTGAGGCGATCCCGCCAACCTTCAATGGATTGCAACCCCTCCTATTGCTCGGGGCGGCATTCTGTCGTCATTGACGACCACGCCACGGTATTTGCATCAGGCGCGCACGAGGATATTTCCCGGACGCTGACGAGCGGCACCATCGCAGGCGGTTTCGCGCAGGCGGTTCGACGCAGGCGTTCGGAGCGGATTCGCCCGACACCATCACATCGGTCCAGGTACGAGACGACATGTCGCAGATACAGAACGATGCAGTGCAGGGGGGCGCGGGCGGTGTTTCGCTCGCACCGGGAGAAGGCGTGCTTCGGGAGGACGCGGCGCGGGCGGCGGCCGCCATGGGGGAGGCCGCAGATGCGCTCGAGGGTCGCACCGTTTTGGTGAGCGGGGGCGCCGGATTCCTGGGTGCCGCGATGCTGGATGTGCTAGTCCACCTCAATGCCACCCGGTTCACGCGCCCGGCGCGCGCCATTGTGGTCGACAATTTCGTGACCGGGCTGCCCGGCCGGCTGCAGCGACTGGCGCAGGATTCGAACGTCCAGATCATCAGCGCCGACATCTCACGGGAAGTCGAGATCTCCGAGCCATTTCACTACGCCATTCACGCCGCCGGCATCGCCTCGCCCATCATCTATCGCGCGAAGCCGCTGCAGACCGCCGACGTGAACGTGTGGGGATTGCGCCGCATGCTGGAGCTCGCACGCGCACAGGCCGACCTGCGCGGCTTCCTCTTCTTCAGCACAAGCGAGATCTATGGCGACCCCGATCCCGCGCACATCCCCACCCGCGAGGACTATCGCGGATACGTCTCCTGCACCGGTCCTCGCGCCTGCTATGACGAATCGAAGCGCTTCGGGGAGACGCTCGCGGTGGTCTACCATCAGGAGTTCGGCTTCCCCATTCGCAGCGTGCGGCCGTTCAACGTCTACGGCGCGGGCCAGCGCGTCGACGACGGGCGCATTATTCCCGACCTGATGCGGGCCGCCTCTCGCGGCACGCCGCTCGTCCTCCTCTCCGACGGCCGTGCGACGCGCTCGTTCTGCTACATCAGCGACGCCGTCGCGGGCTTCTACCTCGCCATGCTGAAGGGCGTGCCGGGTGAGGCCTACAACATCGGCAACGAGCACGAGGTCAGCATACGCCAGGTGGCAGAGGTCGTGTCCGGGTTGAGCGGAACGCCCGTCACCTTCCAGACCAGCAGCGATCCGCACTACCTCACCGACAACCCGCAGCGACGCTGCCCCGACCTGACGAAATCGCGAGAGCACCTCGGCTACGCCGCGTCCACCTCCCTCGAGGAAGGCATGCGACGCACGCTGCAGTGGGCGCGGGAAACGGTCACCTGATGCGGGTCGCAATCATCGGAGGAGGACCGGTCGGCCTCGTGAGCGGCACGGTGCTGGCGAGCGTGGGACACGAGGTGCAGCTGGTGGACATCGATGCGCGGCGCGTGTCGCGCATCGCGAAGGGAGAAGCCCCCTTTCATGAGCCCGGCCTCGACGCGTTGCTGCGCGACGTGGTGCAGCGCGGAAAGCTCACCGCCACGGGCACGGCCGCCGATGCCGTGCCCGACGCCGAGGCCATCCTGATCTGCGTCGGCACGCCACCCACCGGCCAGGGGGCCGACCTCTCCTTCCTCCGGTCGGCGAGCGAGGAAGTGGGTCGCGCCTTGAAGGGCGCCGCCGGTTATCGCGCCATCGCCGTCAAGAGCACGGTGCCGCCTGGCACCACCGCACAGCTCGTGGAGCCGACCCTGCGCGAACACTCCGGCCTCGGGCCGGCGTCGTTAGGTGTCGGGATGAATCCGGAGTTCCTGCGCGAAGGCGTCGCAGTGCAGGACATGCGCGAGCCGGACCGCATCGTGCTGGGGGTGACGGACGAGCGGACGAAGGAGGTGTTCACGCGCCTCTACGCGCCCTTCCGCGCGCCAATGGTCTTCACGACTCCCACCGGCGCCGAGATGTCGAAGTACGCGTCCAATGCGCTCCTCTCCACGCTCGTCTCGTTCTCCAACGAGATTGCGGCGCTCTGCGAGTCGGTGGACGACGCGGATGCGGTGGAGGTCCTGCGCGCGGTGCACGCGGACCGGCGATTCCGTGCCTCGCCCGCACGCCCCGATGCGCCCGCAGGCATTACCACGTACATCCTGCCGGGATTGGGCTACGGCGGCAGCTGTTTTCCCAAGGACACCGAGGCATTGTCGGCGTGGGCGCGGGCGCGCTCGGTGCCGACCCCGGTGCTCGACGCTGTGCGGCAGGTGAATGCCGAGCGCCCGGAGCGCGTGCTCGACCTGCTGCGCGCACGTCTCACCCTGCCGGGTGCGCGCGTGGCAGTGCTCGGCCTCGCCTTCAAACCCGAGACGGACGACCTGCGCGAATCGCGCTCCGTGGATCTCGTCCGTCTGCTGCACGCCGCGGGCGCGGAGGTGCGCGCCTGTGATCCGATGGCCGCCGAGGAGGGAGCGAGGCTGCTCGACGGCACCGCGGTCGTGACCGCGGACGCGGACAGCGCGCTGCGCGGCGCCGATGCCGCCATCTTCGCCACCGCGTGGCCAAGCTTGCTGGCGCTCGATCCCGCGCACGTGAAGACGTTGATGCGACGGCCCCTCGTGCTCGACGGTCGCCGCGGCCTGAACGCCACCGAGTGGGCGCTGCATTGCGAGTACCTTCCCATCGGAGTGAAAGCGTGAGCCTGACCCTTCGCGAGACGTGCCGGGGCTGCGGCGGCGTGCTGGAGCCGTTTCTGTTTCTTGGCGATCAACCGCTCGCCAATCGACTTCGCAAGCCCGGCGAGGAGGGAGCGCAGGCCACCTATCCGCTGACGCTGTGCCGCTGCCGCGAATGCGACCTCGTGCAGTTGCGGGAAGTCGTCGATCCCGCACTGCTGTTCGCGGACTACGCTTATGTGCCCTCCACGTCCAGCACGATGCGGGCGCACTTCGACGAACTGGCCGGCTCCATCACGGAACGATTCTCCCTTGGCCCCCATCACCTCGTGGTGGATGTGGGCAGCAACGACGGACTCCTGCTCTCGTGCTTCCAGCGGCGCGGTGTACGCGTGCTGGGTATCGAACCAGCGGAGAACCTCGCCCAGCGCGCCACCGCCAATGGGATCCCCACGCGTTCGGCGTTCTTCGGCGCGGAGGTGGCACGCGAGCTGTCGCAGGAGTCGCCGGCCGCGGTCGTGACGGCGACGAATGTCTTCGCCCACGTGGATGACGTGCGGGCATTCCTGCGCGCGGCGTTCACGCTCCTTGCGCCTGACGGTGTGTTCGTGGTGGAGGTGCAGTCCCTGGCCGACACCGTGTCGAGCCTCGCGTTCGACATGACGTACCACGAGCACATGACGTACTACGCCACCGCGCCGCTGCAGAGTCTCTGTGAACGGGAAGGGCTGGCGCTGCTGGATATCGAACGGGTGGACACACACGGCGGCTCACTCCGGGCCGTCATCGGACGCCGCGGGCATCCCCAGGCACGTCCGGCGCGCGTGGCGGAGCGCATTGCCGATGAGCGCGGCCGCGCGGGCGCGGCGGGTTGTCAGCGCCTCGCGCTGGGCGCCGCCGCGGTACGGGAGCAGCTGCGCACGCTGCTGGGGGACATTCGCAGGCGGGGAGGCCGCGTGGCGGCGTATGGCGCGCCTGCCAAGGCCACGGTCCTGCTGAACTACTGCGAACTCTCCGGCACGGATGTCGAGTACGTCGTCGATCGAAATCCGGCTAAGCAGGGACAGCGAATTCCCGGCGCCGACATTCCGGTGGTGGGGGCCGAGCACCTCGATGCCCATCCGCCGACCCATCTCCTGCTGCTGGCGTGGAATCTCGCGGAAGAGATCATGAGCGAGCAGGAATCGTATCGGGCCGGCGGCGGCCACTTCGTCGTACCCGTGCCGGTGCCCCGCGTCGTCGGGTGAGCGCCGGCGCCGCCCTCAGAAGATGCGGGGCGTGGGCACCGGCACGATGAACCAGCCGCCGCGATCACGGTGCGCCCGCTGCTCTTCCATAATTTCGTCGGCCAGGTTCCACGCCAGCACGAGCACATAGTCCGGCGCACCGGTCACCAGGGCGCGGGCATCGAGCACGGGGACGTGCATGCCCGGCGTCAGCGTTCCGATCTTGAGCGGATTGCGGTCGACGGTGAAGGGAAGGAGCGTCGTATCGATACCGCAGCAGTTGAGTAGCGTGGTCGACTTGGCCGGAGCGCCGTAGCCGACCACCACCTTGCCGCGGGCGTGAAGCTGTTCGAGCAGCATGCGCAAGGCTCGCCGGTTCTCCCGTACGCGACCGGCGAACGCGCGCCACGTGTCCAGCGCGTGTACGCCATGTTGCTGCTCGCTGCGCATCATCGCGAGCGCCTGCTCTCCATGGCTGGTCCCCTTGCGCAACCACACGCGCAGCGATCCGCCGTGCACGGCGACTTCCTCTGCCCGCAGGATGCCGAGCCCGGCGCGCGCGGCGACGTGCGCCAGCGACGTGACGGAAAAGTAGCAGAGATGTTCGTGATAGATGGTGTCGTATTCCGTGCCGTCCAGCATGGCGCGCGCGTACGGCACTTCGAGCACCACCGAGCCGTCATCGATGAGCGCCGCGCATCCCTCGAGGAAGCCCAGGGTGTCGTCGACGCGCGCCAGCACCTGGTTGGCCACCACGACACGGGCGGGGCCGTGCACCGCGCGCAATGCAGTGGCTACGTCGCGGCCGAAGAATCGATTCTCGGTGGGAATGCCGCGATTTTCGGCGACGGCGGCCACGTTGCGCGCGGGCTCTACACCGAGCACCCGCAGGCCCCGCGCCTTGAAATGGCTCAACAGGGAGCCGTCATTGCTCGCGACCTCCACCACCAGGTCGCCGTCGTTGAGCTCGAGCGTGTGCGACACCTCGTGTGCGAAGCGCGCCGCGTGCGCGGCCATCGTGGACGACGTGCCGGAGAGGTAGATGTACTCGCTGAACAGCGCCTCCGGCGAAATCACGTCGGTGAGCTGCACCAGCGAGCAGGTCGTGCACAGGTGTACGTCGAGCGGGAATCGCGGCTCATCCAACGCATCCTCGGCCCGTCGCAGGAAGGCATTGGCGAGCGGCTGCTGTCCCAGCGAGAGAAAGTGCTCCAACTCCGACTCTCCGCACCCGCGACAGCTGGCACGCACGCGATGCATGGGTATGCGCAGGTCAGTCGCTGATTGCCAGCGTCCGGGGCGAGGACGTGAGTCCGCGTCCTGCGTGCCGGACGTCGCCGCGCTGCCTGGCGTCATCTCGCCACCAGGCCGGGACGACGCGTTGGCACGTTGCGCCGCGCGAGTGTTGCGGTCGCGCTCCAGCGCCGGATGGCGGTTTCGCGGACGGCGCGTGGGGCGCGCCAGGTGGAACGGGTCGCCGTTGTCCGCACGTGCTCGAAGCTCCTTGTCCCACTGTGACCCATGCTGCGCAATCGCCGGCGATGATTGAAGACGTGTGGTCCATACACGAGAACACCAGCTCTCGCGCAGTCGCGGGAAACATGAGGTTGCCCACACCTTCACTGATGGCAAGCCGGATGCCCGCGGCAGATCCGGCATTGATTGCCTCCTCTCGGATCCGGGTCGCTTGGTTTGCACGGGATCGGATATCGAGCGCAGGCGTAGCGCCGCGCGAGGTGGCGTGCGACACTTCGCGGTCGGGCGGGAGCACATCTTCCCCGGTCGGGGTGTCCACGTCGTGCCGTAGCGGGGTGG
>JBDSVW010000068.1:0-2904 GCA_039927015.1 Gemmatimonadaceae bacterium | reverse complement strand
GTCAAACAATGTCGCGCATTACCTGCGTAAGCTCCTGCCCCGGTCGCTACATCACGAATTCGGCGTTGCCGCTCAAGTGGGCAGGTGCGTAATGATGCCCGAGCAATGTCTGATTGCACCGCTCGCGTGTGATCGCGTTACGAAAGCTCGACGTCAGCGCCGAACTCAACCGCACGGGGCGCTCCGACGTCGTAGCGACTCACCTCAGCCTGCTCTCCATCCCACCTCTCCCAGCAGCGCAGGCTGATCCTCCGATAGAACTGTTGCGGCTTCGGGAAGAGCTCGGGATGCCTGGCCTTGGGTTGGCATGGTTGATGGGACAGGGGATGGTGCTGGTGGCCGCCTGTGCGCCGTCGGTACGTTCCGGGGTGCGCTTCGCTCGAGAGCGGAGGACGTGCGACCCCGGATGCGCGACGCTCCACCAGTGCGCGCCGCTCTGCCGGCTGCTCCCGTTCCCGAGGGTTCATTGATTATCGCGCTCGTGCTGTGCGTGCTCATCGCCATCAACGCGCTCTACGTCGCCGCCGAGTTTTCGGCGGTGAGTGTGCGGACCAGTCAGGTGCAACACGAGGCGGAGGGCGGCAATACCCTTGCACGACGCCTCCTCCGGATTCTTGTGGACGGGCGTACACTGGATCGCTACGTCGCCGCCTGCCAGATCGGGATCACCATCTCCAGCCTCGTGGTGGGCGCGTACGCGCAGGCAACGCTCGCTCCCATCCTCACGCCACTCTTCGAGCGGCTCGGTTCGCTGCAGGAAGCCGCGGCGCAGTCCACGGCGGCGGTCACGGTCCTGGTCGGCCTCACAGTCATCCAGATGGTGCTGGGGGAGTTGGTACCGAAGTCCCTCGCCCTCCGGTCACCGCTGCGCGTGGGACTGTTCACCGTCATCCCGATGCAGTGGTCGCAGCGGCTGCTGTCCTGGTTCATCGACGTCCTGAACGGCAGCGGGAGGATCATCCTGCGCATGCTCGGCGTACCGGAGAGCGGACACCGTCACGTGCACTCGGCGCAGGAACTGTCGTACCTCGTGGCCGAGAGCGCGCGCGGGGGCCTGCTCAAGCCAAACGAACATCTCAGGCTCCGGCGGGCGCTTCAACTGGGGGAGCGCCCGGCGCGCACCCTCATGGTGCCGCGCACCGCTATCCTCGCCCTCGACGTCGATGCCGACCCGCAGGAGGTGGTTCGCATGGCCATCGAGAGTCCCTACACACGATTCCCCGTGTACGAAGGGACCATCGACCAGGTGATCGGCATTGTGCACGTGCGGGACATCGCCACGGCGGCAACCGCGGACGGAACGTCGGTGCACCTGCGCGCGCTCCTTCGTCCCGTGCTCATCGCACCGGCGACCATGAACGCCGACCGCCTTCTCATGCGCTTCAAGGTCGAGCGCCGCACCATGGCCGTGCTGGTGGACGAGTTCGGGGGCACGGCGGGACTGATCACGATCGACAACATCCTCGACGACCTCATTGGCGACATCGCCGACGAGTTCAGGCCCCACGCCCCGACGCCCGCGCGGCTTCCCGACGGGCGGGTGCGTTTCCCCGGAGCACACCCGGTGGGAGATACGGCGGCCTGGGTGGGCACCACGTGGGATCCGCGCGGCGCATCTACCGTGTCCGGTCTTGTGATGGCGGTGCTGGGACGCGTCCCGCAACGCGGTGACACGCTCTCGATAGATGGGGTCACCGTGGAGGTGGAGCACGTCGATCGACGCATGGTGCTCAGTGTGATTGCGTCGCCGCTTCGCGCGAAAGCTCGGCCGGGGGAAGGTCGGACCGATGATTGACGCGCTCGTGCCGACACTCATCGTCACCGTGCTCATTCTGCTCAACGGCCTGTTCGTGGCCGCTGAGTTCGCGATCGTTGGCGCGCCGCGCCCTGCCATCGTACAGCGTGCGTCACGGGGCGATCGGCGGGCCCTGCTCGTCGCCCGCATCCTCGCCAACCCACGCGAGCAGGACCGCTTCATTGCCACGGCGCAACTCGGGATCACGCTGGCCAGCCTGGGGCTGGGCATGTACGGCGAACATCACCTTGCGGCGTGGCTCGCCGGAGTGTTCGAGGGCTTGGGCGCCGGTCGCTGGATTGCGGCCCACACGCTGGGCAGCATCGTGGCCATTACCGTGTTGACGTACTTCCACATCGTGGTCGGCGAGATGGTGCCCAAGTCGCTTGCCCTGCAGCGGGCGGAGCAGACAGTGCTCTGGATCGCACCCGTCATGCGGGCCCTCCAGTGGGCCACCTTTCCGCTTGTTGTCCTCCTCAACGGAATCGGGAACGGCGTGCTCCGCCTGGTCGGCATCAGGCGCGACGCGCCCAGCGCCGAGCAATATCGCAGCCCCGACGAACTTGCATACCTCGTGCACGAATCGCAGGTAGGAGGGCTGCTGCGGGGCGAGTCGGCGCGCGTTGTCGCGGAACTGCTCGACTTCGGCGAACTGACGGCCGGCGAAGTGATGGTCCCGCGGGTTCGCATCGTGGCCATCCCGCTGGGTGCCTCGCCCGACGCGCTGCGCGCGGTGCTGCTGGCGAAACCGTTCACCCGGTATCCGGTGTCCGACGGGTCGGTCGACCGCATCGTGGGGATGTTGCACGTGAAGGACATTCTGCGCTGCCTGACGCGAGGGACCTCGCTCGACCCGGCCATGGTGCGTCAGGTGCCGTTTGTCCCTGCGGCCGCTCCTGTCGATCACGTCATCGCCGCCATGCGCCTGGCCAGTGTGCAGATGATCGTCGTGCTCGACGAATTCGGCGGCACCGCAGGCATCGTGACGTCGGAGGACTTGTTCGAGGAGGTGGTGGGCGACGTGGGCGACGACATATCAAGCCTCGCCGAGGTGCGCACCTCCCCGGACGGAGTCGTCATCGCCTCGGGTCTCGCGCGGCTCGAGGCGC
>JBDSVW010000067.1:0-5601 GCA_039927015.1 Gemmatimonadaceae bacterium | reverse complement strand
TCGACGCGTTGGACAAGAACGGCACCCGCTACGTGTCGGACGGAAATCCGGCCACGGTCGCGAGGCCGAGCGTGGCGGATCGCAAGCGTGCGCCGGATAGCACCCCCCCCACGCTGAGGAAGGCGGTTCCTGGTGGCGCGTGTGCGCGCCACCAGGTGACGGCCCGCTAGAACTTCCACCCGCGCAGCGCGCGCAACGCCGTGTCGAGGGCATCGCGCTGCGCCGGAACGTCGGCACGTTCCAGCAGGGACTCGTACGCGGACACGGCCAGGTCGAGCATCTCGTAGTCCTGTTCGTTACTGGCCACGCCCGCCGCGTTATCGGCGACGTTTACGAGCGCCAGGTCGTCCTGCGGAAAGCGCGCCACCACCTGGCGCCAGCGACTCACCCGCTGCCGCGGATCGGATTCCGTGAGCGCCCAGAGATGCCACGCGCCGCGGTTCGCGGGATCGATGGCGATCGCGCGGTTGGCGAGTTCCCCCACCGCCTCGGGACCGAATCCGAGCAACCAATAGGCGTTGGCCAGGATGACGAGTGCCCGCGCGTTGTTCGGCTGCTCCTCCACCACCACTTCGTACAGGGGCGCCATGATGTCCGGTTCATCCCTGTATGACTCGGCCGCCACGACGAGCGCGTCCGGCGTTGCCGACCGGGCGAGCGCCTGAATGTGCTGCTTCAACGGTTCGACATTTGACCGCGAGCGAAACTCGGAAACGAGCTCAGCGAGTTGAGCGGCGAGGGCAGTTTGGGCTTCGGGCATGCACCGAAGTTATCGAGTGAAGTTGGCGAGCGCAGGCGCGTGCGACCGGGCGGCACCACGTGCAGCGGGCACCGCCGCGTGCCGTCGCGTCCACGTCCGGCGCGCCCGCCGTCGACCGCGAGGCAGCGGCGATAAGACGCCGGCATTGCGACGGGCACGCGGACGGGACGGCGGGTCATGACCCACGGTGCATGCGACGAGCACGGCGAGGCGACGGGAATGTTGCGGGCGGCCGCTGCTGGTGGTCCGTAGGGGTAGGATGGCAGCGGTCGCTGCTTGCGCGAATCGCGGTAGCATGCGATACTCGTAAGATCCGCAGGCGATAACTGTTCGCCTCAGGTACCGTGTCGCATCCGTACCGTTAGTCTCCCGGTCCATTTTCGGGAACGTGACGAGAAGCGTTCGCGATGTGGAGGAAGTGGTTACCGGCAACGCGTGAGGATTCCGCGCCGCGCGGTGACCGAGCGGTCCCCCCCGACGCTCGCATGTCCCGTCCCTCTCAGTAAGTACTCCCGGTCTTCCGCTTCGATGGCGACGAGCGCTTTGCGCGCGTCACATCACGACCGAATGCCAGGCACACCTCTCTATTTCTATTGCGACGCCGTTCGATCCATCGAACGCTCGCGTGTTCACACCCATACCACCCGTCTTGCATGACCGAACGTCGACGTCCCTTTCGTCGCGGACGGCGCCCGTCCACCAAACGGCAGCCGAACGCTGATCCCAATGCAGAGCCCAATCCGTACCGCGACAGCGACGCCGAGGGTTCCGCCGGTGAAGGAGGGGAAGGCAGCGAGGAAAACACGCGCCGCGAACCACGCGGCCGGGGCGACGGCGACGGATCGTCATCCGCTGCCCCTGACGGTGCGGAGCAGGGAGGCGGAGGCGACGGCGCCGCGTCACATGACTCAAGCTCAGGACAGGAACGTCCGGAACGTCAGGAGCGACAGAGCGAGCCGGGGAACGAGCGGAATCCCACCCGCGGCAACCAGCGTCACAACAATCCCGGGAATGAGCGCCAGCGTCGCGACGAGGAGTTCAGCAATCGCAACAACGGACGCCGCCAGCGCCGCCGAAATAGCCGCGGCAAGCGTGAGACGCAGGTGCAGCCACCGCAGATTCCGACCGTCGTCGATGGCGAGACGGTCGGGTGGTTCGATTCGGGGCGCGACGGCGGCTATGTGCGCCGCGCCGCGAACAGCTACCTCGCCGACACGGGCGACGCATGGGTTCCGCCGGCCCTGATCAAGCAGCATGCGCTGCGACGCGGCGACCTGGTCGCCGCGCAGACCGGGCGCGACAACCGTGGCCGCGTGGTGTGCATCACGATCACCCAGGTCAACGGCGACGATTCGACCGAGGCGATACGCCGCCCCGACTTCGGGTCGCTCACCGCCATGTACCCGGAGCGACGCCTAACGCTGGAAACGGGACGTCCCGCGAAGGGCGGACCGGAGCTCACGCGTCGCGCCATCGACCTCGTGGCGCCAATCGGATACGGACAGCGCGCGCTCATCGTGGCGCCCGCCCGGGCCGGCAAGACGATGCTCCTGCATGCGATCACCGAAGGCATCGCCATCAATCACCCCAATGCGACCCTGCTCATCCTGCTCGTGGACGAGCGCCCCGAGGAAGTGAGCGAGGCGATCTCGTGGGGCGTGGGCGAGGTGATCGCCTCGAGCTTCGACCAGCCCGCGGACCGTCACGTGGAGGTGTGCGAAATGGTGCTGGAGCACTCACGTCGCATGGTGGAAATGGGCAAGGACGTGGTAATCGTGCTGGATTCGCTCACTCGCATGGCGCGCGCGCACAATACGGCGGAGCGCGGCTCGGGGCGGACGATGTCGGGCGGACTGGACACGAGCGCGATGGCAAAGCCCAAGGCGTTCTTCGGATCGGCGCGTGCCGTCCATCCGCGGGATGGCGGCGGCAGCCTCACCATTATCGCCACCGCGCTGGTCGAGACGGGCTCCCGCATGGACGACGTGATCTTCGAGGAATTCAAGGGCACCGGCAACTGCGAGATCAAGCTCGACCGCTCCCTCTCCGAGAAGCGCATCTTCCCCGCCTTCGACATCGCGACCAGCGGCACTCGGCGCGAGGAGAAGCTCTACAAGGATGGGCAGCTCGATACGATCTACACGCTGCGCCGGGGGCTGCAGCAGATGCCACCCCAAGCGGGGATGGAATGGCTCATCAAGCGCATTGCCGGCACCGCTGGCAACGACGCGCTGCTCGCAGGTCTGTAGGCCCACTCGGCGCGTTCGGCGCCGGGCACGACGAGAATGCGGGGGAGCGACGGGATCACCCGTTGCTCCCCCGCTTCACATCAACGACTCTGCGAGCCCGTAACCGAGGCGCGTTACCCTATGTGTCGCTCTCCTCGTGGCCCGCGGCGTGCGACGTGGCCGCCTCACTTCGAGCGCGCGGCGCCGCCTCGAACGAGAGGGCCGCGGAGTTCATGCAGTAGCGCTGCCCCGTGGGAGCAGGACCGTCGTCGAAGACGTGACCCAGGTGCGCATCACAGCGGCTGCAGAGCGCCTCGGTGCGCCGCATGAAGAGGTGAAAGTCGTTCTCGGTGGCCACCGCTGTCGGCTCGATCGGCGCCCAGAAGCTCGGCCAACCGGTGCCAGAATCGAACTTGGTATCGGAGGAGAAGAGTGGCTCGCCGCAACAGACGCACTTATAGATGCCGAGCGCCTTGGTCTCCCAGTACTCACCGGAGAAGGCGCGCTCCGTCCCCTTCTTGCGCGCCACCCGGTACTGCTCGGGCGTCAGCTGCGCTTTCCATTCGGAGTCGGCTTTCGTGATCTTGTCGCTCATGGCCTAGTAATCGTTAGGGTTCCCGGAAGGACGAGGCGACCCGTCGCCCCTTTACTTCCCTGTCATGACTGCTCCCGCGGCGCCGCTCCGTCTCGGATCGCCGCCGGCCCGCACACGTCCTCCATCGAGCATCACCGCAGCGCCGTATCCCATGCGCAACTCGCCCTTGAGCGAGATTGTGTCGAAGCGGTACCCCATGCCCCGCAGCGTGGCGATGACATCGGGGGAGAAGCCATCCTCGATGTCGATGACACTTTCGCGCTCACCACCGGGCCCCACACGCTGGCCGGGAAGGAAGCGAGGCATCTCGAGGGCGCGCTGCGGACCCAGTCCGAAGTCACTGATGCCGACGAGCATCTGGTAAACCGCGGAGGTGATCCACGCGTTCCCTGCTGCCCCGACCGCAAACCACGGCTTGCGGGCCGCTCCCGTTCCGCGAAAGACGACGGTGGGGGCGAGCGTGCTGCCGTGGCGCGCGTAGGGCAGCCGAGCGCCGTAGCTATTGGGATCGGTGGAGTATGATGTCAGCTTGTCGTTGTACAGGAATCCTAGTCCGGGAGAGACGTAGAAGTTCCCCCCCCAGGTTCCCAACGTCTGCGTGACCGCGACGAGGTTCCCCTCGGCGTCGCCCACCGTGAACGCCGTGGTACCCTGGGCGCGGCACGCACTGCCCTCCGCATGTTCTTCCGGCGGACATTCGTCGCGCCCAAGACCGGCGGCCGACGACTCGACGGCGAGCGCGGCTGGTGAGGCGCCTGCCATCGCATCGTCAGGCGTCGAGAATGCTCGCGTGCCCGCGGATCCCGTTTCACGGGGCGACACGCTGTCCTTGGGAGGCTTTTCGTCACCGCACCGCAGCGTGTCGCCGCGAAATACGCTCACGGGGACTGCCTTGGCGGGCGTGAAGCAGCGCCAGCGCACGCGAGCGGTGTCCTTGCTGACGAAGGGTTCGATGTCCACCGGCCAGAGGCTGGGATCGGCCACGCGCCCACGCGACGATGGCGCGAGCTGCCAGGCGGCGATCATCGCGTGCAGGGTCGCCGCGTCGTCGGCATAGGGGCGCGGAGAGGCGAACTGTTCAAGATTGCCCAGCTGGCCCGCAAGAATCGCCCCACCACCAGCCGGCGGTGCGCTGGAGAAGACGTCGTTGCCACGATACGAGAAGTGGACCGCATCGCGCGCCGGGGCAAAGTAGCGGGAGAGATCGGTGAGCCGAACGGCGTTGCCCTTGCCGCGCAGGTCGGAGACGAGGCGGCGTGCCACCTCGCCCTTGTAGAATCCATCTGCACCGCCCTTCGCGATCTGCTCCAGCGTCCACGCGAGGTCCGCGTTCCGGATGGTGTCACCGGCCGCGCGCGGCTTGCCATCGCGGAAGAAGAGCGCCTTGCTTCCCTCGTACTTCGCGAAGCGGTCCTGCTCCCGCCACAAGGTGGTGGCCAGCCCGTCGCTCACTTCGTAGCCATCGCGTGCCGCGCGAATGGCGGGGGCGAGCAGGTCGGCCCACGGAATCTTGCCGCTGCCGTGCTTCTTCCAGGCGGCGTGCATGCCCGCCACCGTGCCCGGCACCATGGCCAGCACGGGGCCGTCGCCCGGATATCGTCCATCCTGCAGGAGCGCACCATTGGAGAGCGAGCCCTCCTCTGGCACGCGCGACATGAACTCGATCAGCACCGGCTGCTGCAAACCCTTGAGCTGGATCACCATCTCCCCGTAGCCTCCCACGCCGCTGGCGTCGGGCTCCACCACGCCTAACGCGAAGGAGACCGCCACCGCGGCATCGACCACGTTGCCCCCCTTCCGCAGCATCTCCAGGCCGGCCGCCGTAGCCACCGGATGCGCGCTCGAGACGGCGGCGCTTCCGCTCGCCTCCTCGCGCACGGTGGGACGCTCGCGCAGCATGGCGTGCACCACGCGCTCGAGGTCGCGGTCACCGGCGGCGGCGAGCGCCCGGGGCCGGTAGGAGTCGCGCAGGCGCCGCCACTCGGCCCGGCGCGCGGAGGCGGTCGGCGCGGAATAGT
>JBDSVW010000066.1:0-8703 GCA_039927015.1 Gemmatimonadaceae bacterium | reverse complement strand
GAACGCCCGGTTGTACGAGACGCGGAGGGTCTGATCTTCAACCGGCGAGAAGGTCAGCGCGGCCTTCGGGCTGAACTGGCCGTCGTAGTTGTCGTGCTTGTCGAAACGCCCCGCCAAGACGAGACGCACCTTGTTTGACAGCGGTGTCTCGGTCTGGAAGTACGCGCCCTGCTGCGCCACCTCGATGTCCTGGTTGGTGTTGCGGTCGCTCAGCCACTGCCGCTTCGATGTCACCACGTCCTGACGGTACTGGCCACCCCACACGATGCGGGTGCCATCGAACGCCCGCACGCCCGTGTTCAACAATGCGCCGATGTCGAAGTTGTTATGTACTTCCGCCGCCGAGAGGTTTCCCTCGGCCGGAAAGTCAGACAGCGCCTTGGCCGAGTCGGAGGTTATGGAAGGGAAACGAGCGGAGTTCTGCGTGAAGCCATTGAGCTGGTACGTCCCGCCCGAAAGCGATTGGGTCTTGTACGCCTGCGCGAACCACCGGGGAGACGTGTACTTCAGCTGCATGTTCCGGTACTCCCAGTCCACGAGCTGGTTACGTCCGACGTTGGTCTGGCCGAGACCGTTGCTGCGACTTGCCCCACCGGTGGCTTCCAGGCGACCACCCTGCGGGAAGTAGTACACGCCCGTGAGGCTGCCGCGTATAACGTCGGTCCTGAAGTCGGCGCCGCGCTCCGGCAGGCCCTGCGTGGCGCCGGCCGCGACTGGCGCGTACACGAGATGATTCTCCCAGTCATTTGCCGACTGCGTCTCGCCCGTCACCTTCACGCCCACCCGGCCGAAGACATCAGCCCAGCGGACCTGCGCGTCGAAGAAGCCACGTGAACCGGCGGAAATCTCGGCCGTCATGCCGCGGTAGTCCCGCGGGTCCTTAGTCTGCAGCGTGATCACGCCGTTCGATGCGTCGGCGCCGTAGAGCGCAGCACCCGGCCCCACGAGCACCTCGATGCTGGCCAGGTCAACTTTCGGAATGGTGGTGAAGCCGCCCACCGGCAATCCGTTCTCCGGCAGCACGGCGATGCGGTTGTCCTCCGTGAGCAGCATGCGATTGTTGAACGACGAATTGAGGCCGCGCGCGTTCACCGCCACGGCCGTCATGCCGACTTGCACGAAGTCCAGGCCGGGCACGGTCTTCAATGCCGGGGCGAACGAGTTGCCGATGGTCGTCTCGATGTCGCGCGCGTCGATGCGCGTCACCGAGGCGGGCGCCTCGGTGATCTTCTCCGCGCGCCGCGAGGCGGAGATCACCATGCCGCCCAGCTGTATCGCGCTCTGCGTGAGCGAGACGTTCACCGCGGCGTCCTGATCGGCGGAGACCACCACGCCGGTCACGGCCTGGGGATTGGAACCAAGTCGCTTGACCGTGACGGAGTACGTACCAGCCGGCACACCGCGCACCACGAATCGACCGTCACCATCCGTGGATGCGCTGAGCGGCGTGGCATCCACGGCCACCGTGGCGCCGGCCAGCGGCCGCGCCTGGGCATCGCGCACCGTGCCAGTGATGCGGCCTCTCTGCGCCGCCGCCAGGGCGGGAAGCGCGCAGACGAACAGCGCCGGCAGCAGCCGCCGCGCGAGTCGAGCCACGTGAGACCTAGACATCGGGCAACCTCCTGAGGGGACAACACACGAGACAAACTGCAGAGAGACAGACATCAGGCCGGATCCTCGGGGAGCCAGCAGAGGGCTTCGCCATCAAGCACGATTTCATCGCGCTGGTTGCGACACACCGTGGTGAGTCGCAGGCGACGCTTGGTCGCCAGCAGCTCCAGCACTTCCACGCGGGCCGTGATGACATCACCCGGTCGCACTGGGCGCACGAAGCGGAGCGACTGGGTGAGGTAGACCACGCCCGGCCCTGGCAACTGCGTGCCAAGCACAGCGGAGACGAAGCCGGCCGACAGCATTCCGTGCGCAATCCGGCCGCCGAAGCGCGTGCGTGCTGCCACGTCGTCGTCCAGGTGCACGGGATTGACGTCGCCGGTTACCGCGGCAAACGCCTCGATGTCCTGGAGTGAGACGGTGCGCGTGAGTTCCGCGTGCTGACCGGTCTCCAACTCGTCGTAGCGCATCGTCAGACCTCCATGACCAGACGGATGTCAGCATCGAGCTGCTCTGCGGCGCGCCGCCGCGTGAGCCAGCTGACACCAAAGAACACGAGCAGCGACAGGACCAGCGCGAGGCCAGACACCGTCACGCCGGCCGGCAGGGAGAATCGCTTCATGAAGCCCAGCGTTTCGAGGACGAGCGTGAGCACCAGTCCCGTGCCGATGCTCGCAATCGCACCCTCGCGCGTGGCGCCCTGCCAATTCAGCCCGATCGCGAGGGAGGGCACGAGCGTCGAGGCGAAGAGCCCGTAGCCGAAGATGCCGAGAAAGGCGACGAGGGTGCCCGACATGAGCGCCACCGCGGCCGCGGCGAGCGAGAGCAACACCGTCCAGATGCGCCCCCACCGAAGCTCGTCGTCCACGCGGCGGCCGAATGCGATCGGCAGGTCATGGGTGAGCGCCGCGGCCCCGATGCTCATGAACGAGTTGACCGTGCTCATGATCGCCGCCGCCACACCGGAGAAGACCAGCGCGGCGATGAACACCGGCACGCGCGCGAGGAGAAACGTCGGCGTCGCGTCATCCGCACGCACCAGTGCCGGCATCGCGCCGGTCGCCACCAGCCCCTTCATGGCGAGCCCCACACTGATGTAGAGCAGCAGGGCGATGGCGAGCGCCATCGTCATCAGCAGCGGGTACCACTTGAGCCGCTGCGGATCCTTCAGCATGTAGAACTTGTGGGCGATATGCGGCTGACCTAACGAGCCGAGCCCGAACACGAAGAAGAACGAGAGGGCGGTGATCGGACCCACCGTGCCCCAGGGTCCGAAGAAATACGGATCGGCCGCCATGAGCGTGCGGGACGTGGCCGCCATGCCCCCACCCGCCTGCAACGCGTACACGAACACCAGTGTCGAGGCGACCGCCATCATCGCGCCTTGAAAGACGTCCGTGTAAACGCCGGCCATGATCCCGCCGGCCACAGAGTAGGCAAGGGTGATCGCGGTGCCAATCCAGATCCCCGCCGACAGGCCAACGCCAAAGATGGCATCGACCACGAGCCCGAGCGCCAGGATGTTCGTCGCCATGTAACCCACAGCCGCCACGAGAATGCTCACGGCCGACAGCCCCTGTGCGGCGGGCGAGCGGTAGCGCGCGCCAATGGCGTCGGGCACAGTGATCAGGCCGCGCGCCTCGCCAAGGAGACGCATCCGCTTCGCCAGCACCCAGGCGCCCATGGTGTTCGTGAGCGACGCCGGCAGCACGAGAAAGACCGCCGCCGTGCCAATCGAGTACACGAGGCCGGGGCCACCAATGAAGGCGAAGCCGGAGAGCGTGGCCGCCATCGCGGCGAGCGAGAGCGTCCAGAGGCCGATCCCTTCCCCCGCGACGAAGAAGTCGCGCGCACTGCGCGTGCGCCGCGCGGCCCACACCCCTATGGCGGCGCAGATGGCGAAGTACACCAGCGCGACGCCAATAATGACGGGCTGGCGCACGAGGGGCAGCGCCGCCACCTGCAACCCTGTCACCATCGCGTCGCTCATGCGTCCGTCCCCGCGCTCGTGTCACCTGCGCCCGCGGCCACGCGTGCGCGCCGTGCGGCGCGCACGCGCGCGATGTCGGCTTCCGTCAGGATGCCGCGATCGAAGGTGAAGGCGTAGAGTAGTGGAAGCAGGAACATCGGTAGCACGCCGACACCGTACAGCACGATCGCAGTACGCCGAGGCAGGCCCAGCAACATCGGACCGCCGGCGCCTTCCGCCGCCGGCAGGCCCAGTGCCAGCGCGAACGACCCGCTTACGACCACGAAGACGAGCACGAACGCCACCACGAGGGTCGCTGAAAGCTTTCCCGCTCGCGTTGCGCCAAGCGCGAAGACCGCGGCCATGGCCGCGCCGCTTCCGTACGCGAGCGCCCACGGCGCGAACGCGGGTGCCGCGCCAAGCCACAGGGTCGCGCCGTACGCGGCGCCTATCGCCATCACCGCCGTGACGAACACCACGAGTGCGGCACGAACCGGCAGGTTGGTCATGTGTAGAGGGCCCGAAGGGATGCCGCATGGATGCGCACGATCTCCGCGCGCCGGATCTTCTGCAGCGAGGTCAACTCGCCGCCCTCGACGGAGAACTCCTCGGGAAGCAGCGTCCACCGCTTGATCTGCTCCGCCTGTGAGAGCCGCGCGTTCACGCGTTCCACGGCATTCGACACGGCCGCCAGCACTTCAGGGGCGGCCGCGGCGGCGCCCGGCGCGACCCCCCGTTCGCGTGCCCACTCCTCGGCTCGTTGTGCACGGAGCGTGAGCAGCGCCGCAAGGAACTTCTCCCCTTCCCCCACACACACGGCGTGTGCAATGAAGTCCTCGCCCTCGAGCGCGGATTCGATCGGTAGCGGCGCGACCTTCTTCCCGGTGGAGAGCGCGATCAACTCCTTCTTCCGCCCTGTGACCTGAAGTCCACCGTTAGGCAGCAGCGCGCCCAGGTCGCCGGTGCGCAACCACTCCGCGTCGGGGGTGAACGCCTCGGCACTTTCCCGGTCGAGCTCGTGATAGCCGTCGAACGTGAGTGCGCCGCGGCGGAAGAGGATCTCGCCATCCGCTGCGATGCGTACCTCCGAACCCGGCATCGGCATACCGACGCCCGAGAAATCGTAGGCCTCCGGGCGGTGCATCGTGCCGCACAGGTGCTCCGTCTGCCCATAGGCACCCAGCACGGTGACACCGAACGCGTCGAGAAGGGCGGCCGCGTCAACGTTGAGCGTCGCGCCTCCTGAAGTCGCAACCCTGAGCGCCGTGCCGAAGTGCGCGTGCAGGACCGGCGACGCAACGTTTACCGCCGCGCTCCACGCCCCCTCGAGCTCCGCCGGAACGGGTGAGCCCTGCTGGCGAAGCCGCGAACGCGCGCGCCCCAGTCGCTCCGCTTCCTGCCAGCGACCGCAGTCCTCGTCTCCAGCATTGCGCATGGCAGCACGCAATGCCTCGGCCGCCCTCTCGAAGAAGCGGGGCGTTCCACCGAATATCGTCGGGGAGAACTCCTCGGCCGCTTGCCACACGAGCGACGAGTGCGGCACGAGCGTCGCCGACATACCAGTCAACAGGCGTGTGCAGTGCCCGAAGATCCGCTCGCCAGCATGGCAGTACGGCAGGAAGCTCAGCGAGCGGTCGCCGGCACCTAACGAGAGCGTCGTCGCCACCGACTGGGCCGACGCCAGTAGCGTGGCATGCGAGATCAGCGCTCCCTTGGCGCGGCCGGTGGAGCCGCTCGTGTAGACGATGGCGGCGCGGTCAGCAGGTGCGACGTCCGCGGCCCGGCGTTCCACCGCGGCGCGAAGCGTGGAATCATCGAGTGCGTGCGCCCCACTCTCCATCCACGCGTCCCAGCCAGATGCGCCCTCCACGTCGCCAGCGCCGCCCACGACGGTCTGCAGCGCGGGGAGCGCAGCGCGGGCATCCAGCACCTTCTCGATTTGCGCCGCTCCATCCGCCAGCGCGAACACCGCGCCAGAGTCGGCCAGCACCTCCGCTACCTGCGCCGGTGCGGCGGTGGGAAAAATGCCCACACTCACCGCGCCAGCGAGCATCACCCCGACATCGGCGATGGGCCAGAGGGGCGTGTTAGGCGCGAGGATAGCCACGCGGTCGCCCCGCTGCACGCCGTCGCGAACCAGCGCCGCGGCCACCTGCATCGACGCCTGCCACCACTCGCCCCAACTCCACGACGCGCCGCCGAGCACGCTGAATGCGCGATCGTCGCGCACCGCAACAGCGTGCGCCCGGAAATGCGCCAGCACGGTGTCTGGATGCAGCACCAGCCCGCTGCTCACCGCGCGCCCTCCCGCCAGATCATGGCCAATGAGCCCATCGCGAGACCCGCGCCCGACGCGGTGAAAACAATCAGGTCGCCATCGCGCAGCCGGCCGGCGCGGACGGCGTCGTCGAGAGCCATCGGAAGGCACGCCGAGCCGGTGTACCCCCACTTGTCCATGATCATCGGCGCCTTGGACATCGGTTCGCCAAGGAGCCCCATCACGTGCTCGATCGTCGAGCGATTCACTTGCGTCCAGAACCAGTGCGCCACATCGGGCACATCGCGTCCCGCGCGCCCGAGCACGGAGCGGACGATGCGCGGCCAGCCTTCTTCGTTCACGCTGGCGGGATACTTCCGCACGAAGCGCAGGTGATTCTTGTAGCCGTCGGCCAGCACGCGCTCGTCTATCGGAAGGCGAGTGCCGCCGGCGTATATCCCCATGTCCTCACAGAGCGTGCCGTCAGCGAAGAGCTCACTGGCCAGCACACCGGGCCGGTCGTCGAGTTCGAGCACCACGGCCCCCGCACCATCGCCAAAGATCGTGACGGTCTTCTTGTCGTCACGGTCCAGATACTTCGACATGGCGTACGCGCCGATCACGAGCACCCGTTCATAGCGCTCGTCAGCACGGATGTACTTCCACGCGATGTCAAGCGCGGTGACAAAGCCGGCGCAGCCGGCGTTGACGTCCATGGCGCCAGCTCGGGTTGCACCAAGCCGCCCCTGCACCACGCTCGCCGTGCTCGGCGAGACATAGTCGGGCGTGTCGGTGGCCACGATGACGAGATCTATCTCACCTGCGGTGCGGTCGGCGCTGGCCAATGCACGCTCGGCGGCAAGCATCGCGAGATCGCTTGTCGCCTCATCGGCGTTGCACCAGTGCCGCGTGTGGATGCCGAGAGTGCCCTCCACGAAGGGCGCGATGTCCTCGCCAAGCCGGGCGGACAATTCGGCGTTGGTGACCACTCGCGCGGGCACGGCGGACCCGGTGCCGGATATTTTCGCCTGTCGCACGTTCAGGAATTGTGCGGGACGGGGCCGGTGGTGCCACGGGGCAGCAGCCGCACGGGAAGAACTTGCGGCGCGCTCGAGACCTCCTGACCGTCGAGCCGACGGAGCAGCAGGCGCACAGCTCGTGCGCCCAGTTCTCGCTGCGGCACACTCACCGTGGTCAACTCGGGCGTCACGAGCGAGCCGATCTCGATCCCGTCGCATCCGACGAGCGATAGGTCACGCGGCAGGACGAGCCCGGCGGTGGCGCACGCCTTGTGCGCGCCGAGCGCGATGAGGTCGTTGGCGCAGAAGACTGCCGTCGGGCGAGACGAGGAGGCGAGCAGCGCGCGCATGGCCAACGCGCCGCCGGCCACCGTGCCGGATATCCGTCGGAGCCGCGACGACTCGAGGGCGATGCCCGCCTCACGCAGGCGACGCACGAAACCGCGCTCGCGCAGCCGAAACGACTGCGCGTCGGTGGCGGGGCCGATGAAGGCAAACTCCCGGTGACCGAGTTCGAGCAGGTGCTCCGCCACGAGCTGCCCGGCGCGCTCCGAGTCCGACGAAATACTCGGGTGGTGTTTCGAGGGTTGCTCCACGAGCACGGGATGCACCTCGGCCAGCACATCCGCCGGCAGGTCAGATTCCCCGAATCCGCAGACAATCACTCCATCGACCTGCCGATCTCGCAGTGCAAGTAGATGTGCGTGCGACGAGCCATGGTCCGCCTCTGCCAGCAGCACCGCGTACCCGGCGCCAGCGGCCACCTTCTCCGCCCCGGAGATGACGCTCGAATACACCGGGTTGTCGAGGCGCGGCACGAGCACGCCGATCGTGAACGAGCGCCGCATCACCAGCGCCTGGGCGAGCCGGTTCGGCCTATAGCCCAGCTCCTCGGCGGCCCGCAATACACGCTCGCGCGTAGCCTTCGCTACCCGTGCGGTCGGATGAGCGCCGAGCACGAGCGAGACTGTCGGTTGCGAAACCCCAGCGCGTTCGGCCACCTGTGCCGCAGTGACCCTAGGCTGGCCAATAGGTATTGGCATGATGCTAATACGCATTGGCACGTCGAGTTTGTCAATAGCAGTCGCTGCTGTCGGCGAAGGGGGCATAACCCGCTCGGCAGTGCCAGGTTTACCCGAGCGGCCCATCGCACGGCCCCCCACAGTCGAATCGGGCGTGCCGGATGGGCATTCGGACGGGTTCGTGGCCGTCCGCAGGCGATCCCCGCGCCTCGATATAGGGCGCCGGCGGGGGGAGCCGTCCGCTGGATGGCCGGCCACTCGGGCCGTTCCCTCCAGCGAACCATCAGCCTATTCCCCGGCTCGCAGCGCGCGCTCGTTCAGGATTTCTTCCGCGTCGCCGGGTGAACGTCCGATCAGAAGTCGCGCCTCATGCTCTCGTTTTAGGGCCAGCAGAGCGTCATCACAGCGCTACTTTAACGCCACTCGACCATGAACTGCGGGCGCTCGCGCATCTCATCGCACGTACTTCTTGAAGAACGCCACGGTCCGCTCCCACGCCAGCTTGGCCGCCGCCGCGTCGTAGCGCGGCGTCGTGTCGTTGTTGAATCCGTGCTGCGTTCCGGGATACAGGTGGCGCTCGTACTGCACGTTGGCTGACTTGAGGGCCGCCTCGAACGCGGGCCAGCTCGCGTTGATGCGCTCATCTGTTTCAGCCGACTGCACCATCAGCGGCGCCCGGATCCTGGCGACATCGTCGAGGTTCGGCGCCGAGCCGTAGAATGCGACCCCTGCCGACAACTCGGTTCCTAGGCGCGTGGCCAGGTAGTTGACCATCCCCCCGCCATAGCAGAAGCCCACCGCCCCAATCTTCCCCGTGCACTCCGG
>JBDSVW010000065.1:0-24230 GCA_039927015.1 Gemmatimonadaceae bacterium | reverse complement strand
GGACGCGAGAATCGTCGGCAGGAAGTACGGCAGCAGGAACGGCCACGTGCACACGGTCATATCCAGCAGGTTCGCCCGCCGATAAGCGCTCAGCCCCGCCCGCGCCCCCAGCTCGCGCGTGAACGCGCCCACGCTCAGCATCGCCACCACCGAGTGCGTCGTCAGCAGCACCGCCATCGACACGGTCGCCACAATCCAGGCCTCGGCGCGACGCGGTGACACGGTAGTCGTGCGCGCCCACGCCAGCACCCGCTCCACGGAACTCGACGCCTGCAACGCCCCCACCAGCCCGATGAGCAGGATGGTGAAGATCGACACGCCCACGCCGCGGTTGATGCCGTCGATGATGAGCCCCCGCGCCCCGAACGCCGCGGCATCGATGTAGAACACCGTGGCCGGCGCCAGCAGCCCGAGCCCGATGCCTAACGCCAGCGCCAGCGCGATCCCGCTGAACAGCCCCTCCAGCAGGTGGCGCTTGCGCAGCAGCAGCACGATCACGACCACGGGCACCAGCAACATCGGCAGGCCCGCGGGGGACGACGCGGGAACCGAGGTCGTGCCCGTGACGGCGGCGGGCGCAGCGGAAGTGGAGGCCGCCAGCAGCACGCTGACAATCAACGCCAGGGCACCCGCCGGCAGCACGTACTTCAAGCGCGCCCGCACCGTGCCGGGAATGTCGGTCTCCTGCGAGCCGGCACTCGCAATCGTCGTGTCGCTGACGGGCGAGATGGAATCGCCGAACGTGGCGCCGGCGAGTATGGCGCCAATCAACACCGCAGGGGGCGCATGCAACCCGGCGCCCGCAGGATAGAGCAGCGGCCCGGCCAGAATGATGGTGCCGAACGACGTGCCGGTGGATGTGGACACGGCGGCGCATATCACGAACGCGGCACCCACGTACGCGGCGCCCGTCAGGTGCGCACGCGTCGCGCTCCACACGAGCGCCTGCACGAACCCACTTTCATTCAGCAGCACGCCAAGCACCCCCGACAGCAGCCACGCCATGATCATCATCATGACGATCGGCTGCGCCATGGCCTCGATCACGACCTCGCTGTAGCGCGTGCGGTCGCGGGCCAAGGCGAGCCCGAGCGCGAGCGCGGCGAGCAGCACGGGCCAGAAGCCCTTCTCGTCAGGCGCACCGGACAAGGCAAGCCAGCCGACGCCGGACAGGAACAGCACGAAGGGCGCGAGGGCGCCAGCAAGCCGGCCGTGGAATTCGAGTGGGGGACGCACGGGGTTATCATATAGCGCGCCTCACTCACGGGAAGGAGTGAACCCCATGCCTGACGATGCATTCACGCTGTTCGACCTGCGCGTCGAAGTAATCGCCACCGACACGCCGATGGTCTGCAACCACGCCGCGGGAGATTATTTCGAGCTCATCGGGGAGAACCTGCGCTTCCCGGATGGACAGTCGTTCCCGCTCTACTCCCTGGCGGGGCTGCTCCCGATACTCCCAGCCAAGCAACGCGAGACGCACCCGGCGGACTGGATGACGACCGACAGCGACATCGCCTGCGTGGACCCGCACTGCGGCGGACGCTTCCGCATCACGCGCACGGGACGGCGCAGCTTTCGTCATGGCGACGTGACGCTGGTGCCCATGCCCCCTTCGCACGAATAACTGCCGACCAGCCGTACTGCATGCTGAATCGAGAGATCAACCCCGGCGCCACGCACGTCGAGCTCGCGCCCCACTACCGCATCTCCCGCATCATCAAGGGCGGGTGGCAACTGGCGGGCGGGCATGGCACGGTAGATCGCGCCGCGGCCATCGAGGACATGATCGCCTTCGCTCAAGCGGGCATCAGCACCTTCGACTGCGCGGACATCTACACGGGGGTCGAAACACTCATCGGCGACTTCCGGCGCACCTACCGCGAACGCCACGGCCCCTCGGCGGCCGAACCGGTGCGCGTGCACACGAAGTTCGTGCCCGACCTGGGCACGCTGGCCAACCTCACGCCCGATGACGTGGCGCGTATCATCGACCGATCGCGCGAGCGACTGGGCGTGGACGCGGTGGACCTGGTGCAATTCCATTGGTGGGACTACGGCATCCCGGGATACCTCAACGCCGCCCTGGTGCTGCGCGAGATGAAGCGCACGGGACGCATCAGGCAGGTGGGCGCGACGAATTTCGACACGCCACACCTTCGTGAAATGCTCGACGCGGGCGTTCCGATCGTCTCGCACCAGGTGCAGTACTCGCTGCTGGACCGCCGCGCGGCGGGGCCGATGGCGGCGCTGTGTGCGGAGCGCGAGGTGGGCCTGCTGGCATTCGGCTCCGTAGCGGGCGGCTTTCTCTCCGAACGATGGCTGGGCGTCCCGGAACCGACGGAGCCGCTGGAGAACCGCTCCCTCGTGAAGTACAAGCTCATCATCGACGGGTTCGGGGGATGGGCGCTCTTCCAGCGGCTGCTGCAGGCGCTGGCAGCCATCGCCGCGCGCCACGGCGTGAAGATCGGATCAGTCGCCATCCGCTGGACGCTCGATCAGCCGACGGTCGCCGCGGCCATCGTCGGCGCCCGCCATGCGCGCCACTTGGACGACACGCTGGCGGTGTTCTCGCTGCGGCTGACGGAGCACGACCGTGCCGAGTTGGATGAGGTGCTGGCGGACGCGCAGGGGCCCGCGGGAGATGTGTACGACCTCGAACGCGACCGGACGGGTCCCCACGGCAGCATCATGAAGTACGACCTGAATACGACGCGGTAGGGCGCTCCCCCGAGTCACGGCGCTTCGTGGCGGCAGCCGTGGGGAACTCATCCGCCTCTGGCAGGGTCGTATTAAGGATGCCCCCTGCGCGCCGGCGCGGGTGTCGCATCCCCACGTCCCGATCTACTATCAAGGCATGCGCAACTCAGGCTCGATCGTCGGCTGGACGGCTCGGCGCGTGCGCGCCGCTGTTTTCACCGCGTCTCTGGCCACCGGCCTCGCCGCGTCGGTCGCGGCATGCGTGCAGGAGCCGGTGATCCCGAAAATCGACACGCCGCCCATCGCGCTCTCGTTGTTCTTCTCCACCAAGACGTTCACGCTGGGGAAGTCCGATACGATCAGCGTCACGGCCACCAATAACTTCGAGACCGCGGCCACCATTCGCTTCCCCAGCGACTGCCAGATCGTCGTGACCATTCGCTCCCAGGCGGGCGCCGCGGTGGTGCCACCGGGCGGCATGCCGAGCTGCATCAACCTCGCGACGACGCTCACGATACCGGCCGGGGGAGCGGTGGTGCGCAGATTCATCTGGAACGGCGCCACGGACTTCCTGCCACCGGGATCCGCCACGCCCCTGCCGCCTGGCGCGTACTTCATCTCTGCCGCCATCAATGCTTCGAACTACTCCACCGTCGCCCCGGCGGTGCGGGTAGACCTCGTAAGCGCGACGCCCTGACGCGTCGTGCCGACGTTCCGCGCTTCATCCGCGTCCTGGCTCCCTCCTTCCCCCCTCCCTCTTCTGGCATGATCTCCTCCCGCAATCTTCGCGTGCCACTGCTCGCGCTCGTCGCGCTCGTTCTCGTCGCCGCCGAGTCGGGGGCGCAGGCCGCCGATCCGCATCTCGCGCGGGCGCGCCGCATCCTGCGCACCACGCCGCTGGTGGATGGGCACAACGACCTGCCTTGGTACATCCGCGAGGACTTCAAGGAGGCGCCGCGTGACGTGGACGCCTACGACCTGCGCAAGACAACGCCCGGCAACACGGACATCGCCCGGCTGCGCAAGGGAATGGTGGGGGGCCAGTTCTGGTCGGTGTACATCCCGGGCGAGATAGCCGACTCGGGTTTCGCGCGCGTGCAGCTGGAACAGATCGACATCGCCAAGCGCATTTTCGCGAAGTACCCGGATGTCTTCCAGCCCGCCTTCACCGCGGCCGACATACGCCGCGCCAAGATGTCGGGCAAGATCGGGTCGATGCTGGGCATGGAGGGAGGGCACGCCATCGAGAACTCGCTGGGGGCCCTGCGCGCGTACTACGACATGGGCGTGCGCTACATGACCATCACGCACAACGTCACGCTCGACTGGGCAGACGCGGCGCAGGACGAGGCTCGCCACGGCGGCCTCACCAAGTTCGGCGAGGAAGTCATTCGCGAGATGAATCGGATGGGCATGCTGGTGGATCTCTCCCACGTCTCACCCGGCACGATGAGCGACGCGCTCAACGTGGCGGAGGCGCCGGTCATCTTCTCGCACTCCTCGGCGCGCGCCCTCACCGACGTGCCGCGCAACGTGCCCGATTCCATCCTTGCCCGCCTGCCGAAGAACGGCGGCGTGGTGATGGTGGCGTTCGTCCCCGGCTTCGTCTCGCAGGCAGTCGCGCAGCACTCGAGCATGCGGAACGCTGAAGTCGAGCGCTTGATAAAGCAGGCCGGCAGCGACAGCAACGCGGTGCGACGCTCGCTGGCCGAGTGGGACAAGGCACACACGGCCCCACGCGCTTCACTCTCGGATGTGGCCGACCACATCGAGTACATCCGCAAGGTGGCGAGCGTGGACAACGTGGGCTTCGGCAGCGACTACGACGGCACCGGCAACAACCTGCCCGATGGATTGCAGGACGTCTCCACCTTCCCCGCGCTGCTGGCCGAACTCTCCCGCCGCGGCTGGAGCGATGCCGACCTGCGCAAGGTGGCCGGTGAGAACGTGCTGCGCGCCATGACGCAGGCCGAGCGCGTGGCCGCGCGGCTGCAGAAGGAGCGTCACCCCAGCACGAAGACCATCGATCAGTTGGACGCGAAGCGGCCGCGCATGTAGCGAGTCTCGTGCGCGCACGCCGGCGCCTTGTGAGCCACGGCGCGCGCGCACGAAGCGCACGACAGCGTGCGCGAGGACCCTAGCGCTCGCGCACGAAGCGCACGCCGCGCAGACGACCGTCCGACAGGATGAAGCCCGTCACCCGCCCTCTCCCGTCGCGCGTGAACAGCGCCGTCGCTCCGAATGGCAGCGTGAAGGCATCGGCAAAGGCCGGCTCCAGAACGGCGCTGTCATGCTTGCGGTGGGTGAGCGCGATGGTGGAATCGCCCGGCACCAGCGTGTAGCGCGTGTCCAGTTCCTCGCTGTAGTAGATCCCCCCGTACTGCGCCAGCAACGCCTTCGTCGCCACCATCGGCACCTCACGGCGGAACACCAGGTCACGCGTGGAGCGCGGTAGCTGCACCAGCACCGGCGGCGCGTCGCCACTGCCGCGCAGGACGAAGCCGCTGCCCGAGCCCACCACGCGCACCGTGCTGTCACTGGTGGTGATGAGGCGCCGTCCGTCGGACACCGACAGGCTGTCGCCCCTGAGGCGGAGACGAATCACCGACTGGCTCACGGGGTCGCGATACATGCCGACCCATCGCTCCATCACCGCTCGGCCCACCGCGCGAGGCACCGTGTCGATGCGGGCGACCGCTGCGGGGGCGCTGTTGCCGATCAGCACGTCGGCCGTGCGGCGCGCGAGCACGTTCGGACCGCTGGTGCTCGAGTTGCACAGCACGGCAATAGCGAGCCCGCGCTCGGGATAGCGCTCCACCTGCGCCCGGTAGCCGGCGTCGGCGCCGCCGTGTCCGATGGCGCGCAGTCCGCGATAAGTGTCGATCGAGAGGCCGTAACCGTAGCCCGTCGGGGAGCCGTCGGTCAGGATCGCGGATGTCTCCGCCTCGGTAACCAGCTGCGCGCCAAGCGTCGAGGGTGCGTCGAGATTGGCCATCCACTTGAGCAAGTCGCCCGCGGTGGTGAAAAGCGACGTGGCGCCATACGTGTCGAAGACTGGAATGGAAATACGCCAGCCGCCCCCCGCACGTGGTTCGTACGCCGACGTGCGGCCTGGGACGATCATCGTGTGATCGTCGTGGAAGTGCGTGTCCCGCATGCCAAGGGGCTCGAAGAGCCGTGCCTGCGCGAACTCTCGCAGCGACTGACCAGACACCTGCTTCACGATAACCGCCAGCAGCGTGTATCCCGTGTTGCTGTAGATGTACTCATCGCCCGGCGAGAAGTTGAGTCCCCGCTGCCGGCTTACGATGTCGAGCACATCGCGCTCGGTGATGAGGTCGTCGGGATAACGCCATCCCGCGTAGGCCAGCAACTGCCACTGGTCGCGCAGGCCGCTGGTGTGGTGGATGAGCTGGCGAAGCGTGATGCGCTTGCCGTAGTCCGGAATCTCACTGACGTATTTCCGAACATCGTCGTCGAGCGAGAGCTTGCCGTCCCGCGCCAGCAGCGCCACCGAGAAGGCTGCGAACTGCTTGGAGATGGAGGCGACGTGGAAGATCGAGCGCGGGGTAATGGCCAGCCCGTGTTGCAGGTCGGACATGCCGTACCCGCGCTCGTAGACGCTCTTCCCTCCCTGCGAAACGCCGAGCGCGCATCCGGGTGCATCGGTGCGGTCCCATCGGGAGAAGACGGAATCGATGCGGACGCGAATCGAATCGGGCAACGCCGACTGGGCCTGCATCCCGGCTGCGGGCGCGAGCAGTCCGAAGAAGAGAAGAGCGGCCGTGAGGGCGCTGTGGCGGGAAGCGTGATGCATGGTAGCGGCGGCCAGGGGTGTACGGCGAGGGGAGCGGAACCGCGTAGAACTTGTCGCGCGTGCCGAGGGTGAGGAAGTCGCGCGATGGAGGCGAGCGGCTCTCACGCACAGGAATGTGCATCACGCCAGCAACCGGCCTCCTGTCCGGAACACCCTCGCTGCCACATGTTTGCCGCTGCGAAAGGGCGGCCCTCCCCACGCCAGCCGAACTCTCTCGTCGCACCGCCCCACCCTCATCTTCTCGTCTTCTCATCTTCTCGTCTTCTAGTCTTCTCGTCTTCTCGTCTTCTCGTCTTCTAGTCTTCTCGTCTTCTCATTGCCCGTCCTCTCAGATCGGGATTCTCCGTGCCCCTCCAAGCCTCCGTCGCGTCCCGCTCCCCCACTGTGCCCGCCCCACCTCTGGCTGCGTCCGGCAGCCTCGTTAGGCATCCCCGGCTCCCGCGATTCCGGGGGACGATGCTCCTCCCCTGCCTCACCATGGCAGCCGCACTCGCCGCCTGCAGCCGCCCCGCAGCCGAAGCGCCTCGCTCGGAGGCCATGTTGATCGACTCCCTGCTCGCCCCATTCAGTGCCCCCGGCAGACCGGGCGCCAGCCTGCTCGTCGTGCGGCACGACACGGTGCTTGTACGCAAGGCGGTGGGGCTCGCCGACGTCGGCGGTGGAGTGCCAGCCACATCCGCCACGAACTACCGGCTGGCGTCGCTCACCAAACAGTTCACCGCCACCGCCATCGTGCTGCTGGTGGAGGACGGCGTGCTGACGCTCGACACACCGGTGCGCAGCATACTGCCCGAGCTGCCGTCGTACGCGGCCTCGGTGACGCTGCGCCACCTGCTCACGCACACCTCAGGACTCTGGGACTACGAGGCCTTCGTCCCCGACAGTCAGCAACGGCAGGTGACCGATCGGGACGCGCTGGACCTCGTGCGCACACATGCGGACAGCCTCTACTTCCCCCCCGGCTCTGGCTGGCGGTACTCCAATACCGGCTACGCCCTGCTGTCCCTTATAGTGGAACGGAAGAGTGGGATGTCGTTCCCCGACTTCCTGCGCACGCGGATCTTCGCCCCGCTCGGCATGACCAACAGCCTCGCCCACGTAGATGGTCGCGACACCATTCCCCACCGCGCCTACGGTCACACCGTGCGGGGAGACACCGTATCCGGCACCGACCAGAGCAACACGAGCGCCGTGCTCGGCGATGGCGGGATCTACTCATCCATTGACGACATGACCCGGTGGTACGCGGCACTCACTGCCCGCACGCTGGTGGATGGGAAGTTGTGGAATGCGACCATCACCCCCTACGTGCTGAGTGACGGCAAGCCGACGGAGTACGGCTTCGGCTGGTTCATCGACCGCTTTGAGGATCGCGCGCGTTTGCGCCACCACGGGGAAACGCGCGGCTTCACGAACTTCGTGGCGCGTTTTCCTGAGGAGGGACTCACGATACTCCTGCTCACCAACCGCACCGACTCCGCACCCTGGGACATCGTGGACGCCCTGGCTCGGCGGTACCTCGCGCAGTGATCCGTCACCTGCAACCCCGTCGCGTCGCCCCCGCCCCACCCATCATCCCCACCTCGTCTTCTCGTCTTCTCGTCTTCTCGTCTTCTCACTCCCCGTCTTCTCACTCCCCGTCTTGTCGCTCCCCGTCCTCTGTCCCTCGCGCATTTGCGCGGATACTCTTACGTTTACCAAAGCGGACAGTACTACCGTTCGCTCAAACACATGCGGCACCATGGTCTCCGGGGACCTTGGTGCCGCATTGTTTTGTTTCCAGGCCGCAACACCATCAGTACCTAACGATGGTTTTCACAGGGAAAACAGGCTTTGGCTAACTATTGGAAGCGTGTGCGCCGTGACCAGCTGTCATGGTGATGACACGCCGATCGCCGCGTCGAAAGCCGGCCCGGCCTCCGCCACCCGATACCGTCCACGACCTGCGTGCCGACCCCGCGCGCTGAAAAAACGCACCTTTGCGCAGATTTGTTTTCGGGCGGCTGGACCGCAAAAAGACGGCGGGGTCCGGACAATGTGTCCGGACCCCGCCGCTTTTCCGAGCATGACCGCCTGCGCCGTTCAGCGCTCGCGCGCTGCCGTGTTGCGACGGCGACGTCGACCGACTGCTCCTAGTCCGGCCAGGCCACTGCCCAGCAGGAGCATGGTCGCAGGCTCGGGCGTCGCCGTCGCGCTCAGTTCGAAGTTGTCGTTCACGGCCAGCATCGGGTCGCCGCCGAAGCCGAGCGTCACGTTGTCCACGTAGGCCTTGTAGGCGTACGGCCAGCTGCTGCCCACACCAATCCCGATGCCGTAGACCACCGCGTCGCCTAACGCGTAGCAGTTCTGCCCGTTGCCCCAGGTGGAAGGCGAGGCCGTCTTGAGCGGAACACCCGGCGTGACGGTGGCGGGGTTGCTGCAGTCACCGACCGTGTAGCCCGAGCCCGTCACGAAGCGCCAGAAGAGCTGGTTCGTCGTGTTCTCGCTCACCCACTGATTGGTGGGCGTCGGCGTGCCGAGGTTGTAGTACCGCTCCCAGACCAACTCGCTGAAGATTGGCGACGTGGGGGATCCGCTGCGCACGTACAGACGAAGCGCGGGCGTCTGGGCTTGCCACGGCGCATCGCCCTGCGGCTGCATGGCGACGCGATACCAGTCGAACGTCAGCTGCGTGAGTGCGGAGAGCTGACCCCACCCTGGCGTCGAAAGCGGATCGCCGGAGAAGAGGTTGAAAAAGCCCCAGTCACTCAGGTTGCCACCGACCGACAGCTCCAGCGAACCATTGCCGTTGCGTGGGTTGTTGCCGGTGATCTGCGCCTGGCCGGCGGATCCGCGCGTCTCACCGACCCACGGTCCTCCGGGATACACCTTCCGCTGTTGGTGCTGCGCAGTGGCCAGTGCGGGAAGCACGGCCAGTGCCAACAGGGCTATCGCTGCACGAGCGGCGTGTGATTTCGTCATATGGTGGGGTACTCCATCGTATACGGCCTCTCCCACTCGTCACGAGCGAGTGCCGTGCGTGCGCTCCGGACCAGCCGAAGCGACGCGAGGATCTTGACTTTTCAGACGAGTGGAATGTGACCGATGTCACACTCAGAACAACGCAAGCCGTGTGCCGGAGGGTCGCGGTTAGCCAGCGACCTGACCTGCAGACAGGGATCCACTCCAAAAGGGACGAGTTCGGCATCAAACTGTCTCGTAACTACTTATATTATAGTATGTTACGTGCCACTACGACCTCATCCGTTTGCGACTTCGCTTCCCGGAAGCGTACTCGCTTTTCGATGGCCAGATCGCTGCGCGTCGCTGACCGCTAGGCGGAGGGGCCACAATTCGCCAAAGCGGTTTCTTCGCAAGAGCCTCCTTCTATAAAGAACGCCGGTCGGGCGAACACCCGCCGGCAGCGAGGCTTGAGCTTCGCTTTTCCTCCCTGCCGGCACCCCATTCAATGAGGTGCCGCGATGGCCGGATCATTCGTGGGCGCCCACTCACCGCCGCGGGATGCGCCTCACGCTGGCGCGACTCGGCCCGCGCTGCTACTCGCTCGTGGTGCGCGCCTCTCGCACGGCGGTCACCGCGCCAAACACCTGCACCCCATCATGCAGTGTAATGCGCTCTGCGGCGAGCGATGCCTGCGCGAGCGGAGTCCCCACGCTCGAGCCGGGGCCAAGCACCACCGTGCGTTCGGCCGCCAGCGAGCCATGAATGGCGCACCCCCGTCCGGTGGTGACATCGCGCCGGGAGATCAACGCGCCATCGATCACCACGTCATCGTGCAGCACGCAGTCGCCGTGCGTCTTCACGCTGCCGCCGATGCGCGCGCCGGCTTCTACGGTGAGCGTGCCCGTCACCACCAGCGAGCCCGTGACAGCGCCCCCCTCGGGCACCGTGAAGTCGCCGGCCACGCGCGTGAAGGTGCGCTCGCGTGTGGTGCCGACGGGAAACTTCGTCGTGCCCTGCATGACCAGGGGAAAGAGCATGGGCGCCGGCGGTTCCGCGCTCCCGGTCACCACGCGCGCCGCACGTACGCGAGTGAACGATACGTCGTTCCCCAGGCGCAGGTCGCGCAGCGCCGACGCCCGGCCGAACAGGGTGCTCCCGCTGCCGACGTACAGGTTGCCGGCCGCATGCACCCAGCGCAGCACGGAGGAGCGTTCGCCTAACGAGAGGTCCTGCTCGGCGAGCACGGCGCGATAGATGGCATCCGGTCCACCCTGCATGGTGCTGCGGGCCAGCAGCTCCATCATGAACACCTCGCCGCCCGGCAGCGTGGTCGGCACCGTGGTCACCACCCGCGACGAGTGCGCGCCGTCGCTGGCCGACTCGCCGAGGAACTCGGCCCGCTCTCCCACCTGCAGGAACGGCGTGCCATCCTGCAGCTCGCCGCGATACTCGGCGCCGGGAGATGCCTGCAGCGCCGCCGGCAGCTGGCGCGCCAGGTAGTTGCGGAAGCCGTCGGCGAACACCGTCAGGTCACCCGAGTCACTTCCCACGGCGTCGAGCGGTTCCGCATCGGTGGGTCGCAGCAACTCGAATATCGCGGGGAGGACGGGTGCCAGTACCCACGCGATTGTCACCGTCAGCAGCAATACGAAGAAGGCCACGCTCATGGCGCCCCTCCACCATTCCGGTAACGCTCCGTCTTGTCCCACTTGATCTTTCGACCGCCGAACCCGCGCCCGATGAACTGCAGTATCGTTTCCTGCGACACCGCCATGAGCGAGACGAGGAAGCCGAAGAAGAGGAAGGGCAACAGCCGCACGCGGTTGCGCGACCCGTCCAGTCGCGTGGCCGTGGCCACCTCGAAGAAGGCCGCGAAGTTGCCGAGTGTGCTGAATGCGGACACCAGCAGGATGACGAGAATCGTCACCGGCGGCTGGTAGCCCATGTAGTAGAGCAACAGGGCGAGCAGCCAGCCCAGCAGCAGGATCGGTCCCACGGCGAACACGCCTAACAACAGCGCGCCATCCAGCGCCTGCAGGCCGGAGACGTTCGCGGGCTTGGAGATGATGCGCATCACGTAGCGCGCCAGCGACTGGTTGTGCCCGTGCGTCCACCGCCGAATCTGCCGGATACGCGTCGGCCAGTTCTCCGGCACCTCCTCGTAGCATTCGGAGCGATTCTGGTACACCACGTCCCATCCCTGCAGGACGAGACGAAACGTCATGTCCGTGTCCTCGGCCAGCGTGTCGGTGCGCCATCCCCCAACCGACGACAACGCCTCGCGCCGCACGCCGCCCACCGTGCCGCCGTACTGCGGCACAAGGCCGAGGTTCATGCGGGCCTGCTGGTCCACCTGATATCCGCCGGCGCGCTCCAGATCCAGCAGCCGCGTCAGCAGGTTGCTCGAGACGTTGTGCGGCACCACCCGGCCCATCACCGCCCCCACCTCGGGATCGAAGAAGGGTGCGGTGAGCTGCTTCAGCAGCTTCGGACCCGGCACGTAGTCCGCGTCGAACACGAGATGCACCTCCGCACCCACCCGCGCGGCTGCCTCCGCCATCGCCGCGGCCTTGCCGGGCTCGCCCCCCGTGCGGAACACCGGCTTGATGAGCTCCGGATATCGCCGCGCGTAGGCGCCCAGGATGTCGCCCGTCGCGTCGGTGGAGCGATCGTCGATGGGAATGATCGTCAGGCGGTCGGCCGGATAGTCCGCGGCCAGCAGCGCCTCCAGCGACCCGGTGATGACCGCCTGCTCGTTGTGACAGGGAATGAACACCGCCACCGTCGGCCACTCGGCGGCCGTGATGTCCACGTACGGCTGCCGGTGCCGCCCGAAGAGACGGTTGAAGGTGAAGATGTAGTGCCGCACGGTGTAGGTGACCAGCACCGCCACCACGCCCCACAGCAGCACGATGAGCACGGAGATCATCATGGGGCGGCCGCCTGCGGCTGCGTCGCGCCGTCGGGCGCGTACGATGGCGTCTCGAGGCGCGCGTCGGGCCAACTCATGCCCCAGCCGTAGAACGCCACGAAGACGAAGATCTCGACCAGCAGCCCCCAGATGAAGAACATCGTGGGCAGCACGAGCAGCGAGAGGTGGAAGACCACGTAGCTGTGCAGCGCCACCTGCAGCGGCAGCAGCAGCGCGATGTGCAGCACCGCCATCAGCGTGAGCGCGACCTTCCGCCAGAGCGCGATGTCGAACGGGAAGTACGTCAGCCCCAGCACGAGCGGGATGAGCACCAGCAGCGCGCATCCCGCCTGCAGGAAGCCGAGCGAGTACTGCGGAAGCGCGTAGGGAAACGAGTCCGGCCGCACCGCGAATGTGAGGAAGGTGGTGAGCTGCACCAGCGTCGCGAAGCGCAGGAAGTACTTGAGCGGCAGGACGCGCGGAGGCAGGACCAGGGTCAGCGCGAGCACCAGCGCGCAAATCGCGCCCACCACCCAGTAGTGCCACGCCCCCGGAATGGGCGCCGCGGCGCTGACATGCGGGACATAGAAGTCGAGCAACGGGCCTAACGACACGTGCGCAAAGCCCACGTCGCCCGGCAGCCCGAGCTGTGGCACGATCCACTCCAGCATCGCACGCCACACGCTGCCCAGCGGTCGCAACGCCAGCGCCACGATGGCCGACAGCAGCAGGGGCATTACCACCATGCTCACCACGCGCGAGGGCGTCAGGCGCCCGCTCACCATGGCCCGATGTTGGCCAATCACGCCGCCGCGCGAACCACGGGCGCGCAACTCGCCCAGCAGGCGGGCACGCCCCCCCGTCTCTGTGGCTGGCGTCACCGCCAGCTCGCGGGGCGTCCGGCTACCAGTGCGCGAAGATGCCAACGCTTACTCCCGTGCGCTTGTAGAACGGATTCGTGTACCGCTCGCCCTGCACCAGAAATCCCCCCGCCCGGCCCAGCCACTGCCGCCACGAGACGGCGCCCTCGCGGCTCGTGAAGCGGCGCTCCACCGCGCCGGGGCCCAGCAGCTGGTAGCCCTCCTCGCCCGAGGAACCGCGCACGACCACGTACGCCTTGCCGGTCCTGCCTAACGTCACCGCGCCCAGGGCGCGCGCGGCGTCCACGCTGCCCGGCATGCTGCGCATCACGCGCACCCCTGCTTCCGCCACAACTGCGGGCGCGAGGTACGCCGTGAGCAGGCCATAGCCTCCCGCGTCGCGATAGCCGAGCTTCGCGTCCACCAGCGTGGTGCCCAGCGTGGTAACCAGCGCGCCACGCGCTCCCCACTTCCGGGAGAGCGAGGCATCGACGCGCAGGTCGGGCAGGATGAATTCCCCGGTGCCTGCGCCCACGCTCACGAAGGAGTGCCAGCGGTCGTTCCACCGGTGCTGCAGTGCGCCGCTCACGTAGGCGCCGACATCGGTGAACGCCTTGCGCTGCAGGGCTTCCACGAACCACACGTCGCTGGCTCCCGCCGGCACCGTCAGGCGCACCGCGAGTCCCGTCCAGTCGCCGAATCCGCCCGACACCTGGTGCCGTTCGCCGACGACGTCGATGTGGCGATCGCCTGCCTGCTGGGGCGCCTGCGCTCGTACGGGCGTGACCGGGGCCATTACTGTGCAGCACGCGCCAACCTGCCAGATTGCTCGAGACATCCGCCAGGCGCGCTGCCGCCGGGCGGCGCGCCCGGAGCTCATGGCTCGACGGCTCTCCGCGTCGGCAGCAGGGCTGGCCCCTCCGATACCGGCATGCCGCCCGCGTGTCGCGGGGCCCGCTGCATCAACGTCTGCACGATGCGCTGCGCCGCCAATCCGTCGCCGAATGGATTCACCCCTGATGTCATCCGTTCGATTTCCCCCGCGTCTCCCAGTAACTGCGACGCCGCCTGCACCACGGCGAGGGAGTCGGTCCCGATCACGCGGCCGAACCCCGACTCCACCACCTCGGGTCGCTCGGTGTTCTTTCTGAGGATGAGCACCGGCTTTCCGACCGACGGACACTCCTCCTGGATTCCTCCCGAATCGGTCATCGCAAACTCGGACCGGCGCAGCAGTTCCAGCAGATCGGCGTAGCCTAACGGGTCGAGCAGCTCGACGCGAGGCATCCCGGCAAGCTCATCCATCACGATATCCCGCACGTGGGGATTGAGGTGCACCGGAAAGACGAAGTGCACATCCGAGTGCATGCTCGCCAGCTCGGCCAGCGCGCGGCAGATGTTCGCCAGGGGCTCCCCGAGATTCTCCCGCCGGTGCACGGTGGTAAGCACCACGCGGCGCTTGCTCCACGGCAGCGCGTTCAGGCGGGGCTCGTCGAAGTGCGTCCGGCGCGGTATGCATCGCAGTGCGTCGACGATCGTGTTGCCCGTGACCACGATGCGCTCATCCGACACTCCTTCCCGCAACAGGTTCTCGCGTGACTGCATCGTGGGCGCGAAGTGAATGTCCGCCACGACCGACGCCAGGCGACGATTCAACTCCTCGGGAAACGGATTGCGCAGGTTCCCGGAGCGGAGTCCCGCCTCCACGTGTCCCACCGGAATACCGAGGTAGTGCGCCGCCAGCGCGGCGCACAATACGGTGGTCGTGTCACCCTGCACCAGCACGATGTCGGGGCGCGTCTCAGCGAAGCATGAAGAGAGCGCCAGCATCGCCCGCGCCGTGAAGTCGGCCAGTGCCTGCCGCGTGGACATCAGCCCGAGGTCCACATGCGGCTTGATGCCGAACGCGTCCAGCGCCTGCGCCAGCATCTCGCGATGCTGCGCGGTGGTGACGATGAGCGTCTCGATGGTCGCCTGGTGTTGCGCCAGCTCCAGGATCACGGGCGCCATCTTGATCGCCTCGGGCCGCGTGCCGACAATCACGCACACGCGATAGCGGCCTCCATGCCCTAAAGCGGCCGTGTCGCGGGGAGTCCGTCGATCATCGATGCGCCGATTCATCGGCGGAGTGCGGCGCTGTGAATCGCCCGCGACCTTATAGTCGGTCATACCAGAGCTTGTACCCGTGGTGAACGGTTCGCAGGCGCCACCGCTGCCCCTCCCGACCGCCGTCGCTGCATGCGCCCTTACTCGTTGAGGAGCATCGACTTGGCTCATCCTCGAAGGGCCGCCACCTAAGACCAGCCAGCGGGCGTTGAGGCAACAATTCAGGGGGTCGTCGGGCTCAGCTTACCGGTCGGGTCAGACACGGAGTAGGCGCTTGCCGGCGGGCCGACGTCCAGGATCACGGCTGGTGGGCCGCGAAAAAGCCGCCCTGCGGATCTGAAGCCATCAGAATTCGACCATGCCCCGGCACATCGTTCGGCGGCAAGACCACCGTGCCACCATGCTCCGGAATGCTCGCCGCGGTGGCCTCGATGTCCGCCACGTGGATGTACTGCGTCCACGACGGCGGCATGTTGAACTGCGGGCTGATCTTGTACATCCCGCCCAGCTGCGCGCCATCCCGGCGGAAGAGCCGGTATGTGCCCATCGCGCCCATATCCATGTCGCGGTCCTTCTCCCACCCGAACAGCGCCTGGTAGAAGTCGAAGGCGGCATCGACGTCGCGTGTGGCCAGCTCGTGCCACGAAAAGTGGCCCACCCCGGGGGCCGCCGGCTCGGGTAGCCCGTTCCCTTCCGGGGTGAACATCGCGAAAATCGCACCCGCCGGATCGCGTAGGACGCTGAACTTTCCAATGGGGGCGATGGCCGTTGGCGGCATCACGAGCACCGCACCGAGCGACACGGCCTGCTTCGAGGTGGCGTCCACGTTAGGCGTGCCGATGTAGGCCAGCCAGTGCGCGGGCGTGCCCCGGGCCGTCGCGGCGGGCGGGAGCTGCATCATGCCCCCGATCGTCCGGCCGCCGACGGTCCACATGGTGTATGGCAGCCCCATCCCGTTCCACACCTCGGTTCCCCACCCCACCACGGCGGTGTAGAAGGCCTGCGCGCCCGCCTGGTCCGTCGTCCTCAGGTCATACCAGACGAAGCGGCCGCGCCCTGAGTCGTTCGCCACGAAAACCCCCGCTGTGGAAAGAACACGTGAAAACTGGGCCGCTGGCCGGCACGCAGGAGCAACACGCGCGGAAGACCCTACCATACATCAACTCCCGCAGCCGCGCCCGATGATCCCGCAACGATCCCCCCTCCCTCGCCCCCCTCTCTACCGATAGTTTGCACCACACACGCGGCAAGGGGCAGTGACCCTTCCGCCATCCGCCTCCCGTACTCCCAGTCATGTCCCCTGCCCGCGTCCCGTCGGACGCCTCGCGCGGATACATCATCCCGATTGGCGGCAATCTCGGCGATTCTGACATTCTCGCGCACTTTGTCCAGCTCTGCGGGGGGAAGCGCGCACGAATTGCCGTCCTGCCGACGGCTTCCTCCGACAAGAACACGGGGCGCGAGTACGAAAAGCGCTTCCGGCAGATGGGGGCCAGAGAAGTGCGCGCTGTGGGCATCGAGCGACGCATGGACGCCGACGATTCCGACTATCTCGAGGTGCTGGAGAATGCCGACGGCGTCTTCCTCACCGGCGGCAACCAGCTCAAGCTCGCCACCACGTTAGGCGGCACGCCGGTGGCGCGCCTGCTCCGGCGCCGGAACGCGACGGGACAACACGTGGCAGGCACCAGCGCCGGGGCCGCCTTTCTCTCCGAGCACATGATCGCCCTCGGGGAGGAGGGCCCGACCCCGAAAGTCGGCATGCTCACCCTCGCCCCCGGTCTTGGACTCACGAACCGGGTGGTGATCGACCAGCACTTCCGGCAGCGCGATCGCCTGGGCCGCCTGCTCATGGCGCTCTCCCTCAATCCGTTCGCCGTCGGCCTCGGACTCGACGAGGATACGGCCGCCTTCATCGGCCCGGATAACGTCGTGGAAATCCACGGGTCGGGGGGCATCACCTGCATCGATCCCTCCGATCTCGAATTTTCCTCGGCCGACCACACGGACCGCGGCGAGCCGGTGTCACTCATCGGGGTGAAGCTGCACATTCTCACCCACGGCGCGACGTACAACCTGCATACGCGAGAGGCGAGCGCCCCCGCGCATTTCGCCCGCAACTGAGGTTCGGGACATCCTGACCGCGCGCGACACGATGCGGGACGCGCACTCTCCCCCCCTTTCTTTTCTTCCTCGACCGGCCTTCAGCATGCGCATTCTCGATCGGCGGGTATTCGTCGGGCCCAGCATCTACGCTCACTTTCCCGTCATACGGCTCGAGCTCGACCTCGGCGATCTCGAAGCCTGGCCCACCATGCGGCTGGGACAGGCGTTTGTGGATGCACTGGTCGAGCGGCTGCCCGGCCTGCGTGATCATGGCTGTTCCTACGGCGAGCCCGGAGGCTTCATCCGGCGCATGACCGAGGAGGAGGGCACCTGGCTGGGCCATGTGCTCGAACACGTGGCCATCGAGCTCCAGAACATGGCCGGCGAGGACGTGACGTTTGGAAAGACCCGTTCCATCACGGGACGTGAGGGAGTGTATGACGTGGTGTTCGAGTACGAGCAGGCGGACGTTGGGAACGAGGCGGCCGACCTCGCACTGGCGCTGCTGCACTCGCTGTTGCCCGAGTCACTGCGGCCCGAGCCGACGGATGCCACGTGGTTGTGGGAGGAGGCCCGCGACGAGTACATCCGATACGCACAGCGCCGGGCGCTCGGTCCGTCCACCGCCTCCATCGTGCACGAAGCGGCCCGTCGTGGCATTCCGTGGATAAGGCTGAACCAGTTCTCCCTCATCCAGCTCGGCTACGGCAAGTACCAGAAGCGCATCCAGGCCACCGTCACCAGTCACACGTCCTACATCGCCGTCGAACTCGCCTCCGACAAGGAAGAGACCAACCGGATCCTCGCCTCGTTAGGCCTGCCCGTCCCCCAACAACGCCTGGTGCAGACCGAGGACGCGGCGGTACGCGCGGCCGATCGCATCGGCTATCCCGTAGTGGTCAAGCCGTACAACGCCAACCATGGGCGCGGCGTCTCCATCCACCTGCAGGACGAGGCCTCGGTGCGGGTGGCCTTCGGCAAGGCGAAGGAGCATTCGCGGTCGGTGCTGGTGGAGAGCTTCATAAGCGGCGCCGACCACCGCATGCTGGTGATCAACGGCGAACTGGTGGCGGCGTCGAAGCGGCTGCCGGGTCATGTGATGGGCGACGGCGTGCGCACGATCCAGGCACTCGTGACCGACGTGAATGCCGATCCGCGGCGCGGCATCGGGCACGAGAAGGTGCTCACCCGCATCGAGCTGGATCACGAGGCGGAGCGGCTGATGTCGTCCCGCGGCTACACACGCGAGTCGGTGCCCCCCGCGGGCGACGTCGTCATGCTGCGGCTGACGGCCAACCTCTCCACCGGCGGCACCGCCGCCGACGTGACCGACATCGTACATCCCGACAACATCGAGATGGCGGTGCGCGCCATCTAGGCCATCGGGCTGGACGTGGGCGGCGTGGATTTCCTCACCCCCGACATCTCCCAGTCCTACAAGGAAGCGGGGGGCGCCATCTGCGAGGTGAACGCCGCGCCGGGCTACCGCATGCACATGGCGCCCAGCGAGGGCAGCCCGCGCGACGTGGCGGGCAAGACGATCGATATGCTCTTTCCCCCCAACAGCCCGAGTTGGATTCCCATCGCCGCCGTCACCGGCACCAATGGCAAGACGACCACGGCCCGCATGCTGGCCCACATCCACAAGATGTCGGGGCGCCACGTAGGGCTCACCAGCACCGATGGCGTGTACGTGGACGGGCAGCGCACGGTGGCCGGCGACATGACCGGTCCGGTCTCCACGCGCATGGTCCTGTCCGATCCTGCGGTCGACGTGGCCGTGCTGGAAGTGGCGCGCGGCGGGCTGCTGCGCGCGGGCATGGGGGTGCGGCACGTGGACGTCGGCGCCGTGCTCAACGTCCAGTCCGACCATCTGGGCCTGCGCGGCATCGACACGCTCGATGCGCTGGCCGAGGTGAAGCGCATCGTGGTGGAGGTGGCGCGCGATACCGCCGTGCTGAATGCCGACGACCCGCGGGTGCTGCGCATGGCCTCGTATACCGATGCCCGGGTGGTTTGCTACGTCACCTTGAATCCCCAGCACGAACTCGTGCGCGAGCACATCCGCGCCGGGGGCCGCGCCATCGCCCTCGAAGCCGGCATCAACGGGCAGATGATCACCATCTACGACCGGGGCGCGCACATTCCCCTGCTCTGGACGCACCTCATTCCAGCCACCATGGAAGGCAAGGCCGCGTTCAACGTGCAGAACGCGATGTTCGCCGCAGCCATGGCGTTCTCGATGGGTGTGCGGCTGGAGGACATCCGGAACGGGCTGCGCACCTTCCACTCGACGTTCTATCAGGCGCCGGGCCGGCTCAACGTCTTCGACGAGCACCCGTTCAAGGTCATCCTGGATTACGGCCACAACGCGGCGGCGGTCGCGTCGGTCTGTCAGCTGGTAAGGCGGCTCGACGTGAAGGGACGCCGTATCTGTGTGGTGGCGGGCCCGGGCGACCGGCGCAACGACGACATTCTCGAGATTGGACGAGCCGCGGCGTCGGGCGATTTCGACCACTACATCTGCCGGCGCGACGACGACCTGCGGGGACGCGCGTCGGACGAGGTGCCGAACCTCATCCGCGATACCCTCGTCGAGCACGGCATCCCAGCGGACCGAATCTCCGTAATTCCCGACGAGCAGGAGGCGATCGATGCGGCGCTCCGGCTGGGCCAGCCGGGCGACCTCGTGCTCCTCTTCGCCGACTCGCTGGCGCGAAGCTGGAAGCAGGTGGTGCACTTTCGCACCGCGGCTCCGGATGACGGAGGCGGCGCCGCGACCGGGACGAATACCGCCGCCGCCGACTGGACGAATCCAATGCCAGCGGACCCGACCGCGCCTCCTGTCACGGTCGGCGCCGCTGACCCCGTCACCCACGCCCGCATCCCGTTGGGCGACGACCTGCTCGTGCGGGACGAGCGCGGTGTGCGAATCGCCCGCGAAGCCGACGATTAGTAACTAAGTGACACTTAAAATGCACACCCCGCTGACGCGAATCGTGTCATCGCGTCGGCTCATGGGACCCAACCTCTTCGATAAGCGGGAGGGCGGCGTACTGGAAATCGTCGTAAGTCGCGACGAAAAGCCCGCGCTGCTCGCGGCCTGGCGCCGAATCATGACCGAGGTGCTCGCGCGCCTGCACTGGAGCGGCGAGCGAGTCGTGATTCGCGAGCACCCGGAAGGCGCCCAGCTCTTCCTCTCGGCACCCGTGGATGCCCTGCTGGCGGCCACTGAGATCAACGAGGCGACGTGGGCCGCCGCCGAATGGCAAGTCGAAGCTGGACAACAACCTGAGACCGGCGCCTTGGTCTCGCGGCTGCGCGTGCACCTTCAGCACGAAGCCCGCCCCGCCTTGGTCGCGCTCCAACGCGCCGCCGCGGAACACGAGCGTTCGTTCACCTTCGACGACGACGGTACTTCCCTGGGCTCCGGCAAAGGCGTGCTGCTGATCGGGTCCCGCGCCGCACTCCCTTCTCCGGACGAGATCGACTGGACATCGCTGGCCGACGTTCCGGTCGCGCTCGTTACGGGGTCGAACGGGAAGACCACCACGTGCCGCTTGCTCGCCTCCATGCTGTCAGAGGCCGGCCATCACGTCGGTATGTCATCCACGGATGGTGTCTCGATAGGTAAGAAGTTAGTTGCAACTGGAGACTATTCCGGACCGGCCGGCGCCCGCCTGGTATTGCGCGACAGCTCGGTTACCGCAGCCGTGCTCGAGACCGCTCGCGGGGGACTGCTGCGCCGAGGCCTCGCCACATCGCGGGCAGAGGTGGCGGTGGTGACCCGGGTAGCCCCGGACCACTTCGGCGAATACGGCATCCACGACCTGTCATCCCTGGCACAGGTCAAGCTCATCGTGGCGCGCGTGATCCTGCCGCACGGCCGCGCCGTCCTGAATGCGGATGACCCCACGTTGCTCGAGGTGGCTTCGACCGTGCACGCCCCAATCGTCTGGTTCTCCATGGACCACGCGAATCCGGCCCTCCGAAAACATCTGCAGCAAGGCGGAGAGGTGTGTGTGCTGCGCGAGGGCGAGGTGCTCTTCCTCGGTCCCGCTGGCCAGGTCTCCTTCGGTGCCGCGCGCGACATGCCGCTCACGCTGGGTGGAAGGGCTCGCTACAACGTGGAGAACGTGCTGGCCGCGACGGCCGGTGCGGTCGCCCTCGGCGTTTCGCCCGAGGCCATCCGGCAGGCGCTCGCGCGTTTCGGCGCCACGCCCGACGACAATCCAGGCCGGCTCGTGCTGCTGGAGCGGGAGGGCGTGTCGATCGTGGTGGACTTCGTTCATAATCCCGATGGATGGCGGGCGCTCTACGAAACACTGGAAGCGCTGCCGGCGTCGCGGCGTATCGTCGTGCTGGGCCAGGCGGGGGACCGCGAAGACACGGCGCTTGGCGAGTTGGCGGAGGCTGTGATGGCGGGGAAGCCGGCGCTGGTGATCCTCAAGGAAATGGAGGACTACCTGCGCGGCCGCCCTCGCGGAGAGATCACCACCGTTCTGGCGAACGCCTTCGCTTCACTCGGCATGCCCGCAGGGAAGGTGCTCGTGTGCGACGATGAGATCGAGGCCGTCTCGCTGGCACTCCGGCTCGCCGAGCGGGGCGACATGCTCGTGCTTGGCGTGCACAGCGACTACGACGGCGTCATGCGCCTGCTGCAGGGGCACGGCGCGCGCCCGCTGACCCTCCCGACGTAACCCGACTCAGCGCGGGACCTTCTTGCGGGGGGCGGGCTTGCCGTCCTGCGCCGCCTTCGACGCGGCGTCCGCAGCCCGCCCCCGCCGCTCCAGGTCATAGAGCCACCACTCGAAATGCGCCGCCACGGCAGGTAGCGGAACCGCTCCTAACGAGAGCAGCTGGTCGTGCCAGGCACGCAGGTCGAAGTCGCGGCCCAGCGACTGCTGCATCCATCCTCGCATCGCGCCAATCTCGCGTGCGCCAAGGATCGCCGCGCCGGCCCGGCCCGGCTCGTTGATCACCTGCTCGATGAGTATCGAGTCCACGGTCGCGTCGCTGTCCAGCGAGTAGCGGGCCAGGAACTCCCGTCCCTGCTCGCGTGTCCAGCTCAGGTGGTGGATGCCGGTATCGACGACGAGCAAGGCGGCCGCGAAGCCCTCGTCCAGCAGGCGTCCGTAGGCGTCCACCGGACGCGTGTACATCCCCATCTCCCCGGCGAGCGAGGCCGCGTACTGCGACCATCCCTCGGAGAATCCGTCGTTCACGTGCAGGCGGCGGAAGGGCGGAATGGTGTCGTTTCGAGGCAGATGCTCGGTGCGCAGGTGGCTGCCGGGGCGCAGCATGCGAAAGCTGAGCGACGCGATCGACGCGCGAGTACTCAGCAGTCCCCAGCGCTCCGTGATCAGCAACACGCCGCTGGAGTCGGCCGCGTTGCGAACCGTGTAGCCCCCGCTGGGCCAGAGCAACTCTTCCAGGGGCGAGGCACGGCGCAGCGTGGGCGCGCGTGACAACGCAACCGTGAAGCGGGAGGGTAGCTCGGGCTCCACGCGCTGCTGTGCCTCTGCGAGTGCTTCGGGAACCGCGTCTACGTTCGGACGCAGGGCGTCCACCATGCGGCGCAGCGTATCACGCACCGCGGCCACGTCTCCCGACCACCCGAAGCGGTCGCGCAAGGTCGCCATCGTCGAATCGATCCGGCGGAGCTCCGCAATGCCCACGCGATGCGCTTCATCGGAGGTAATCTCGAGGGACGAGTATCGACGCAGCAGGTGCCGATAGTGCTCGCGACCACCCGGGTATTGCCACAAGCCCACCCGCGTGGAAGCCTTGGGCAGGTAGTCGCGCCGCAGGAAGCGCACGAAGGAGTCGATGGCCGGCACAACGCGCTGCTCGACCGAGGTCCGCGATTCCTCCGTGAAGCGCGCCACGAGCGCCGTATCCACCCCCGCCGCCCGGCTCGTGTCCACCTGCCACGGCGCAGCAGGCCCTAACGACTGCAATCGCGCAAGAAATGAGATCGCTGATTCCACCGTTTCGCGCGGCGCGAAATAACCTCGCTGCTCCCGCTCCAGCAAACCAGCCTGCATCCTTTCCAGCGTGAGCGGAATCGCGTCAAGGAAAAAGAGGTAGCGCTCCGGGCCGCCGATTTCCGCGAACGGGTTCCGCCTGATGGTCTCGATCAACCCACGAAGCGGCGTGGTGGGCGGCGCGAGTTCGGAAAAGTCCGTCCAGTAGAAGGCCGTGGCCTCGGCGCGCGAGGTCAGCTCCCATCGCAACGACAGCAGCGTGAGGTACTCACCCGGCGTAAGCGCATTACTGTTGGTGCGGTCGAGCAGGCGGCCGACTCGTTGCTCCAACTGCGTCGCCTGCCTGCCCACCTCCCGCGCCGACAGGGGTAGTGCATTGGGACGGAGGCCGCTGGCCGTCACCAGCTCGCTTGTCTCGGCGAGTGCAAAGGTGAAGTACTCCACGAGGCCGGCGTTGAGGCGACTTCTCGCGACGATCGAGTCCGTAGGGGATGGGGGCGGCGCCGGCCGGGACACGAATGGGCCGCAGGAGGAGAGCACCGTCATCGCGACGACACTCGTCACGACGCGTGCGATGCGCGTGAGCGCGGCTCGGCCGCGAGGAGGGAAAAGTGGGCTTTGCATCTGAGGCGAAAGATATGATGACGCGGGCTACGAAACGCATTGGATGGTTGGGTGACCATGCTCGACGCAGCGTCCTCGTGCTGGGGCTCGCCAGCGTGACGTGGTCATGCGGCGGTGGCACAGCATACGGAGGTCCCGAAGCGGACACCCCGGACAACGGAGCGTCACCGGTCGTC
>JBDSVW010000064.1:0-6091 GCA_039927015.1 Gemmatimonadaceae bacterium | reverse complement strand
AGTACTCCAGCTACCTCGAACAGCTCGGCATCAAGTACCCGACCGTGAAGCCGATCGCGCAGTAGGCGCCATCGCTCCCACGCGCAATCCCGCGCCGTCGCAGCACGCGATGGCGCGGGATTGTCGTTTCGGGGCCTCGGAGGCCGCGCAAACCACCGGCGCGCACCCGCACCCACGGACGAGCGCCACGACCCCGGCACCGCGCTCCTGCTATGACGGCATCGCGCGCAGTTGCCGGTTCTCGAGCACGCGCGTTCCGGGTGCGTCCTGCTGCGACGCGTTGACGAGCGCTCGCGCCACCTGCCGCGCATGTACGGGCTTCCAGCGGGGCGGGATCAGCAAGGAAAGCTTGCTCGCGATCACCTCGCCCAGCCGGAACTCGTCCCGATCGCCGGCCAGCAGCGAGGGACGGGCGATCGTGACCGATCGATAGCCGATGCCCTTCACGATCTCCTCCAGTTCGCCCTTCACCCGGTTGTAGAACACCCGCGACGTGTCGTCGGCCCCGAGCGCCGAGACAAGCAGGTAGTGCGACGCCCCGCCGGCGCTGCCTAACGTTGCCAGGCGCGCGGGATACTCGAGGTCCACCCGCCGGAACGTGGCCTCCGAGCCCGCCGCGCGAATGGTGGTACCGAGCGCGCAGAACACCTGGTCGACGTGAAAGAGGTCAGCGTAGGTGTCGAGGCGGCCGAAGTCCACCACCTCGCCACGCACTTTGGTGCCGGCCCGTGCGGGAAGCAGCGGCCGCCTGACGAGCGCTATCACCTCGCGCACCTCCGGGTCTGCGTCGAGCAGCGCCATGATCTCGCGACCGACCAACCCCGTGGCGCCGGCCAGCAGGACGCGACGTCCCGAAACGTGAGCTGCCATGATGCCTGGGGAGTGGGGGGAGCGGCGACATGCGGAGTTCCAATCGCCCATAGACGTGGAGTGTACGTCGCGCCTCGCGGGTGTGCGACCGGCGGGTCGCGGGCGCATTCGTTGACGTCCGCTGGGAGGCGCAATTCGAGCGGCGTCTGTACCGAAGCCACGCTACCCAAGCCAAGCTACCGAAGCCCTGCTACCGAAGCCCTGCTACCGAAGCCCTGCTACCGACGCCACACCGGCGAAGCCATGCCGCGCTCGCGGGCCGAAATGCGCGCGCAGCGCTCACCAGGCCAGCGCGCGATGGGAAGGCTCTGATTGCACAGGCCGTCCTCGTCCGGCGTCGCGTGGTATCTTCCCCCCAGACATTCCCCCGATGGTTTGCCAATCAACCGGAGGGTGCGGAAGCGGAGCCACTCACCGGAGCAGGCCAGATGAGCGAACGGCGATATGGCGATCAGGAGGTAGCCCTCATACTCAAGCGCGCCAGCGAATCGCGGGCGACGGGTGCGACGGGTGCGGTGGCGACCGGCGAGGGGCTCACGCTCCCGCAGCTCAAGACCATCGCGGTCGAGGCGGGCATCGATCCGGTCGCGGTGGTGCGCGCCGCGAGCGCACTGGACACGCGCGAAAGTGCGACGGGACGCTCGCTGCTCGGCACCCCGGTGGCACCACAGTTCGAGCGTGTCGTGGACGGACATTTCGCGCCGGAGGATCTGCCCAAGCTCCTGCTCTCGATTCGGCGCGTGATGGGACGCCAGGGCAAGGTGAGCACCGAGTTCGATGGCATGCAGTGGAAAGCGGCCGATACGGCGGGGGCACGTTACGTGAGCATCCAGCCCATGGGCGAGCGCACGCTCGTGCGGGCGTTCGGCAATTTTCGTGATGGCGCCATTGGTTTCGCGATGGGCGGCGGCACGATGTGCGGCGTCGTAACGCTCGCACTGCTCAAGAGCCTTGGCCTGCTCGCGGCCCTCGGGGTGGGGAGCGTGATTCCCGTCGCGCTGGCGGCCGTCCTGCCGGCGCGATCGCTCTGGCGGCGTACGTATGCGCGAGAGACGCGCCAGCTCGACGCCGAGGTGTCCGAGGTGTCCGAGGTGTCCGACGAGCTCTCGCGCCTCATGGCCGCGAGAACCGAGGCCCCGCGGCTTCCCGGCCCACCGGAGCGCGATACCTAACGCGTGCCACGCGCCGTCTCCGGCGCCGGAATAGATTGCGCTTCTGACCTTCATCCACATCGGCATGACCACGCCCCCCACGCCGCGCCCGCTTCCCATCCTGCGCTCGATGATCGATGCGTTGGATCGCGACCTCCTCCAGCTCATCGCCCGGCGAATGTCGTTGGTGGGCGAGGTTGCAGCTGCGAAGCGGGAGGGCGGGCTGAAGATCCGCGACGCGCAGCGCGAGCGCGACGTGCTGCACGATCGCGCCCGACACGCCGAAGAACTGGGCCTGCCCGCGGGTGAAATCGAATCGATGTTCCGGGTGCTCCTGCGCGCGAGCCGCGATCACCAGGCGGCGCTGCGGGCCGAGGTGCCGCCGAATGACCTCCCGCGCACGATCGCGATCATCGGGGGGCGCGGCCGCATCGGCAGCGTGCTGGCGCGCCTCTTCGCCGACCTTGGACACCACATCCTCATCGCGGACGTGGACACCGACCTGACGCCGGAGGCCGCCGCGGCCTCGGCGGACGTTACCGTGATCAGCGTGCCCATCGACGTGACCGAGCAGGTAATCGTCCGCGTGGGTCCGCATGTGCCCGCACACGCGCTGCTGATGGACGTGACGAGCGTGAAGGAGTCGCCGATGGCCGCCATGCTCGCCTCCACCACGGCCAGCGTGCTCGGCACGCATCCCATGTTCGGCCCCAGTGTGCACACGCTGCAGGGGCAGCGCGTGGTGCTCTGCCGTGGGCGCGGCGACGAGTGGGCAGAGTGGGTGTCGCGCACGCTCGTGGCCCGCGGGCTGGTGATCACGGAGACCACGCCGATGGAACACGACCGGGCGATGTCTGTGGTGCAGGTGCTCACCCACTTCCAGACCCAGGTGCTGGGCCTCACCCTGGCGCGATTGGGAGTGCCGCTGGAGGAATCGCTCAAGTTCCAGTCGCCGGCCTACCTGCTGGAGCTGTACGTCGCGGCACGACACTTTGCGCAGTCGCCCGGCCTGTACGGCCCTATCGAGATGCGGAACCCCCGCGCGGCCGAGGTGACCCGGGCATTCGGCGAGGCGGCGACGGAAGTGGCCGACATCATCGCCAGCCGCAACCAGCCGGCCTTCGATGCCATGTTCGAGGAGGTGCGCGGCTTCTTCGGCAGCTTCACGACCGAGGCGCTGGAGCAGTCCAGCTACCTCATAGACCGCATCGTGGAACGCGGCTGATACCGTGACCCGGCCGCGGGGTGCACGCATCCCGCGGCCAAGGGCCAGTGCTACACAGCGTCCGAGAGCGACGTGAAGTTGAAGTCCTTCACGCGCAGTCCCGGCATCACCTGTCCGGCCGCCGTGCGTTCCGCGCGACCGAGCTCGTCGATCTTGTTGAGCATGAAGAGCGGGCTCTCGTTCCAGCGGAAGTTCTTCAGGCTGCGCGTCACCTTCCCCTTCTCAATCAGGAACGTGCCGTCACGCGTGAGCCCCGTCAGCAGCACCGTGCGCTGATCGAGGAAGCGGATGTAGAAAAAGTGCGTGACGAGAATGCCGCGCTCCGTGCCGGCGATGAGTGCTTCGGTGCTCTTGCTGCCCCCCACCATCTTGAGCCCGCCCGGCACGCCACCGAATCCTCCGCCTCCGCCCCCGCCCGTGGCTGGCTGGCCCTGCTTCTGCGCCCAGAAACGGGAGTACGCCAGGTTCTTCAGCACGCCGTTCTCGATCCATACATTGCGCCCGATGGGCATCCCCTCGCCGTCGAACGGCTGGGTGAGCAGGTCGCCGTCGCTGGGATCCGAATACAGCGTCACGCGTTCGTCGGCGACCTTCTCGCCCACGCGCGTGCCACCGCCGCGCTTGGAAAAGGCGCTGCGTCCCTCGTCGGTGTTGCGGGCGTTGAGCGATCCGGTCATGAGGGGCAGCATGTCGGCCACCGCCTGCGGCTCCAGTACCACGGTGTACATGCCGGGCTCGATGGCCTGTGGCGAGCGGGACGCCACCGCCTTGCGGGCGGCCACCGCACCTAACGCGGTGGGATCGAGCAGCCCCCAGTCGCGGGCGCCCGCCGAGGCCCAGCCCGATCCCGTGGCATCGGGCGTTCGCACTGTCGTGCCCAGGTTCACGTCGGTGGAGCGGTGATAGGCGAAGAGCCCATTGCTCGTGGCGATGGCGTTGGCGCCCGTGTTGGCCTCCAAAAAACCGGCGACGAAGACATCGCCCACACTGCGGCCCACATCCCCGGCACTCGTCAGCACAGTCTTCACGGCCGCGGCTCGCACCTCCGGCGAGAGGTCGGCCGTGCGCTGGATGAAGGCATTCACGTCCTGATACGTCTGCGGCCCGAGTTCCGGCATGATCTCCGGGTCCTCGGGTGACAGGCGCGCCAGTCGCTCGGCGAGATCCACCGCCCGCCGGAGCGAGGCTTCGTCGAGCACATTCGTGGACGCCGAGGCGCGGCGCTTGCCGATCGTGCTGGTGACCGTGATCGTCGTGTCCGTCACGCCGCCCGACGTGGTGATCTCATTGCCGGCAAAGCGCGTGTTGCCACTCCACGAACTCGCGATACTCACCCGAGTGGCGTCGCCCTTCGCCATCGCGAGTACCTTGCCAGCCAGCGCGCGCGCCTGCTCGCGCGTGAGCAGCGACGTGGCGTCGGCCTCGAACAGGGAGCGCGGCCTCATGCGTTCCTCCCAGTGTTCACGATGTTGACCTGCTTGAAGCGCGCCGGCACGCAGCCGTGGCTCACGGAGTTGGACTGGCCTGGCTCACCCTTGCCGTCGCCGAACGAGCCGCCTAACCAGTAACTCGAGCGGCCGCCAATCATGTCCATGCTGTTCCAGAAGTCCGGCGTGCGGCTCTGGTAGGCCACGTCCTTCAGCATGCCGGTGATCTTCCCGTTGCGCACCTCGTAGAACACCTGGCCCGAGAACTGGAAGTTGTAGCGCTGGTGGTCGATGGACCACGAGCCGCGGTTCTTCACGATGATGCCGCGCTGCGTGTCCCGCACGATGTCGTCTAGCGAGATGTCCTGCTCGGCGGGCATCAGGGAGATGTTGGGCATGCGCTGGAACTGCACGCTGGACCACGAGTCGGCGAAGGAGCAGCCGTGCGAGCGCTTGACGCCCGTGAGCCCGGAGATCCACGCCGCCTGCTCGCGGGTGGTCTGGTAGTCGCTGAACATGCCCTTGTCGACGATCAGCCACTCGTCGGCCGGCACCCCTTCGTCGTCCCACGCCACGCGCGCCAGCGAACCTTCCTGCGTGCGGTCGCCCTGAATGTTCATGAACGCGGGACCGTATTTCAGCTTGCCGATCATCTTCTCGGGCGGGGCGATGAACGACGTTCCGGCGTAATTCGCCTCGTAACCCATGGCGCGATCGAGCTCGGTGGGATGGCCGATGGACTCGTGGATCGTGAGCCAGAGGTTGGTGGGATGCAAGATGAGGTCGTAGCGTCCCACGTCCACGGAGCGTGCGGTGAGCTTCTCCGCCGCCAGCGCCGCCCACTGCTCGGCGTTGTTCGCCATGTCCAGCGACTCGATGTACTCCCAGCCCTGCCCGCGCGGGGCGAGTTCCTCGGTGTAGCTCTGGAAGTCGCCGTCCGCGATGGCAGTGGCCGTGAACTGCGGGCCGACGCGCACAAAGGTCTGCGTCACGAGCGTTCCGTCGGTGGTGGCGAGCGTCTTCTCCTCGCGCAGCAGCGACATGCCCGAGTTGACGAAGCGGACCTTCGGCACCTTGAGCGCCGCCTCGTTGGCCGCCAGCAGCAACGCGACCTTCTCCTCGATGGGCACGTCCACGGGATCGCGCGTGATCGGCGTACGCCACGTGCCCTTGACCGGCGTCACCGGCGCCAGCTCGATCGGTCGCCGCTGGGTGGTGCGGGCGGCGCGGGCGAGACGGGCGGCTTCGCGCGCCGCCTGCTGGGCGCCTTCGACCGTGAGGTTGCTGGTGGCGGCGAAGCCCCACGAGCCACCCACCAGCGCCCGCACGCCGATGCCGTACGATTCGGAATCGTTGACCCCCGTCACCTGCCGCTCGCGCGTGGCGACGAACTGGCGCCGGTAGCGGCCGATGCGCAC
>JBDSVW010000063.1:0-5116 GCA_039927015.1 Gemmatimonadaceae bacterium | reverse complement strand
GCGGGTGCGCGGGAGCACTACAAGAGCGCGCTGGCGCTCAATCCGGCCTTCGATCGGGCTCGCGTTCGCCTGGCGTCGATCGAGCACACCCAGTAGACCAGGCCTGGAACGTGGCGCGCGCGTGATGGTTCCGCGCCCGCCCGCTCCTACGGCTTTCGCAGGTACTGGGCGACCACGGACGCATTGCCGGTAAGCGTCAGCGAGCAGGTGACTGTTGCTTGCCCAGCGCATGCCCCGGCCCACGCGACGAAGTTCGTGGAATGCTGTGCGGTCGCGCTGAGCGTCACAGTCGTGCCGTAAGGCACCACCTCGGTGCAGCTGCCCGCTACCGTGCCCTCGAACAGCGTGCAGGAAATCGCGCCGCCCGAGACGACCTTGCCTCCACCCGATCCCGTGAGGGAGAGGGAAAGGGACACGGGCAGCTGCGTGAACGCGGCGCCGATCCCCACGTCACCGGAGATAGTGAGACTACACGGGTTCGTCCCGGCGCAGCCGCTGTCGAATCCCGTCATGGTCGCCCCCGTGCCGGGCGAAGCGGAGAGCAACGCCACGCTGCCGGCGTTCACCAGCCGCGAACAGGTCGTGCTGCTTTGGCCGATGGCGAGCGAGCAGAACGCCGTGCCGTTGAGCGTCGCGCTTCCGCCGCCACTCCCGGTGAGATGCACCTCGAGCTCGTACTGCCGCCGTGCGAACTCCGCCCGTACGACCTTGGACGACGTCAGGACGAGCTGACACGGGGTGGTGCCCGTGCACGCGTTCCTGAATCCCGAGAAGGTGGAGTTGGCGCCAGCTTTCCCGCTGACCGTGACCGTCGTGCCCACGTCGAATGACTGCGTGCAGGTCACGTGCAGCTGGCCGAGTGCCAGGGCGCACGCCGATTGACCGTGCAGCACGATTGTCCCGGCACCGGCTCCGGATGCCTCGAGCGTCAGCGTCACCTTCTGCATGGTGAAACGCGCGCTGACGGTGCGCGCGCGGCTCATCATCGTGGTGCACGTCGTGCCGGACGGCGTGTCGCAGCCGATCCAGCCACCGAACAGCGACTTGGAATCGGGCGCGGCGTTGAGAGTCACCGACACCCCCCACGGACCGCGGCGATCGCAGACGCCCGTGGTGACACCGTTCGCCCGCGCGCAGGAGATTCCCGCGTCCTCGAACACGCGTCCCCCCCCATCATCGGCGAAGTCGACGTGCAGTGGCTGCTCGTCCTGGAAGTTGGCCGATACGGTGACGGCTGCTCCGCTCACTTGCAGCTCGCACGTGAAACCGCCCGAGGACCGGCACTCGCCCTCCCATCCCGAGAAGCTCTGACGGGAGCCAAGTCCGGCCTCCGCAGTCGCGCGGAGCGTGACATGCGCGCCCTCCTCGACGCTCACCTCGCACGCACCCGTCGTCACCGTGCCATCAATGCGGCAATCCAGTCCTTCGGGGCCGGTGACGCGACCGGCGCCGTCCCCCGTTCCGCCGCGTACATGAATGCGGCGCAACGTCGTGAAGCTCGCCACAGCGCTCCGGGCCTCGGTCATGCGCACGTCGCACGAGGAACCGGCTTGCCCCTGGCATGCTCCGCGCCAGCCACTAAAGCTGGACTGCGGCTCAGCGACGGCGCTCAGTGTGACCACGCTCCCGAACAGCACCTGATCGCTGCAGGCACCGGTCGTCTTGCCCGCCGACCTAGTGCACGCGATGCCACCGGTCGCCACCACGCGTCCCGCCCCCGACCCCTGCACGGCAACGTCGAGCCGCTGCTCACCATGGAAACGCACCGTCGCGACTTGCGGCTGGCGGGCAACGACGAATGTGCAGCTGTCGCCCTGTGCCTCGGCGCAGGCGGCGCCCCACCCACCGAACACCTGGCGGGCGGCCGTGGCGGCATCGGGTCCGTCCTTCGACGCGACCAGGGTGATGGTGGTGCCTTCCGCGACGTCCGCTGCGCAACTGCCCGTCGCTGCCCCCCGGTCGATGCGACAATCGAGGCCCGCCGGCCCAGTCACGCGCCCGTGCCCGTCGCTCGCGCCAGCGGATATGGAGACGCGACCGAGCGCAGAGAAGGACGCGCGCGTCGCGCGGGCTTCCGAGAGTGTGAGGCGGCACGAGGCACTGCCGCTCGCGCTCTCGCAGGCGCCGGCCCACGGAGCGATGGCGCTGCCCGCGTCCGCTTCGGACTCAAGCGTGACGACCGATCCCACCGGAAACGCGAAGCTGCAACTGCCACTGGCGACCGTCCCATCGATCCGGCACTCGATGCCGGCCGGTGTCGATCGCACCATGCCGCGGCCGCTTGTCGCGCCGGGCATCACGCTAAGCCACACCGGCGGACGCTCGACCCGCAGCGATATGGTCGTGGACACCGCGCCGAACGACGCCGTGATGCGCGCGAGGCCGACTGACCAAGCGGTCACCGCGCCGCTCACCGAATCGATGCGCGCCACGGCGGGAGCGTCGCTCTTCCACGTGACCGCGCGGCCGGTAACGACTTGCCGCTGACGGTCGAGAATCGTTGCGGTCAGCGCAATGGTCTCGCCCGGGATGGCGGTGATCGGATGGGCAACCGTTATCTCGTCCCCTCCGGCGATCGCCACGTCCACCGCCACGATCTCGAACAGCGCCACCGGTTTCGACACCCGGGCCGCGACGCCCGGGGCGAGCCGGAGCGGCCCGATCGTCTGCCGGTCCACGACCACTCCGTTGAGCGTCAGTTCGAGCTGGAAAATCACCAGGCACGACTTGTCCTGGGGGCCGGCGGACTCGCGCGACGGATCGGCGAGACACGGCGCCAGTTCCACTGGGATGGGCAGGGCCTGCGAGGCGCCGGTACCCAGCGTAAACGACTGCGTCGCGATGTCGGCGGTGGTGCCGTCGCGGCGTACGTACCGGGTGCTGACGACCAGTGCGATGTCATCCGTTGCGCGTCCGACCGATGCCGCCACCGATGTCGTGAACGCCACCTGCGCAGGAGGCGCTCCGCCGGCCTTCCCGGGCGCGAGGGAGTCTCCCAGTCCACCGCACGCGGTCAGCAACAACGCCGCGATGAGGAGAGGAATGGAGTTCGCGCGCAGACGGGGGGCGAGACGGGACATGAAGTGAAAGCCAAATGAAGAATTCATCATCAGAATCGCGTGACGAGCACCAGTCCGCCGGCAATGCCGGCAAAGGACTTGTTGGTCACGGGGGTTTCGCTGCCCCGCTGCCGCAGCGTTCCGGCCTGCGCGCGGAGATACGGCTGCACCGACAGCAAGCCCCGGCGTGCATCGAGCCCCACGGACACATTGGCGGCCCGTACGCCGGCGGTCGGGAGGCCTTGATCCACCCCCAAACCGGAATGCCATCTGCCATCCGTCGCAAAAACGAGGTCGCTACGGGCGGAGAGCGGCAGGGCGGCACGTACACCCCCTGCAAGATACTGTCCACTCGAGCCTGTCTCCGTACGCCCGTCGCGCGCAAACGCGGAGCGCCACAGATAGGAGGTATAGACAATCAACTCCCGAAAGCGCGACGACGCCAGAAAGAGCTGGGCGTCTCCCGCGAGCACGGGACCGAGTCGCACGGTGGCGGAGGATCGGGACTCATTGCTTCCGCCTGCGGTGTCAGCGCTCGGACGCAAGCGATCCTCGGCAAAGACGTCGGCCGACGCGGCGACACTCAGACGATGCGCCCCCAGCGTCCGATCTGCTCCCACCGAGGCCCGGACCACTGCTCCCGGCTCGAAGTCAGACGAGGGCGCGCCCGCCACGAGTGCGGCCACGGGCTGGAATCGTCCGCGATGCTCGTACGAGGCGCCGAACGCCATCGCCCAGAGTCCAATCTGCCTGCCATACACCGCGCCCACCGTGCCACTCGCGCCGGCACCAACGGGTGAACTGCCCATTCCGAGCGCGGGGGCCGCCAGCACTCGCAACGCGGAGAACTCCCCGGGGCGCAGCGTGGTGCGCCCGGTGGGAGCATTGACGCCTACCGTGAGCGTCAGCGCGTCGTTCAGCACCCGTCCGGTCGCCCGTAGACGCACGTCGCTCAGGCCGGAGAGCGACGCGCTGTGTTCAACACCAGCGGCATCGCCATCCTCATAGTCCACGCGTCCGTTTGCATAGAGCGTGGTCACGTCCAGCCGCCATCCTGCGCCGAGCGGCGTGATGGCAGTGATGGGAATCGTGACCTGCCGTACGGACATCACCCGCACCGAATCGGTGCCCGCGAAGGCGTATTGGGTGATGCCTCCGGAGCCAAAGGTGAGGGTTTCGAAGGACGCACCCCCCGCCAGCGCATGCCGGGAGATCAACCGCTCCTGCGCCGCCAACGAGAGTGGCGAAAGCAGCAGGAGGAGAAGCGGGAGGCGGGTCGTGGTGAGTGGCGCGTGGCTCACGGACGTCGCACGATCACGATCACCGTCACTAACGTCGAAGGGAACGCCGGATCGCCGGGTCCTCCCCCTGGCCGCGATTGCATCGTGACGTCGAGTGGCCGATTGAGTCGGTCCACGACGCCGGAGATCGGGGCGTCGATGCCGCGAATGCCCGGCAGCAGGACTGAGGAGGTGCCGGGGTCGCGTGTCTGGGCGCGGACGCCGGCGGAACGATCGGCCGCCGCGCGAAAGCCGGGATCGGCGAGCAGCGCCCGCTTGAACTCCGCGGTGGCGAGTCGAGACTGGCCCAGGAAGTCGGCTTGCAGTCCGCGGCCGAAGGCCTCGAGCGCCTCCAGGCTGACGGTCTGCCGCGACTCGACCAGCGCACGCTCGGCAGGCGTAAGGATCACCCCGAGCGCGTCGAACAGGCGGAAGGCCACGATCTTCTCTGCGGCCAGCACGTCACTGAGTGGTGCGCGCGCGTCGATGGCCTGCTGCACGACGCCCGTCTCCACGTCCGCTATCCGAACGGAGAGCCGCAGTGCTCCGTCCGGCAGCGTGTCCAGTGAACCGAGGAGGAGTTGCTGCGCCTGGAGGAGCAGTCCCACCCGAGGCGCAGTGGCCGAGTCCACACGTCCGCTCTTGGCCAGGTCGAGTTCTCGGATAACCTCTCCCAGGCGCGCGCGCTCCACCAGCTGCAAGCGAGCGCTGCGCGCCAGGTCCGTCGTCAGGAGGTCGGCGAGGGCGAAGCCGAGCGGCGAGAGCGAGGACTCCGAG
>JBDSVW010000062.1:0-3608 GCA_039927015.1 Gemmatimonadaceae bacterium | reverse complement strand
CTCTTATTGGTCTCGAGGCGTCGACGTCGCCTGATGAGTCGCCCGATCAGTCGTCCGTCATCGGCAGGTCAACCACGAGTGCCTTCGCGCTCCCATCGGCCGCGCGAATCTCCACCTCGCTGCCAGGCGCGACCTCGCGCCGGATCATCGCGATCCCAATGCCGCCCAGACGAGGCGAGTGCGCCACACTGCGCACCTCACCCACGCTCTTTCCGCTCGCATCGAAGACCTCCCCGCGCACCGGGATGCCTCCACCGGCGTGAAAGCGCATGCCGCGCAGTCGCCGATTCACGTGCCCGCGGAAGTGGATGCGCGCAACGGTCTCCTGTCCCGTGTAGCAGCCCTTGGTGTAGGAAATGGCGTGCAACTCCTCCAGGTTCGCCTCCTGAGGAAGCGTATTCTCGTCCATCTCCACCCCCCACTCCGCACGGCCACTCTCGATGCGGGCAATCTCGACCGTGGCGTGAGGCGCCGGAACAGCGCCCGCCAGCTGCAGCGCCTTCTTCGCCGCATCACGTCGTTCCACGGGAACGAAGATCGCGAATCCCTCAACGCCGAGGTCGGGCACGCGCGCGACGGTGCAGTCGGCACCCAGTATCGGGACGGTCAGGTGCTCGAACTCCTGCAAGTCCCGCAGGCGATCGCGCTCGACCCCGGCTGCCTGCGAGACAATGGAGGCGGCTTCCGCGCCGTACACGCTGAGGTCGGCGAGCGAATCGCTGACGTCGGCAAAGCGCGACAGGCGCGGATTCACGAACTTGCGCACCATGGCCCACCAGCCGGCAGCCGCTGCGGGTGCGACATCCACGAGAATGTCGTTCGCCCGCACGAACAGCCGGGCGTCGGCGATGATCTTCCCCCTGGGCGTGAGCGCGGCGGCATAACACCCGGTGCCGTCATGCAGGGCGAGGATGTCGTTCGTCACCAATCCGGTCAGCACTTCCGCGGCCTTGGGCGCCCCGAACGTCGCACGCGCGCGCGACGAGCGGTCGACCAGGACGGCTGATGTGCGAAGCGCGGCATACGCCGTCGCCGTCGCGGCGGGATCGTCCGCGGTACGGGGGATCATGCGAAATTCTCTCCTGCGTGTGCGACGAGATGCTCCAAGCTACTCACATCCACGCCGGCGATGGACGGAATGATCGCGTCCGCCTCCATCGCCAGGTGCGCGGGCACGTCTCCCACGGCGATGCAGCGAAGGTGCGCGGCACGGGCGGCACGAATCCCGTCGCTCGAATCTTCGAGTGTCACCACCAGCCCGCGCGCGGGAATGGGTCGGCGGCCATCGAGCCGGCGCAGCGCGGCGAAATATGGCGCGGGATCGGGCTTCCGCGGATATGCGTCGTCGGCGCCGATCACGCAACGAAAAGCATCCTCCAGACCGGCGAGTGAGAGGACGAACTCCACATCCTCCCGCTTGAGCCGGCTCACGACGCCAAGCCGCACGCGCGACGCGAGCCGCTCCACGGTTTCGCGCGCGCCGTCCACCAGCATCACTCCCTTCGCGATGTGCTGCGAGAAGGCGCGATCGATGCGTAGGGTGAGCAGGTCGAGTCCCGTCTCGTCCATGTCGAGATCGTGATGCGCGATCAGCGCGCGCACCGCGTCGGCGGTGGAATGCCCCGCGCAGTGCTCCCGGTACGCGGCGTCCGAGAGGGGTATGCCCTCGCTCTCCAGCACCCCCGCCATCGCCTCACGGCGCACGAGCCGGGTGTCGGCCAGCACCCCGTCGAACTCCAGGAGCACCGCGTCGATAGCCACGCGCGCCGGGCGCTCGCGCATCGTCATCCCTGCCGCTCCCCATAAGACGCGTCGAGCAGTTCCACCGGATGTACGGCGCGCGCGGCAGAGCCGCTGCGCGCGAGGCCAGCGCCGATCTGCATGAGACACCCGGGATTGCCGGTGGCCACGAGGGCCGCGCCGCTGCCGGCGATGTGTTGGAGCTTGGGCGCGAGCACCGCATCCGATGTCTCGGGCTCCACGAGATTGTAGATCCCGGCGCTGCCGCAGCATTGCTCCGCATCCGTCAGGGGCGTCAGCTGCAATCCCGGAATGGCGGCTAGCACGGCGAGCGGAGGCGCGACGACGCGCTGTGCGTGCATGAGGTGGCACGGCGCATCGTATGTCACGTGCAACCGCAACGGCCCGCCCTGCGCCGGACCGTTAGCCGCGAGCAGTTCGCTGATGTCGCGTACCTTGTCCGCCACGTGCCGTGCGCGGTCAGTCCACTCGGCGTCGCCAGCCAGCAGATGGCCATACTCCTTCATGGCGGCGCCGCAGCCAGACGCGTTCACCGCGATGTAGTCGATCCCCGCCTGCTCGAATGCGGCGATGTTGCGCCTGGCGAGCGTTCGCGCGCCGTCCAGGTCACCCGCGTGCGCATGGAGCGCACCGCAGCAGCCCTGGCCCGGCGCCTCCGTGAGGGCGTAGTCATTGACGGTCAGCACCCGCTCGGTGGCGCGGTTCGCGTGGCCGTACAGCCCCTCCATCACGCAGCCCCGCAGCATGGCCACGCGACCGCCAGCCCCAGTGCCACGGGCACGGTAGGGGCGCCGCACGACCGGCGAGTTGGTGGACTCCAGCATCGCGAAGGCGAAGCCCAGCCGTCCCGGCCAATGGGACATGACGCGCGACACGCGCACGGCACGCATGACGCGGGCACCGGCCAGCATCACGCGCAGCAGGACACGGCTCGAGAAGACGGCGAGGATGAGCCGTACGACGCCCGGCAGCGGGCGCCGCGTGGCGAGCGTGGCGCGCGTGGCCTCGAGCAGTTGACCGTACGGTACGCCGCTTGGACACGCGGTTTCGCACGCCCGGCAGCCGAGGCACCGGTCGATGTGCGTCTGCACCGTGGAGTCGTCGAGCGGAAGTTCTCCTTCCACCAGAGCGCGCATGAGCACGAGGCGGCCGCGCGGCGAGTCGTTCTCGTTGTCGAGCGCGAGGTACGTCGGGCATGCCTGCAAGCAGAATCCGCAGTGCACACACGCGTCGAGGCCCGGCAGCGCGTCCGCCAGCGGCGTGCCAGGAATGGCGCACGGCACATGTGCAGGCAGGGCGCCGCTCACGCCGAGCCACCCATGATGCCGCGGTTGAGCAGGGCGAACGGGTCGAAGGCGTCGCGAACGCGCGTGGTGAGACGATCGGGCGCCCGGTGCACCACGGACCACGCGCCCGGTGGCAGGCGCTCGCCAACGACGGTGCCCTCACGTTGGAGGGCACCGGCCAGGGTGGCGAGCGGGCCGGCGTCTCCCGTCGCGCCGAAGACGCGCATCACGCCCCGCGCGAGGGTGGCGTGAGCCCCGCGCAGGTTCACGCTTCCGCACGCCGCGTGCACGGCATGCCAGAGATGCGCCAGCTCCGATGGCCTGCGCGAGATGCGGAGGCTCCAGCCCCCGGCGGTGTCGAGGCCCCGCAGTCGCTCCCAGGTCGCCCGGGGCAATTCGCGCGAGCCGCCTAACGCAGCCAGCGTCGCGTGCTGGGCACGCACCGCGGGCTCGTTTCCCGCCAGGCGCACGAGCACCACCGCCCGGTCGTCGATGTCCAAGGCGCGCGCGAGCCGCGCGTCGAGCAACTCGGCGCTGAGCGGATCGGCGGGCGCGCTGCGC
>JBDSVW010000061.1:0-14563 GCA_039927015.1 Gemmatimonadaceae bacterium | reverse complement strand
GCGAGTTCCTCGAGTTCGACACCGGCTGCGAGCGCTCGGCCCGTGAGTGGATATACCGTCATTACTTCTCCCCGCTCCGCGGGCGTTCCCCCACGGTGATGTTGAGTTCGACCGGCGTTCCCCCGCGCAACAGGCGGATACCAGCCGTTGATCCTATCCGGTCCCCCGCCAGTGCCCCCAGCAGCTCGGTGGGGTCGGAGACCGGGGCGCCGTCGAAGGCGACGACCACGTCGCCTAACGACAATCCCGCGCGGTGGGCGGGGCCGCCTTCCTCGATGGAGACCACAATCAGCCCCACGTCGCGTGGCAGCGATTCGCGCTTCACCACGTCGGACTGGAGGCGCACGGGCTGCAGTCCCAGCCCGATGAAGCCGCGCCGCACTCGTCCGGCACTGAGCAGCTGCTCTCCCACCCGTTCCACCGTGCTCCACGGAATCGTCATGGCGGAGGCGCGCGCCAGTCCGGAGGTATTGAGGCCAATCACGCGCCCGCTGGCGTCGATCGCCGGACCGCCCGAGAAGCCGTCGTGAATAGCGACGTCGAGGCGGATGAATCGGTCGATGCGTCCCCCATGCCAGGTGCGCCACTCGCCGCCGGTGGCACTCACGACACCCAGGGCCGCGGTGACCGCTGGCCCCGGCATGCCTAACGCCAGCACGAGCTGGCCCACCTTCGCGTCCGTGTCCGCCGAAACAGTGGCCGGCGTGCCTGTTTCCTGCTCGAGCCGAAGGATCGCGATATCTGTCGTGGCATCGCGGCCCGCGAGCGAGGCGCCCACCACCGTGCCGTCGTGCAGCGTGACTGTTATGCGCTCGTCGCGCTGGATGGTGTGGTGCGCCGCGACCACCACCCCCGGCCGCCAGAGAATTCCACTGGAGGGAATGCGCCGTCGCGCGTGAATGGCGACGACCGACGGGGCCGTCGCCTCAACGGCTCGCGTCAGGTCATCGGAGAGGGACTGCAGCACGGAAGGAGGAGTTGGGGACATGAACCGCCTCACGATCGGGAGTTGGACCGGCGCCTTGCCGGACGACTGTCAACGAATGTGAGGCGGCAGGCCAAGGGCGCCAATCGCACGATCGGCTGAGCCGGGGTCGGACGAACAGGGGAGAAGAAAAGCGGGCGACGCTGGCGGCGTCGCCCGGTTGGTGCTGCTCCGATGGACTCGCACGACCCACTCAAGAGGCATCCGTCATGCCGCGTTCTCCTAGCCAAAGTGACCAGCTTTCAGCACGCGGTTCGGTCGCTTCGGCAGGAAGGCTGTCGCAAAGGCAGGGAATCCCGCACTGTCCTCAGGCAAAACGCGAACGCTTAGTCGGGCTTCGCCGCCTCGACGAGCTTCGTCTTGCTGTCCGACGTGAAGAACAGCGAGCGGCGCTCCTGATTGGGAAGTCCGATAAGGGTCACGATGTTCTTTTGGTCCTTGTAGAGCTCGAACAGCAGCCCGATTCGGATGGAGAGTGCCGAGATGGGTGCGGTCGCGCTCGCCTCGATCTGGAAATTCCACATCGGCGGATCGGTGGCGTCGGGATCGGCGCCCGAACGGACGACGCGGGCTGGCAGAGACCGCCCGGCGCTGGCGAGTGAACTGTTCGAGTTGAGGTAGGCGGCGAACAGCGAGTCGAGCGAGGCATCATTACTTCCTCGACTCCCGGCGAAGGCCGCGAGCGCCCGGTCCAAGTCATCCTTGAACAGCCGCACGCTGCCGCTGACGGTGCTTCCCCGCACGACGAGACGTGCGTAGGTGAGGTGCACGTCGTGCACGACTGCTCGCGAATGGAGCGCCGGCGAGTCAGCCCTCGCCGGAAGCCCCAGTGCCATGAGAATGACGGCGGCGAGTGGGAGTGCGAGGCGTTGCCGGAGACGTCGTGGAGGAATGATGCGCGACACGCTCGGCAGAAGAGTGGAGGGCGGAATCGCGGAACGGGAAAGATATTGTCCGGTTGCAACCGCAACGCAGACTTTATTGGAGGCAGGAAAGATGGGGAAACGCACGACCGGGAACTGGATGCGGACATTCGGCGGCACCTTCGCCGCCCTCGCCATGGCGCTCCCTGCCGTCGCGGGCGGGCAGGACTCCACCGCCCGGCGGCTCGAGCCCGTGCGCGTGACTGTTTCGCGAGACGCGGCGCGGTCGGTGCTCGACCTGCCGTTCGGCGTCTCCCGGATTGCGGTGGACTCAGCACGCCAGGGAATCCGGCGTGCTTCACTCACTGAGATGCTGCTGACGGTGCCCGGGCTCGCGGTGTCCGACCGATTCAATCCCACGCAGGACCCTCGCCTCGCCGTGCGCGGCTTCGGCTCTCGGGCCGCCTTCGGCATCAGGGGAGTGCGTGTGGTGCGCGATGGCGTGCCGCTCACCCTTGCCGACGGTCAGACGGCTGTCGATTTCGTCGATCTCGAGGCGGTGGCAAGCGCCGAGGTGATGCGCGGCGCCGCGGGAGCGCTGTACGGCAACGCGTCGGGCGGAGTGCTCGAGCTCAAGAGCGATCCCCTGCCGGTATCGGGCATTCATGGGTCGCTGCGGGGCGTGACCAACGCGGACGCCAACCGCTGGTCGGGACGTGTCTCGGGCGCGAGTGACGCGTTCGGCTGGCGCGGCACCCTTTCGCGCAACACGGCCGACGGACCGCGCGACTACGCCCGCTTCCGCTCCACCTCGGCGTTAGGCGACGCCACGTGGCGAGGAGAGAATGGCTCGCTGCGCGCGCAGTTCACCTGGTACGACGCCCCGCTAGCCGAGAATCCGGGTGCCGTGACGGCACGCGAACTCCGCACCTCGCCTACGGTGGCGGATTCGCTGAACATCAGGAAGCACGCCTCGAAGGCGGTGAGCCAGAAACTGCTCTCGCTCACCGGCGACCGCGGATGGGATGGCGGCAGCGCCAGCGCGAGCATCTTTGGCGGCGTTCGCGACCTGGAGAACCCGCTCGCATTCGCCATCATCGCATTTGCCCGCCGCACCATGGGCGCCACGGCGCGCGTGCAGCAGGGCGGCCTCGCAGGCGGGCATGCGTGGCGCCTGACGCTGGGCGCCGATGTGCAGTCGCAGCGCGACGACCGGAACAACTTCGCCAACTGCGCCGGCCTCAGTGGAGCTCAGCGCCCCGCCTCCACCTGTCCCACCGCCGCCGACCGGGGCGCGCTCACCGTGCACCAGTTGGAGAAGGTGGCCAACGGTGGTCTCTTCGCCCGGGGAGAGGTCACGCGCGCGCGGGTCACAGCGACGGCGACCCTCCGTGGCGACCAGACGGTGTTCAGCGTGCGCGACAAGCGACCGTCTTCCGTGGTGGGAGGGCCGGTCGAGTCGCGTGACATGGGCGCCGTGACGCCGATGTTCGGCGTGGCGGTGCGCGTGCGCCCGCGGGTTTCCGTTTACGGCAACATCGCGGGTTCGTTCGAGACGCCCACGACCACCGAACTCGCCAACTCGCCCGATGGCTCCGGGGGGCTCAATCGAGACCTCAAGCCACAGCGCGGCCGCACGCTCGAAGCAGGCGCAAAGGGCGTCATCGGTGGACGTGTACTGTTCGACCTCGCCGTATTCGACATCAGCACACGCGACGAACTGATTCCCTTCGAGATCCCGAACAGCGGCGGGCGTCGCTACTTCCGCAACGCGGGTCGCACCAGCCGCCGCGGCGCGGAGCTCGGGGTGACGGCGGCGTTAGGCGCGGTGGACGTGGGCGCCGCGCTCACCCGGCTGATCTACACGTACGAGAAATTCACGCTCGGCACGGCCAACCTCCAGGGCAAGCGGGTGCCGGGCGTGGCCCCCGCCACGGCGTCGGCTTTCGCCACGGCCCGCCGGAAATTCGGATTCGCCACGCTCGAGATGCAGCAATCGGCGCGAAGTGCCGCCGATGACCAGAACAGCAACTACGCCCCCGGCTACGTGCTGTGGAACGCGCGGGTCGGTCTCACTTGCTGCAAGTCGCTGGGTATTGATCCGGTTGTGGGCGTGGACAACATGTTCGATCGTACGTACGCGTCGAACGTGGTGGCCAACGCTTCGCGAGGCCGATTCTACGAGCCCGGCGCGGGGCGGCGGGTGTATGTGGCGCTGCGCGTCGGACGGTAGCTACTCTCCGCGCTTGGCCAGTACCGCCATGTCCATCTCGCCGAACCCCTTGGCCAGCATCTCGTCCATACGCGTGGCGATGGCCTGCAGCACCGGCACCGGCTGGTCGCCCGCCGATTCGAGCATGAGGCGGGCATCCTTGCGCGCGACCTCGAGGGCGAACGAGGCGTCGTAGTTCTCCTCCAGGATTCGCATGGCGCGAATGTTCAGGATGCCGTCGATGCGGAAACGGCTGAAGAGCCCCCACGCATCGGTGCGCTCGACGTTGAGTGCATCGGCCATGTGGAAGACGTCGGAGATGCCCCCAGCCATGGTAAGGATCATCGCGTTCCCGAAGAGCTTGTAGCACGCTGCGAGATCGGGCCGCTCGCCGACGTACCACAGGTCGCCGGTCATCGGGGAGAGCAGCCCCTTCACCTTCTGGAACAACGCCGTGGGTCCCGCGACCATCATGATGCCCTGCGCGTTGCGCGCCGCCATGGGCGACATGAAGACGGGCGCGTGCAGATACTCCACGCCTTCGTCGGCCAATCGTTTCGACCGCTCGGCGACCAGCGCCGGAAGGTTGGTGGTGTGATCGACGATGACGGTGCCGGCGGAAAGCCCCGGTCGCATTGCGGCGATGGTTTCATCGACAACCGCATCATCGAGCAGGACGAGGTGCACAATGTCTGATCGCTCCACCGCCTCTGCCGGCGTATCCGCCACCCGCGCACCGCGTTCCCCAAGAGGCGCCGCCTTCGAGCGCGTCCGGTTCCAGACGTGCAGCTCGTTACCGCCCCGTTCTAGCACCCCCTCCGCGAACCCAAAACCGAGCAACCCCGTACCTAACAACGCGACACTTCCCATCGAACGCCCCAAGAATGATTGAGAAGAGAATACCCCCAATCCCGTCTTCTCGTCCTCCCGTCTTCTCAGAGTCTCTCCACCACCATCCGCCCCCCCAGCACCACAATCACCCACGACAGTCCCGTGGCCCAGCGCTGGCGCTTGAGCCCGGCGACATCACACACGAGCATGCCGGTGAGCAGCACGACGGCGACGATGGCCAACTGGCCGATCTCCAACCCGACGTTGAAGGAGAAGAGGGGCATGGCGATGCTCTCCTCTCCGCCCAGCACGGCGCGCAGGAAGCTGGAGAAACCCAGGCCGTGAATCAGTCCGAAGCATCCCGCCAGGACGTACAGCCATGCGTGACGTTCGGGCGTGAAGGAGGCTCCGCTCTCCTCCGATTGGCGCCGGGCCCAGATGGAGTAGCCCGCGGTGAGGACAATGGTCACGGGAATGAGCACCTCGATGGTCGGCGCGTGCACGCGCACCAGATCGAGCGTGGCCAGGGCCAGGGTGATGGAGTGGCCGATGGTGAAGGCGGTCACCAGCCACAGCAGGCGTCGCCACTCCCCCAACGCGTAGCCGGCGGTCAGGGCGACGACGAAGAGGATGTGGTCGTATCCGCGAAGGTCGGCGATGTGACCAACGCCGAGGCGGAAGTAGGTGGCGAACTCGCTGTTCATCGAACGGGGTGGTGGAGGTGGGGCGGGTCGTACGTTCGCGACCCGGCGAGGCAACGTGTCCGCCGCTCTCGCTGTCTCATCTACGCCGCGCCGCGTCGCGCGGATGGGGTGGGGGAGGGTAGGGGCGGCGGATTCCCGTGGCGGGCGGGACGCTCTTCCGGGACCGAAACTGGTCGAATCGAGTCGATTTCGATACGGCCAGCAACTGCTCCACAAAGCGCGTTAACAATCACCGCGCGTCTCGGTCTACCCTCCGCTCTCCCCCAAAGACGCGTCCTTCGAGCTTCTCAACGTGCTGAACTCCTTGTCCATTCCGGCCGGTCGCTGGTTTCGCCGAACCCTGCTCGCTCTCTCAGTTCTGGTGCCGGCCACCGGCCGAGCCCAGATCGGCAACACCACCGATATCATCATCGGCACCGTCACCCGGGCCGAGGGCAACCTCCCGCTCGAAGACGCCGCGGTGGAGGTCATGTCGATCGAATCGAACGTGACGCGCCGGGGACGCACCAACGCCCAGGGCAAGTTTACGGTGCTTTTCCCCGACGGAGGGGGACAGTATCGCGTCACCGTCCGCGCACTAGGGCTTTCCCCGTCAATTGTGAACGTTGCGCGCCAAGCCGACGAAGACCGGCTCATCGTCAACATCCGCATGTCGACCAACCCCACGGTGCTGGCCGGGGTGACCATTCAGGCGCAGCGGGCCCCCTCTCGCGATACCGATCGGCCCGCCCCCGGTTCGACCGAGCGCGCCATCAACTCCGACCAGGCATCCCGCCTACCGATCGACGCGGGTGACCTGACTGCGCTGGCGCTCACCGCCCCGGGCGTTGTCAGCATCACGGGCAGCGACTCCTCGGGTGGTGGCTTCTCGGTGGCCGGTCAGGCGCCCACGGCCAACAACATCACCCTCGACGGCCTCTCCTTCGGCTCCTCGCAGGTGCCGCAGGAAGCGGTGCGCAACTCACGCGTCATCACCTCCGGCTACGACGTGGCCCGCGGCCAGTTCTCGGGCGGTCAGATTGCGTCCACCACGCGGTCGGGCACCAACCGCGCGCAGGGCAACTTCACGTACTCCTTGCGCGATCGCGGCCTCTCGGTGGAGGGGGAGAGCACCTCCCCGGTGTCGCAGGGCTACAACCAGAATCAGTTCTCCGGCGGTATCGGCGGCCCGATCATCAAGGACAAGCTCTTCGTCTTCGGCGCGCTGCAGCTGCGGCGGCGCGAGGACATCGTCCCGAATCTTGGGAACGCGGACGCCTTCACGCTCTCTCGCTTCGGCGTCGCGCCCGACTCGGTTGCCCGCTTCTTCGACCTCGCCAGCGCCTCGGGCATCGCGCCGCGCAGCATCACGGCCGACAACCGCACGGGCGACAACGTGACCGGCATCGTCCGGTTCGATTATCTCACGGCGGGCGGGCAGTCGCTCTCCGTTCGCGGCGACTACAACTTCAGTAGCTCCGACCCCACACGCATCAGCACGCTCTCCCTGCCGCAGACGGGCGGAGACTCGCGTAACTGGGGCGGCGGCATGGCGGCCACGCTCTCTTCCATCATCGGCGGCCGCTTTATCAACGAGCTCAAGGTCTACGGCTCGGTGAACAAGAATGCGGGCGATCCCTTCCTCACGCTGCCGTTCGGCCGCGTGCAGGTGGCGTCGGACCTGGGCGACGGCCAGCAGGGCATCTCGAGCCTCACCTTCGGCGGTAACACGGGCCTGCCGCAGGCGGGACGCACGAGCGCCTTCGAGACCACGAATGAGACGTCGTGGCTCAGCGCCGGCGGCGCGCACCGCTTCAAGATGGGCCAGCTCTTCAACCTCCAGTCGTTCGAACGTGACGTGACCACCAACCGGTGGGGCACGTTCACCTTCAACTCACTCGAAGACTTCGAGGCCGGGACCCCCGCCACCTTCACCCGCACGCTCACCCCTCGCCTGCGCGAGGGATCGGGCGTGAACGCCGCGGTCTACCTCGGCGACACATGGCGCGTGAACCGTGCGCTGCAGCTGACATATGGCGCGCGCGCCGAAGGCTCGTACTTCGGCGGCACGCCGGCGTACAATCCGGCGGTGGATGAGGCCTTCGGCTTCCGTACCGACGAGGTGCCCACCGAGCTGCGCATCAGCCCGCGCGTGGGCTTCACGTACTCCATCGGAATCCCGGAACAGGGCCGCTTCGCCCCGCCGACCTGGATCCTGCGTGGCGGCATCGGCGAGTTCCGCTCGTCGCCCTCCACCGGACTGGTGGCTTCGGCCGCCGGCGCGACCGGCCTGCCGGGCAACGAATCGCAACTCGTCTGCATCGGTGCGGGTGTTCCCACGCCCAACTGGAACCTGTACGGCCAGGATGTGAGCAACATCCCGTCGCAGTGCAGCACCGGTGGCAACCAGTTCCTCCCCACGCGCAGCCCGAACGTGACCGTCTTCGAGAACGGCTTCGCCGCTGGCCGCTCGATCAGGTCTTCGTTAGGCATCCAGCACCGCTTCAAGCAGCGCTACAACATGGGGCTCGACCTGTCGTACGCGCGTGGCACGGCGCTCACCGGCTACACCGACGTGAACCTCCGCACCGACCCGCGCTTCAACCTGACGACCGAAGCGGGCCGTCCGGTGTTCGTCGACGCCAACACCATCATTCCCACGACGGGTGCAGTGTCGGTGCTGGGCTCGCGTCTCAACTCCACCTTCGGACAGGTGCTCGCCACGGGCTCGAACCGCTCCAGCGACTCCAAGCAGGCCACCTTCTCCCTGGGCGGCATCACCTCCAAGGGCGCGATCGCCAACTTCTCCTATACCTGGGCCCAGACCATCGACCAGGGTGCAACGGGAGCGGGCGGTGGTGGTGCCTTCGGTGGCTTCCGGGGTGGCGATGGCGGCGGTGGTGGCTTCAGTGGCGCCGGCGGCTTCGGCGGCTTTGGCAGCCCCACGACTGCCAGCAATCCCAACATTCGGGAATGGTCCGCCAGCGACTTCGACCGGCGTCATACGGTAACGGGTACCGTCACGTATCCATTCAACCAGGGCATCGAACTCACCGCGTTCGGTCGGCTGAGCTCGGGCTCTCCCTTCACGCCGGTGGTGGGCAGCGACATCAACGGCGACGGGTCGCGCAACGACCGCGCGTTCCTCTTCTCGCCCAGCACCGCCGCTGACCCGGTGGTGGCGGCCGGCATGCAGCGCCTGCTGGACAACTCGCCGGCATCGGTACGGGAGTGCCTGACCCAGCAGCTCGGCGACATCGCCGGCCGCAACTCCTGCCGCGGTCCGTGGCAGCCGTCGTTCGACCTGCAGCTCAACTGGCGACCCAACTTCATGGGGCTCAATCGCCGCCTCGCGGTCTCGGTGCTGACGGTCAACACGTTAGGCGGCCTCGACCAGCTCCTGCACGGTTCGGACAACCTGCGCGGCTGGGGACAGTTCCGCAGCTCCGACAACACGCTGCTCTACGTGCGCGGCTTCGATGCCAACACCAACGCGTACAAGTACGAAGTGAATGAGCGCTTCGGCGCCAACCGCGCGGGACAGAACGGTATCTCGATCCCCTTCCAGCTCGGCGTCCAGGCGCGCTACACGCTGGGCCCGGATCGATTCCGCGACATGATTCGTGGCATGATCTCGGGTGAGGGTGGCGGGAATCACGGTGGTCCGCAGGGACCGCGCGGCCAGCAGTTCGGTGGTGGTGGGCCCGGCGGGCAGGGTGGTCCTGGCGGCGGTGGCGGCTTTGCGGGTGGGTTGAACGTGAATCCGGTGGCGTCGGTCATCGCGCTCAAGGATTCCATCGAGCTCACTGCGGAGCAACTGGCCAAGTTGCAGCCCATGAGCGATTCGGTGGCGAAGCACAACGCCGTGTTGATCGCCGAGTTCCAGAAGCTCACCAAGGACGCGGGTGCAAACCCCGACATGGGTGCCCTCTTCTCGAAGATTCGCCCGAAGATGGAGCAGGCGCAGAAGGATCGCGTGGTGCTCATGAAGAGCGTGGAGGAGATCCTGACGCCCGAGCAGTGGGAAAAGGTGCCTGAGCGCATCCGGAACCCGCAGCAGGGCGGCGGCGGCCAGCGCAGGCCGCAGGAATAACCAAACGCTTCCGCTCTCCGTAGCACGGAAACCGCAGCGATTCTCTCGAGTCGCTGCGGTTGCTCGATTCAGCACACGCGGACGAGGGGAGCGCGACGTCGCTACCCCCTGGCGACGTCCACCACTCGTCCGTCCTCCATGCGGACCACCATGTCGGCGAAGGGCACGAGCCGCTCATCGTGTGTGGCAACCACCACGGACGCACCCTCAGTCGCGGCACCGTGCAACAACTCGATGATCCGCTGTCCCGCCACGGAATCCAGGCTTCCCGTGGGCTCGTCCGCCAGCAACACAGGAGGATCGTTCGCCAGCGCCCGTGCGATGGCGACGCGTTGTTGCTCTCCCCCACTCAGGCTCCTTGCACGCGCGCCGAGGCGGTCGTCGAGACCCACGCGGGCGGCCAGCGCTACCGCACGCTGGCGCGACTTCGGCCGCGACACACCGGCGAGGGTGAGCGGCAGCTCGATGTTCTCCGAAGCGCTCAAGGCATCCAGCAGGCGGAATCGCTGGTAGATGAATCCAACACGCCGCAGCCGGAACTCGGTGAGGGCAGCAGGTGACAATGACGCGAGGCGTACGCTGTCCACCTCGATGTCGCCCTCGCTCGGCGCGAGCAGCCCGCCGACGAGGGAGAGCAGCGTCGTCTTGCCGCTGCCACTCGGTCCCATGACTAACGTCAGCGTGCCGCGACCAAACTCGAGATTCACGTTCTTCACCGCGTGGACGACGCTGTGCGAGCCCTCGCGGAATGTGCGGCTCACGTCCACGAGCCTCACGGCAGCGACGCGGCCGTTCATGCGCGGAAGACCTCGGCGGGATGAATGCGCGCGATGCGGCCAAGCGGAAGGAGCGTCCCAATCACACCGGTCACGAACGCGCAGGCGCTCACCACGATCACCGTGCCGGCCGACAGCGCAAGCGGAACCGCGGGCGCCAGTCGAGCCGCGACGGGCACGGCAATGGCGTACACGCCCAGTCCCACGATCACGCCGCCGCTCACCACCGCGAATGCCTGACCCATCATGACGGTGGCCAGCACGCGCGAGGGTGCCCCGATGGCCTTGAGCAGTGCGTAGTCTTCACGTCGTTCCAGCACGGATCCGTACAACAACAGCGTGAGCACGGCCACAGCGACGATTCCGCCGAGCACCGCGACGGTGGCGAGAATGGGCAGGAGGCCGCCGCGCAGCTCGTCCATGTTGTTGTCGGCGAAGTCGAGCTGCGTGAGCACAGCGACCTTCGGGATGCTCGCGCGCAGCGTGGTCGCGAGCGTGTCCGCATTTGTGCCCGGCAGCGCGCGCACCAGCACGTAGCTGGCCACGCCGGGAAAGCCGAGCAGCGAGCTGGCATCCTCGAAGGTGATGAAGGCGAATTGCGTGAGTACGGAGTTGGTGCCGCGGCTGATGCCCGTCACGCGGAACGGGCGTCCCTCGATGCGCAGCGTGTCACCGGGCTTCGCGCCGAGGCGACGCGAGAGCGCCCCGTCGAGAATGATGTCGCCCGGCGAGAGCTGCGACGTTCCCTCCACAACCTCTGGCTGCCCAAGCGTGGAGGCGGAATCGATACCCACCACGATCGCGGTGAGGTGACGTTGGCCGGTTTCGAGCAGGGTGATGAGCCGCAGCAGTGGCATGGCTTCGGCCACACCCGGTTGTTCGCGCGCGGCGTCGGCCACCGCCGCCGGCAGGAACGACGACGCCTTGATGAAGTTGGTGGTGTTGACCTGGGCGATCCACACGGCGGCGGGCCGCGACGAGACCCACCCGTTGGATTCGATGCGCACGCCGCGATACAGCGCGAGCAGGAAGAACATGAGCACCACCGCCATGCCCACGCCGCCCGTGGTGATGGCGAAGCGCACCGCATCGCGCGCGACCATTCGACGGGTAAGTGGAACCCCGCCGCCCGGCAGCCACGAGGGCATCTCAGCGCGTCACGGGGTCCCTGGAAGCAACCAGCACATGCGGCTTCGCATCGCCGAGCCGGCCACGCCATTCACGCAGCGACGCATGTGCGGTCTCTGGGTCCGTCAGTACGACACGCAGGGGCACGAGCTGGCCCAGCCGGCGCGCGAGTGCATAGTGAGGATTCGACTGCAGCCGCGCCTCCAGCCTGTCGCCGGCATGCTGACGCACTGCATCGTCCGCATCGTCCGACAGCAGCAACTCGTATCCCGCCGCCACGCCATCGTCCCGTGCACGCAGGTACGCCACGCGCGGCGGACCCTCGTTCCCCCACAGCGAGCGCAGCGCGTCGGCCACGAAGGGTTCAGACAACTTCTCGCCGCGCAAGTCGCTCACGTGACCGGCACGGCCCAGAAAGCGGAGGGAGGGCGTGGCACGCAGGTGGCCGCTGCATTCCACGACATCGCCAAGGCGATAGCGCCACAGCCCTGCGCCGTTGCTGAGCACAACCTCGTATCGCTTCCCTCGCTCGAGTTCATGCGCCAGGCGCAGCGCGCCCGAGTCATCGAGAAACTCGAAGAAGTGCGAGCACACCGCGAGCGGACACTCATCGCCTAACGGGACCGTTACCACCCCCTCCGTGGCCAGCAGTCCCTTGCGTTGCACCAGGACCCGGGCGTTGCGCGCGCGGAACAACTGCGCGAGGCGATGCCATCCTGGCTCGGCGGCCTGTTCTCCCCAGCAACTCACCAACTGCAGGCGAGGCCACCAGCGGGGCCAGTCACGCGCGCCGGTGCGCTGCAGCTCCGAGGCACGTCCAGGATTCGGGCGTGTGCGCCATGCGGCACGAGCGTGGAGCGGGAGCGCACTCTCGTACGGGTTCGCACCGCTGGCCACTGCATCTGTCAGCGTTTCCCAATCGGGAAGCGCGGCCTGCGCGAGCAACTCCAGAAACGATGGATGCCATACCGATATGAGCCGCAGCTCGCGCTGGCGCAGAAGCGCCAGCAACGTCAGCCGCCAGAAATCGCCTTCGTCGCGCACGTGCCGCACGGACGACGGCACGGCGAGCAGTTGCCGCACCAGCCACGCCTTGGCACCACCGAGATACTCGGCGTCATCGGCGAATCCCACGGGTACGGTGCTCTCCCTGGCTTCGTCTGCATCAGAGAGCGGCGACACCGACCAGTACGCGGGTCCTCCGACGATGAGTGGCCGCTGCCTCGCGAGATCCGTCATCCATGGTGCGACGGCCGCGTCGAACGCGCGGGAAAGAGTGCTCGTGAACGGAATGAGCTTGCGCGCCCCGCTGGATCCGCTGGTCGGGGCGAGGTGCGTCACATCGTCGCAACACAACACCTCTTGCTCTCCCGCCTGAATCCGGGCGATGTACGGCGCGACATGAGTGTACTCCTGCAGGGGCACGCGCCTGGCGAAGTCCTGATAGTCACGAAGTGCGCCGAAATCGTGGGTTTGCCCGAAGCGACTGTCGCCGTCTCGCGCAAGCTGACGGCGTAGCACGGCGCGCTGTGCTTCGGCCGGCGCACGAAGCGCATCGTGAAAGCGACGGCTGCCGACGAGATTGGACGCCTGCCAGCAGGCATTCGCGACCCCGCACGACCAGCGCGCCGTGGTGCTCACGGACGCACGAGATGCATGGTACCGCGTAGCATGCGCGCTCCTGCGGCGGTGAGATTTCCGTTGCCGAGTTCCGTGAGGCAGACGAGTTCATCACCCTCTGCGTGGCCGGGGTTGCGCGAGAGGAAGAACTCCACGTGCGCGTCGCCGCGCTTGCCGTCGGGCACGGCGGCAAGTTCGCTTTTGAGGCGTTGTGGCACGTCGAAGCGCACGATGCCTTCCGTCTCGATGAATCGCGACCCGTATCGTTCGCGTGCGAGATGGCTGAGCAGCGCAACCGTCGCCGGAGCGCTCTCGGTTTCATGCCGCGGCCAGAACTCGCGCCAGAAGACGGGAAGAAAGCGATAGGTGCGGTAGCCGGAAGAGAGCAGTAACCAGTACCACGGCTCGTCGACCAGGTCACCCTGCAGCCGGCGGATCATGGCGATCCACGCGCGCGCGAGCACGGGCGAACCCCACGCCTCAGGGCGCATGATCGTGTCGCCGGAATAGACGACGTTCATGCGTTCGCTCTGAAAGGTGCTCGTCGCGATCTGCACCGTGGAGAATCCAACGAGGCGCTCGCCGCGCCTCACGCGAAGCACCCAATCCTTCTCGTCCAGGTCACGCGCGAATTGCGCCTCGCTCACACCCTCGAAGTGCGCGTCGAGCAGCGCGAACAATTCAGCGCGCTCGGTCGCGGACAATGATGCGCGCTCGACAGACTCCGCCGAGTCGTGAAGCACCGCCGCCGGTTCGACAGCGACTGAAGTGCGTGGGGAAGTCGCCGAGGAGCGCGTTGCCGGTTGAGTCACAGGAGTGCCACCTCCGGCCGGAACGGTAACGCGTGCCACGCATCCGACCAGGTGGGGGTGCCGGGCCAACGCACATCGTAGAGACGTGTGCGATACTCCCGTCCTCCCGCCACATCACGAAGAACTGCAAGCTGCGGGTCGTCGGCGCCGCGCGCGATGGAAAGCCACCCGAGATCACGCGCGCGTGCACTGTCACGAAGCGCACGCCACAAAGGCGCCCACTGCCGGTCTTCCGACACGGTAGCACCGAGCACCGCCGCCAGAGGCAAGACGTGACCAGGCGCCGGAAGTGAAGGGGCAAGGCCCACGGACGCAAACACGTTCACGAGGGGTCGCGCGAGACGCAGCACTCCGCGGTAGCCCATGATGACGGTCTGCCGCACGGCGCGCTGGTCCCACAGCGCCGCCGCTCCCACGATGTTGTCTCTCTCTCTCACGACCACGAAATCATTCATGTCGATGCCATGGCATGCGAGCGCGTCCCACCGTGCGGCGTCCCATGTGGGCGCCAATTGCGCCTCCCATGCGTGCCGGGCGAGAAAGCTGGTGAGCTCATCGCG
>JBDSVW010000060.1:0-2746 GCA_039927015.1 Gemmatimonadaceae bacterium | reverse complement strand
GGCGGCTTGATGAGGGGCAGCTGCTGGGGCGGTGAATGGTCCGCCTTGCCCGAGTCCGGATCGGCGGTGACGCCGAGCCCGCTGTTGACCAGGTCGGCCGTGTACTCGTATCCGATCGTGTCGTTAGGCACGCCCTTCTGGATACGGTAGACCACCGGGTTGTTGGTGCCCTTGACGTAGAGAATATGCGTCTCCGGGTCGTACGACGTGCTGCCCCACCCGGCGCCGCCGATGGAGCCCGGCATGGTGATGGTGCCCCGCATGGACGGGGGCGTGAAGATCGGTCCGCTGCGATACTTCGCGAACACCTCGAGGGCGCGGCGCTTCAACTCCGGCGTGAAGTCGATGAGGTCGTCCTCGGTGACCTCCTGCCGCGTGAACGGCGGGGGATTGCTGGGGATGGGCTGCGTGGGAGCCGTGCGCTCGCCGGGCACGTCGCTCGCCGGCACCGGCTGCTCCACAATGGGCCAGACCGGCTCACCCGTCTCGCGGTCGAAGACGTAGATCCACGCGGTCTTGGACGGCACGGCCACCACATCACGCGGCTGTCCGTTCCACGTGATGGTCGCCAACACGGGAGGCGCGGGCAGGTCGTAGTCCCACAAACCGTGATGCACGATCTGGTAGTGCCACACGCGCTCGCCGGTCTTCGCGTTCAACGCCACCACCGACTCGGCGAACAGGTTATCGCCCTTGCGATCGCCGCCGTACCAGTCGTTGGTGGGCGTTCCCACCGGCAGGAAGAGCAGCCCGCGCGCGACATCGAGACTCATGGGCGCCCAGACGTTCGTGTGCCCCATGTGGGCGTACGACTTCTCTTCCCACGTCTCCACGCCAAACTCGCCGGTGTCGGGAATGGTGTGGAAGCTCCAGACGCGCTTGCCCGTTCGTACGTCGAACGCCTGCACGTCGCCCGGCGGACCGTTGCGATAGCGCAGCCGATCGCCTACCCCGTTGCCGACGATGACCAGGTCGCCGTAGACCATTGGCGGCGAGGTGTTGGTGTAATGCAGCTTGTTCACCGGCCGGCGCAGGTCCTTCACGAGGTCGATCTCGCCATTCTCACCGAATGACGGAATCGGCTTGCCGGTGGCGGCGTCGAGGGCGATGAGCCGCCAGCGCGCGTTGATGAAGATGCGCCGCTCCGTCGGCGTCGCCCACGTGGCGACACCACGATGCACGAAGCCCGTGCCGTTGGACGGCTGTCCGGCGCGCCAGATCTCCGGATCGTACTTCCACAGCGCCACTCCCGTGCGGGCGTCGAGTGCCGCAACGGCCGCATAGGGAGTGGAGACATACATCGTGTCACCGATCACGACCGGTGATGCCTGGAACAGTCCCGGCCGCGACGGCAACTGGCCCGGACCCGCGGGCACGGCACGCTCACCCGTATTCCACGTCCATGCCACCTGCAGCCGGCTGACGGTGCCGGGATTGATGTCCTCGATGGGCGCATACCGCATGGCGCCGGGATCGCCGCTCGTGCTGCCCCAGTCGATGCGTTGCGACGCGCCGCTGCCGGAGCACCCTACCGCCAGCAGCAACATCGGCACCCCGCACAGCGTCTTCACGGATATCTCCGTGCCGGCCCTGCGGCTGCCGGCGGCTGCCGGAACACCACACCATGCTTCATGACGAACGACACACGCATGAACGCATCGGGATCGGTACGCGGATCTCCGTCGAAGGCGACCAGGTCGGCCTCGAAACCGGGCGCGACGCGCCCGATGCTGTCACCCAGTCCGACCGACGCGGCGGAAAGCGAGGTGGCCGAGGTGATGGCGTCCATGGCCGATTCACCGTTGGCTCGCACCCGGCACACGAGATCACGACCATTCTGGCCATGGCCACCCGCCACCGCGTCCGTGCCGAATACGACCTTGAGTCCCGGAACGGCGCGATACCTGACGGCGAGATCCTTGCGCAGCTCCATGGCCTTCGCGGTCGCGGCGAAGCCCTCGTCATTGTAGTTGCCGATGCCGCGGAACCACTCCTTGTGATCGAGATAGTTGCTCGTCACCAAGTCGCACTGCGGCTCGAAATAGGTGCCAGCCTTCGCCATCATTTGCAACGCCTCTTCATCCACGAGCACGCCGTGGTCCACCTGCGTGCATCCCGCGCGCACGGCGGCCTTGGCGGCCGACGCGGCGTGGGCATGCACGATGGAACGCAGCCCCTGCGCCTTCGCCTCACTGCAGGCCGCGTCGAGTTGCTCCTGCGTCATGGACTGCACGCCGCCGTCGCGAATGCTCTTGGACGCGAAGATCTTGATGACGTCCGCGCCGTTGGCGCGGAAGCGGCGCACGACAGCGCGGATGGAGTCGGGAGTGCCCGCGTTCTCATTCAGCGACCCCAGAGACGTCAGGATGCGCGGGCCGGCCAGCACGCCGAGATTGATGGCATCGCGCACGGCCTTGTCCTCCATGCCGCCGACACTCTGCACGGTCGTGAAGCCCGCCTGCAGCATGCGCTGCGCATTGCCGGCGGCATTCAACGTCGCCGTCTGCTCACTGTCTCCGTCACCGCGCTGGTGCAGCCGCTGCCGTTCGGTGATGTACCACCCGAGATGGACGTGGGTGTCGATCAGGCCTGGCACCAGTACCCGGTTGCCGAGGTCGATGTCTGCCCGGCTGCGGGCAGGCCGGAGTTCCGCGATGCGGCCGCCGCGCACCACCACATCCGTGTTGCTCCTGACGGCTCCGGTTCCGTCGATCACCGTCGCGGCGCGGACGATCAGGACGGTCGT
>JBDSVW010000059.1:0-3558 GCA_039927015.1 Gemmatimonadaceae bacterium | reverse complement strand
GCCGAGCGCATCGTGTCGCTCAATCCGGCGACCACCGAGGTGCTTTTCGCGTTAGGCGCCGAGGCTCGCGTGGTGGGCCGCTCGCGCTGGGATACGTGGCCCGCCAAGGCCCGAGCGGTGCCCGAGGTGGGCGACGCGCTGCGTCCCAGCGTCGAGCGCGTGCTCGCCGCGCGTCCCACGCACGTGGTGCTCTACGCGAGCGGGGACAATCGCGCGGCCGCCGCGGCCCTGCGCGCCCAGGGCATTGCCGTCGTCGCGCTCAAGATCGATCGCATCGCAGACTTCTCGCGCAGCGTGCGCATGCTGGGGCGCCTGAGCGGCACCGAGCGTGCGGCTCGTGCCATCGTCGACAGCGTGGAAGGGTCCCTCTCCCGGGTGCGGGAGGCGATGGTTAACGTCGTCCGTCCCAACGTCTTCGTGCACGTGTGGGACAATCCGCTCATGACGGTGGGCGGCGGCAGCTACCTCTCGGAGCTGCTGGAAATTGCCGGCGCGCGCAACGTCTACGCCGACCTCGACGTGCCATCGGGACAGGTGTCGTTTGAGGACCTGCTGGTGAGAGACCCCGACGTCGTGCTCGCCGGGCCCGATGTCGCCGCCAGGATCGCGGCAGATCCCCGCTGGCGCACACTGCGTGCCGTGCGCGAGGGGCGCGTGCTCGCGTACGACACGTCACTCGTCGCCCGGCCCTCGATGCGGCTGGGGGAAGCGGCGCACTCACTCGCCGGGCTGCTGCATCCGGAACGGCGCGTTCCATGAGCGGCCCGCGCGTGTGGAGTGTGCTGGGCATGGTGCTGGTGGCCGCCTGCGTGCTCGGCTTGCTGGCCGGCGCCGTTCCCATCGGCATGGGTGATGTGCTGGACGCGCTGCTGGGACGCGGTGGGGACGCCACGACCGTGGCCATCGTTCGCGCGGTGCGCCTGCCGCGCGTGGCGTTGGCCGTGCTGGTGGGCGCTGGTCTCGGTGTCAGCGGCGCCGTGCTGCAGGGCGCGCTGCGCAATGCGCTCGCCGAGCCGTACTTGTTAGGCGTGTCGGGCGGGGCAGCGGTGGGCGCCGTGCTCGCCGTGTCGGGGGGAGCGTCGGCGCCGGCCGCGGTGGCCGTGGCGGCCTTTGCCGGTGCCCTGCTCGCGGTGAGCGCCGTGCTCACGCTGGCGCACGCGGCAGGGGAGCGCGGCGATGCGCGCGTCCTGCTCATGGCGGGCGTGGTGGTGGGCGCATTCGCCAACGCGGCCATCATGGTCATGATGGCCGCGGCGTCCCCCGATACCACGCGCAATGCACTGTGGTGGATGATGGGATCGGTCGCGGCGGCCGGCTGGCAGGACGTGGGGGTGCTGGGGAGCGTGCTGCTGGTGGTGGGCGGGGTACTGCTCCATCGCGCGCGGCAGCTCGACGTCCTGGCGCTCGGTGGAGAGACGGCGGAATCGCTGGGCCTGCACAGCCGGCGCAGCGGCACGATCTTCTTCGTGCTGGCCTCGTTGCTCGCGGCCGCGACGGTGGCGGTGGCGGGCCTCGTCGGCTTCGTGGGGCTGATGGTGCCGCACTTCGCGCGTGCGCTCACGGGCGGGCGAAGCCGCCTCGTGCTCGTGGCGTCCGCGCTCGCCGGTGCAGCGCTGGTGGTCGGCGCCGACGTGGTGGCCCGGGTCGCCCGCGCGCCCGCCGAGCTCCCGTTAGGCGCGGTGACCGCGCTGGTGGGGGTGCCGTTCTTTCTCTGGCGGCTGCGGGCCATCATATGATCGCCTTCCGTGACGTCACCGTGCGGTATCCCGGCAGCCAGCGACTGGCGCTCGAGCACGCATCGCTCGCGGCGGAGCGGGGAGCCGTCACGGCCGTGGTCGGGCCGAACGGCAGTGGCAAGAGCACGCTCGTTCGCGCCCTGCTCGGGAGGGTCCCGCTCCTCACCGGCGCGGTGGAGGTCGATGGCGAGACGACCGCGGGCATGGGGCGTGGTGACCTGGCGCGTCGCGTCGCGGTCGTCGCGCAGCGCGAGGAACCCGCCTTTCCCCTGACGGTCACCGACTACGTGTCGCTCGGGCGCTATCCGCACCAGGGGGCGTGGGCGCCCCCCGCGGCCGCCGACCGCGTCGCCGTCGACCGCGCCATGGAGGCTGCCTCGGTGGCGGAACTGGGGGAGCGACGGACCACCACGTTGTCGGGCGGCGAGTGGCAGCGGGCACGCGTGGCGCGCGCGTTGGCGCAGGACACCGACGCCGTCGTCTTCGACGAACCCACGACCTTTCTCGACATCGCGCACGAGATGGCGTGCTTCGAACTCTTGTCAGCCATCGCGCACGCGGGTCGCTGTGTGCTCGTGGTGAGCCATCAACTGAACCTCGTCGCGCGCTTCGCCGACCGGGTGGTGCTGCTCTCGCACGGCACCGTGGTGGCGGATGGCTCACCGTCGACCGTGATGCGGGGCGAAACGCTCGAGCGCGTCTACGAATGGCCGCTGGTCGTGTCCCGCGATCCCGCCGTTGGCGCCCCGACACTCGTGCCGCTGCGCAAACCTCGTTCACCCATCGCCTGATGCGTCCGCGACGCTCGGCATCACCCTGTGTTGACATCATGAATCATTCCGTCCTCCGCGGCACCCGCCGCTCCATACTCGCCGGTTGCTCGGTGCTCGCGCTGCTGCCGCTCGCCCGGTCGCACGCCCAGGCTGTTCCCGATACCGCCCGCTTGCGAGCGGTGATTGTCACCGCCGATCGCCTGCCACGTCCCGTGGACCGCACGCCCTCCTCGGTCACCGTCCTTTCTGGCGAGACGCTGCGTGCGTCGGGCATTACGCAGCTCGCCGATGCGCTGCGCGGCGTGCCGGGTGTGAACGCGGTCGGCTCCGGTTCACTTGGCGCGCAGACGTCGCTGTTCATGCGGGGAGGCGAGAGCGATTACGTGAAGGTGCTCGTCGATGGCGTCGTGATGAATGATCCTGGTGGTGCCATCGACCTCGCCACCATCAACCTCGCGAACGTGGAGCGCATCGAGATCGTCCGCGGGCCGGCCAGCGTGCAGTACGGCAGTGATGCCGTGTCCGGCGTCATCCAGATCTTCACGCGGCAGGCGCAGGCGCCCGTTGATGCGCAGCTGACGCTGCGCGGCGGCAGCTACGGCACCGCGATCGCCGATGGCTCGCTGGGCCTGCGCGGTGGTCGCGGTTGGCTCACGCTCGGCGTCGCCCATCACGAGTCGGAGGGGATGCTCGCCTTCAACAACGAGTACAGGAACGACATCGTCTCCCTCGGCACCGAGTGGCGCGCCGCGTCGCGCACGACGGCCCGTTGGTCGCTGCGCCGCAGCGACAATGAGTTCCACTATCCCACCGACGGTTCGGGACGCGTGGTGGATCGGAATGCGCGGCGCGGCGACCGTCGCCTCTCGTCCAGTGTCGAAGTGGCGCACGTGTTCGGGCCGCGCGTCGAGGGCATCGTGAGTTTCGGTTCCCTCAACGCGCACGGCCGCACCGATGACGCGTCTGACGGCGCCGCCGACACGCTGGGCTTTCACGCCTACCGCTCGCACGGCGTCGTGCGGCGCCGCACGGGTGACGCGAGGCTCATC
>JBDSVW010000058.1:0-8041 GCA_039927015.1 Gemmatimonadaceae bacterium | reverse complement strand
ACGATGTGAGCACTGTGCTCGTGAATGGGCGCGTGCTGATGCGCGACCAGAAGGTGCTCTCGGTCGATGAGCAGGCTGTGCTGGCGATGGCCCAGCGCGAGGCGGACACGGCGATCAAACGGTCGGGCCTGGAGCGGCTGACCGCGACGCCCGAGGGCTTCTGGGGGAGAAGCAGGCTGCCGTGACCATTCTGTCGGTCTGTCCGACTGGACGAGGCAAGCGTTGGCCCGCATGTTCGCGTCATTCGCGGTCACGGGGCATCGAGACCGCCGTTGCAACCCGCGTCTAGCGGTCCCGCCTCTCTTCCCTCCCCGCCATGACATCGCTGCGCCGCCTCGCCGTCGCCTCGCTCCTCGCCGTCAGCGCCGCCCCACTCGGCGCACAGGGCACCCAGCCATCGGCTGGCCCGATCACCGCGATACGCGCGGGCCGTCTCGTCGATCCCGAACGGGCGAGCATCTCGCTCAACCAGGTCCTGCTCGTCCAGAACGGACGATTCATCGCCATCGGCGGCGACGTGGCCATCCCGGCGGGCGCGCGCGTGATCGACCTCTCGGCGCTCACCGTAGTGCCAGGCCTGGTGGACGCGCACAACCACCTCGCGCTCACCTACAAGGAGATGCCCGAGCGCAACAGCTACTACATCACGTCGATTCTCGATGACACGCCGCTGCGCGCCATTCAGGCCGTGTCCAACGGCATCCAGATGCTCGCGGCGGGCTTCACTATCGTCCGTGACATGGGGAACAACGGCAACTATGCGGACATCGCGCTGCGCAAGGCGATCGAGCAGGGGTGGGTGCCGGGCCCCACGATCATTCCTTCTGGACTCATCATCGGCGGCATGGGTGGGCAATTCTCCCCCACCCCGGAAATGGCGATCGACAAGAAGATCGTCTATCCCGAGTACCTGGACGCCGACACGCACGACGAGATCATCAAGGCGGTGCGCCAGAACGCCCTGTTCGGTGCGCGCGTGATCAAGATCTGCGTGGACTGCAAGCCGTGGGGCTACACGGTGGATGAGATCCGACTCTTCATCAGCGAGTCGGCCAAGGCGGGGCTCAAGGTTGAGGGGCACGTGCAGACGCCCGACGGCGCTCGGCGGGCCGTCGAGGCGGGCATCTGGTCCATCGCGCATGACGGTGCCATGAGCGATGCCATCCACAAGGTGATGGCGCAGAAGCACATCTTTCGCGCGGGAACGGAGACGCCCATCTCGCTCACGGGCCACACCACGCAGGCCCGCTACGACAAGACGGTCGCCATGCTGCGCAACGGCTGGGAGAACAAGGTGCCGCTCACCTTCTCCACCGATGCAGACTACTACGTGCCTGGGAAAACGCGCGGCGAGGTGGCCATCGAGTTCATCGAGACGTGGAAGGCCGCGGGAATCCCGGCCGCCGACGTGCTGCGCGCCATGACCATCGTCGGCTACGAAGCGAGCGAGACGGAGAAGACGCGTGGTCCCATCAAGGTCGGCATGTGGGCGGACTTCATCGCCGTGCCGGGCAATCCACTGCAGAGCATCGACGCGTTGCGCGAGGTGTCGTTCGTGATGAAGAACGGTATGGTATTCAAGCAGGACGGCGTCATGGTGCCTGCTGCCTTCTTCAACGGCGGGCCGGTGAACGGGTGGAACGCGCGGTGAGCTCCTTCCTGAATACGTGATTCAAAGGACCGCTGATCGGTCCGGCAATCCGGGGTCGCGGGACTGTCGGGACTTTCGGTCGGCGTTCATCGTGAGTGCGGAAGTCGGAAGTGCAGGACTGAATGCCCGCCCGCCCGGAGACAGTGAGTGGGTCGCAGGTGCGTAGGACGACGGGACTACGGCGGGCTTCGCGCCCGGCGAAGGAGGCGAACGGTGAGAATCTCGATGCGGTGCGTGTCTGGGATTGGCCTCGGCCTCGCGCTCTCCAGTGGGCAGTTGGCCGGACAGGTGCTGCGAGTCGCGTCGATGACCGCGCCAGAGATTGCCGCGCTCGACCGCGCCCGCACCGTCGTCGTCCTGCCTGGGGGGATCCTCGAGGCGCACGGACCGTACCTGCCGAGCTTCAGCGATGGCATCCTGAACGAGCGCCTGGCGGATTCGCTCGCGCAGGCGATTGCCGCGCGACCCGGATGGCGAGCGCTCCTCTTCCCGATGATGCCGCTGGGTAACAGTGCGGCGAACGACATCGCGGGGCGCTACACCTTTCCGGGCAGCTACACGGTACGCTTCGAGACGCTGCGTGCCGTGTACATGGACCTGGCGGATGCGCTCGGAGAGCAAGGCTTCCGGCAGATCTTCGTCGTCCAGCTTCACGGCGCGCCGAATCACAGTCGGGCTCTCGACGATGCCGGCGACTATTTCCATGACACCTATCGCGGATACATGGTGCACCTGGCGGGCCTGCTTCCTGTATTTGGCGCACTCGAGGGTCCCAAGTCTGCCAGCGAACGAGCCGCCGACGGATTGCCGATCCACGCCGGCATGGACGAGACCAGCCTGCTGGCCTTCCTCGCTCCCAGCCTGGTGCGCTCGGACGCGCGCAACGCGCCGGATTATGCCAACGGTACCATGGAGGGCCTCGTGCGGCTGTCCCAGCGTGCCGGCTGGCCAGGATACTTCGGTGCGCCTCGGCTGGCCTCCGTCGCCCATGGTCAGCACGTCTGGCGCGCACTCGCGGACAGCACGATCGGCGTGGCGCTTCGCATCGTGGACGGCCTTTCGCCACGCAGCTTACCGCGATTCGCTGATGAGCTGGCCAAGAGTCCAGTGGACGTCAGACTCGACGCGGCGTCACGGCGTGCCGAACGTCGCCAGGCGGTGAGACAGGCGGCGTGGCTTCGCCTGCACGGTCACCCCTGAGGGGTGATTAACGTGTGCGACGGCTCACGCCGCCCTCTGCCGACGCGCCACCACCATGGCGGCCAGCTGCGCACGATTCCTCACCCCAAGCTTCGATTCGCTCATCGCCGCCGGAGGGCGCCTCGTGGGATTCACTGATCGTCCGGCCATCGAGCGGCGCATCTCCGGCTTTCATCAGGACGAAGATGCGGATTGGGTGGCGGAGCTGGAGTGCGGGCACACCCAACACGTGCGACATGACCCGCCGTGGCAGGTGAGGGAATGGGTCATCACCGCCGCCGGCCGTCGGGGTCGGATTGGTACGATGCTGTCGTGCGTGCTCTGCGCCGCCGAGGATTCGGGCCCAACGATGTGATACCGAGGCGTCAGCCTCGCTTGCGCACCACCCACGTCGTCATGCACCGGAGGTTCTGCACGACCGTCGTCTTCAGCGGGTCCAGCAGCTCCCCGCCCAGCGCGTCCGTCAGGTGCATCATCAGCTCCTCGTCCACGAGGAAGCGCTCGGAGCCGTCGGGTAGCAGGAAACGGCGACCCGACACACGCTGCACGCGCTCCTCCATGCCGATGGACGAAGCCAGGCGACAGAACAACATGCCGCCGGGCTTGAGCACTCTCCACGTGCCCCGCACCATCGCCGAGAAGTGCTCCTCGTCCTTCGCGAAGTGCAGCACGGCGCTGCTCAACACCACGTCCGCGAAGCCGTCGGGAAAGGTCATGCCTTCAATCGGCTCGGCGCGAAAGTTGTCGGCCGACAGGTGCGGGGCGAGAATCGATGCCATCGACCGCACGCTCTCGATGGCGTCGCGATTTGCATCGACACCGAACACGTCGTACCCTGTTTGCAGGAAGTAGACGAGATTCCGACCGCCCCCGCACCCCGCGTCGAGCACCCGCATGCCGGGTGTCATGCGCCCGCGCAGCAGCTGGTCGAAAAGATAGATGTCAATCTGGCCAAACTGCTGCTGAAGGCTGGTCATCGGGTCACACGGCAGGTTCAGCGGGCCAGTCCCCGTTCAAGCGCCGCACGTCGACGATCTGCCCCAGATGGTACGCGGCGTGATCGACTGCTACGAGCACGGTTCGCAAATACGTCTGTCCTGTTCCGTGCGGGATCCTCTGCGTCAGGTCCACCGAGTCACCCGTGGTGAACCGCGCGAGTTGCACGCGATCGCGACTGATCTGCTCGAGGCACGCGTTCCACGCTGCATCGCTCTCGGGAGCCGGATCGCTCGGCCAGTAATCATCGGGCCACTTCAGCTCGTGTGTGTACTGGCGATTGGTACAGAAGTCGAGCAGGTCCTGTTGCGTCACCCGAATGTGGTCAAGAAGCTGCCAGACCGAGTGCGGGTAGCCTTTCGGACGCCTGGCGCGGCCGGCAGAATCGAGTCCCTTCAACGCACTCTCCAGGCTCACATGCGCCTGCTCCCAATCGAGGGATGACGCAACGATTTCCTGCCATGTCTGTTTCGGCATCTCGTTTCCTCGCGGCCGTGGACGATGTTCGGTGGTGAGCGTGTCACGTTGATCATGCGGTGCTTCTGCTCCGGGCGCGAGAGGAGGACGCGGGAACTGCCTGAGGAATAGAGCACCGCAACCGCGAAGCAGGGCGCGGAGCGAAATGCTCCGCGCCAGTGCCATTGCCTCAGCTGTCCCGCTGAGGCAGTCTAGAAACGTCGGGACACGCGTTCCGAGGGAATCCTCGGGCCGCGCGGCGCCCAGCTACTGGCCGCCACGAGCTGTATCGACCTTCCTCATCATCGCACCTCATGAGCAATCTCGGATGACCGCGAGCGCCGACCTGCTGTACAGTGGCTATAGCCATTTTGCCGAGAAGGTGATGGCGGACATCCGGCAGGAGGTGTTCGGGACGGACATAGGGCAGAACAGTTGGGTGACTGTGGAGGAATATCAGCACTTCCTCCCGTGGCTTGGCCTCGGCAGCGATCATCACGTTCTCGAGGTCGCCAGTGGATCCGGGGGGCCCGCCTGTTATGTGGCGCGCACGACGGGATGTCGTGTGACCGGTATCGATGCCAATGCGGCCGGCGTGCAAACAGCGACGGAAACTGCGGCGAAGGTTGGGGAAGCCGAGCGCGTGAAGTTCAGCGTAGCGGATGCCAACGCGGAGTTGCCATTCAAGACTGACTCGTTCGATGCGTTGCTCTGCGTCGACTCGCTGAATCACTTCGCGAATCGGCTCGGAGTCTTCCAGGAATGGCGCAGGGTACTGCGCCCGGGTGACCGAGCACTATTCACCGATCCGGTGGTCGTCACGGGAGCCGTCACGAACGAGGAGCTCGCGGTTCGAAGCGCCGTTGGTCTCTTTCTCTTCGTGCCGCCCAAAATCAACGAGAAGCTGCTGCGACAGGCGGACTTCCGGCTCGTGCGCACCGAGGACGTCACCCAGAACGCCGCGCTGGTCGCCGAACGATGGCGTGACGCGCGGCAAGCTAGGAGGGAGCAGCTGCTGGCATTCGAGGGCGAAGAACGCTTCGATGGCCTGCAGCGATTCTTCGAGATGGTGCACGTGCTTTATCGTGAGAAAAGACTGTCGAGAATCGCGTATCTCGCAGAAGAAGCCACAAGCAGTGCGAACGAGGGAGGTGACCCGCCACTCTACCATTCCGCAGTTTCTGATCGCGAAACAAGGAGCGACCGATGAAAAAGTTCATGCTGCTGCACATCGGGTTCGAGAAGCCAGCACCCGAGATCATGAAGGCCTGGCGTGCCTGGTTCGCATCCATCGCGGACAAGCAGGTGGAGCAGGGCGGCTTCACTGGCGGCAGGGAAATTTCGAAGAGCGGTACGAGGGAGCTGCCGTGGAATGCGGAATCCATCACCGGATATAACATCGTCGAGGCGGAGGATCTCGATGCCGCCGAGCGGCTGGCTGAGGGTAATCCCTTCATCTCGAGCATCCGGATCTACGAGATGCGGGCGATGTAGCGGGTTACGCGGGCGGGCGCGATGTGGCGACGCTTCGCCTCATAGGAGCGGAAGGCGCGGCTGGCTCGACGACGACCGACGCGCGCTGACTCCTCCCTTCAGCGCACGGCCGCGCGAATGGCGTGGCCCGCGCGCGCTTTCGTGACCTGGCCGCTGTCCACCGCCACCTGCCCGCCGACAATTACCCATGGAATGCCCGCCGAGGGAATCGTCCCGTCCTCGTAGGTCGCGCGATCGATGACCGTTGCCGGATCGAAAATCGTGAGGTCGGCATCGGAACCGGCCGCGATGCGGCCCTTCATCTTCATCGAAGGGACGCGCGCCTCCAGTCGACGCGCTGGCTCCACGGTCATCTTGCGCAGCGCATCCATGAGCGGCAGGGCCTGCTCGTCGCGCACGTACTTGCCCAGCACCTTGGCGTAGCTGCCCGACGTGCGCGGGTGTCCACGGCCATTCTCGATGAAGCCATCGCTCGCGATCATCGACAGAGGGCTGAGGACGGACGCTCGCGTCTGCTCCTCGCTCCGTCCGTGGATGATCACCGTGCCTCCCGCCTCGCGGGCCTTGGCGAAGGTGGCGCGCGTTAGGCGCTCACCGGTGGAGACGAGCTGGTGCAATGCGAAGCGGTCATCGCTCCACGTCTTCCAGTCGTCGAACAGCGCCGACTGAATCTCCGTCATGCCGGCACCATACGGATACGCTTCAGTTGTTACGTCCTGGCCGGCGTCGCGCGCGGCGGTAATCTTCGTGAGAAACGCATCCAGCTCGTCGCCCGCGCTGGAGTTCACATGCACGATGTGCAGCTTGGCGCCCGCGGCCTTGGCGGCAGCAATGGTCGAATCGAGCCCGGCCGACCCGTTGCGCATGTGAATGTGTGCACTGACGCCGCCCTCGGCGGCCACCTTGAACATGCGCTCGATCTCAGCCATGCCCGCTCCGGGTGTGTAGGCACTGCCCAGCCCCACTGCCACGGCACCCTGCGCCAGGCCCTCCCGCAGTATCGACTCCATCTCGATGATCTGCGCTTCCGTGGCTGAGCCACTGCCGCCGATCCCCGCCGGAAGGAGGCCGGTGCCGGGATCGCCGAGCACGCGCATGCGCGCGGGAATGTGGCCGACACTCACGCCGAAATTGACAATCTGCCCGCCATCGCGTGCCGAGTACCACTTGGCCACGTCGGCCGTGCCAGCCTCCAGCTCGAACGCCGAGGTGACGCCGTCGCGCACCATCATCGAATACGACTCCTCCTGCTGGCCGTGCTCATGCAGGTCCACGAATCCGGGCGCGACTACGAGCCCCGTAGCATCGATCACGCGCCCGCCCTCGAGAGGCTGCGCAGACACAGTCGTGATCTTTCCTTCCCGGATGCCCAGGTGCCTGACGGCATCCAGCCCCGATTCGGGGTCCATCACCCGGCCGTTGGCGATCACGAGATCGAAGGGAGGTGCCGACTCGCGTGCGCACGCGCCCAGTGTCGCGAGTGAGAACGTCAGCACCACAGTAGCGATGTCGGAGAATCGGCGAGACCGGGGGAGGTGTGTCATTCACTGCTCCAATGCTGAGGAGGGAGGGTGCGGCCGGGCGCTGGCCGACGTCGGCTTGAGTAGATGTCTCACCGCGAGAAGGAGAGCGCAAGGCTCGCCGGCTGGACAGCGTCGTGTCACGACGAGAAGATGCAGGAGGCAGGATCGGGCTCATCCCGTAGACGCGCATCAACCTGAAGCTCCCCTGTCGTGCACAGCCATGAACTCTCACATACGCTCCTCGTCCGGCGAGAAACGCATCGCAATCCGCCAATATGAACCCGCGGACGAGGGCGAGTGGTTGAGGATGCGCTGCGCACTCTGGCCAGAGGAAACCCCGGCGGAGCACCGCCAGGGAATGCAGGGCTGGCTGGCGCGCGATGACACCACGGTCTTCGTCGCGGCGCGGGCCTCGGGGGCGCACCTTGCGGGATTCGCCGAGATCGGCACGCGTCCCTACGCGGACGGGTGCGACAGCTGCCCGGTGGCGTACCTGGAAGGATGGTATGTTGACGCGGATGTCCGACGCATTGGCGTCGGAGCGGCGCTGGTGGATGCGTGCGAGAAGTGGGCCCGAGGTCGCGGCCTGAGCGAGTTCGCCTCCGACGCGCTGCTCGACAGCGAGCAATCTCACCGCGCGCACGTGGCGCTGGGGTTTGTCGAGGTTGAGCGGGCGGTGCGCTATCGGAAGGCGTTGTGAGCACGTCGACGCCGTTGCAGC
>JBDSVW010000057.1:0-15550 GCA_039927015.1 Gemmatimonadaceae bacterium | reverse complement strand
GTCGTGCATGTCCATCGCCGGGTGGTTGTCGGGGAAGTTGAGCGACGTGAAGTTGTACCACGGCGACTCCGCCTCCGGGCCTAACGCGACCGTGAATCCCAGTTCGCGGAAGATGTCGCAGATCTCGTCGATCACCAGCGAGACCGGGTGCACCGCGCCGCGCCACTGCGCGCGCGCCGGCATGGTGCGATCGTGGGCGGCGCCCCGGGGCGCGCTGGCGGCGAGCGCCGCCTTGCGCTGCTCCAGCGCCTCTTCAATCGCGTGCTTGAGCGTATTCACGGCCGCTCCCGCCGCGCGCCGTTCCTCGGGCGCGAGCTGCGGCAGGAGCGCCATGAGGTCCGTCAGCCGTCCCGCCTTGCGTCCGAGGAGCGCGTTGCGCGAATCCGCCCAGGCGTCGAGCGTCGCGGCGCCCTCGATGAGTGCCGGCGCTTCGTCGCGCAGTGCGCTGCAGGCCAGCTGGAAGTCGTGCAGGGTCACGGGTGAATCCAGAATCATGCGTGAGTACCGCGTGCGCATCGAACGTGCGGGAAAGCAAACGGCGGCAGCTTCGACTGAGTGTCGCGCTGCCGCCGGAGGTCAGGATCGGAGCGGGCGTGGCCCGCGAGGAGCCACGATCCACCGTCCTGCCAAGTGCCTGCCGTCAGGGACACCGACCGCGCGGCGGCCGGTGTAGCCCGTCAGGCCGGGACCGTCAGGGCCTCGCGCGCCTTGTCGGCGAGCGCGGTAAACGCCCCCTCGTCATGCACGGCGAGATCGGCGAGGATCTTCCGATCCACGGCGACGCCGGCCCTGGCGAGTCCGTTCATGAAGTTGCTGTAGTTCATGCCGTTGAGGTGTGCCGCGGCATTGATACGCACGATCCACAACCGGCGGAAGTCGCGCTTCTTGTTGCGCCGGTCGCGGTAGGCGTAGCGCCATCCGCGCTCGACCGCCTCCTTGGCGGGGCGCCACAGCTTGCTGCGCGCGCCGAAGTAGCCGCGCGCGGCCTTCATCACCTGCTTCTTGCGCCCGAGGCGCACCACATTGGATTTGACGCGTGGCATCGCTCGTTCTCCTTACGCCTGGATCAGGCGCTTGATCACCTTCGCTTCGCCATTCGTGCCGATAATGGCGGGGCGACGCAGACGACGCTTTCTGCGCGCGTCCTTCTTGGTGAGAATGTGACTCTTGTTGGCCTTGAGGCGGCGGATCTTCCCGGTCGCGGTGACCGAGAAACGCTTCTTCGCGCCTTTGTGCGTCTTCATTTTGGGCATCGTCAGCTCACTTCGGTGCCAGGATCATCGTTAGGGACTTCCCTTCCATTTTCGCCGAACTCTCGACCTTGGCCACATCCGCCAGCTGCGTCGAGACACGCTCCACCACTGCAAAACCGAGTTCCGGGTGCGCGATCTGCCGCCCACGGAACATCAGGGTGACCTTCACCTTGTTCCCTTCGCCCAAAAAGCGGCGTGCATGCCGCGTCTTGGTGTCGAAGTCGTGCTCCTCGATGCCCGGTCGGAATTTCACTTCCTTGAGCTCGATGATGTGCTGCTTCTTCTTGGCCTGCCGTGCCTGCTTGGCCGCCTCGAACTTGAACTTGCCGTAGTCCATGACCCGGACGACCGGCGGGCGCGCCGTCGCCGCCACTTCCACCAGGTCCAGCCCCGACTCTTCGGCCAGGGCCAGTGCCTTGTCCACCTCCATGATCCCCAGCTGGCTGCCGTCCGCGCCGATCACGCGTACGGGGCTGATGCGAATCTGGCGATTGACGCGGATGCGCTTCGATGTGTCCTGAATAGTCCCAGGTCCTCCGAGGGGGTGACGACGAAACGCCTAACGACTGCGCCCCGCCACAAAAAGCAAACGCGGACCCCACTGGAGTCCGCGAACCGACGACAACCGCCCCATGTGTGTGGGCGGTGCCTGGAATCGTGACTCCTGCAGCACCTCGCATGGAGGGCCAGAGGGTGAGAGCCGAGTCGCTCTGCTTACAAGTTGTGACTAACAAGCTAAACCGCTTGCAGTTACGGGGGCAACCCGCGAGCACGAGGAATCGGCCGCCCTCGCCTCGCGGTCTCCCATGCGTCCCGTTCGCCGCGCAAGCCCGCCTCAACACTGCCGACCGCAGCCAGCTGCACAACGGACGCCGATCGTCCGAGCCGTCCGTCGGGCACCCACTCCGCATGAGAATCCTCCCACGTGGCGGCAGCTAAGCTCATCCCTTGCGCGAAGTTAGCCGATACTTACCGATTATGGGAAATCCCTACGAGGAGATCGCGCCCGCGCGTGCGGCACCAGCCCCGCGCGGCACAGACGGAGCGGCGTTCTTACCGCAGAACGTGGCGCGCCTGCTCGGCATCATACTCGGCTACGTGGCGCTGGGAAAGCTCGGGCTACTCCTCGCGGAGGCGCCGTACTATGCCTCGCCGATCTTTCCCGCGGCAGGGCTCGGCCTCGTGGTCGTGCTCCTGTGGGGAGCGCCCATGGCGGCGGCCGTGGCGGTCGGCTCGTTCGTTCTCAACCTCTGGGTGGCGCTGGAGTCGTCCACGGGGCTCACCCACGTCGGCATTGCGGTCGCCGCTGGCGTGGCGGTCGGCGCGGCCTTGCAGGCGTTGATCGCCTCCGTGCTGATTCGCCGCTGGGTGGGGTTCCCCACGTCACTCGAATCGGTGCGGCACGCGGCGCTACTGCTCACCTTCGGCGGACCCGTGGGGGCGCTCATCGGGGCAACGGTGGGCACGGGCCTCCTGCTGGCCGCCGGTCTGGTGACGCGTGCAGCGCTCCTCTTCACGTGGTCGAGCTGGTGGATGGGCGATATGCTCGGCGTGCTAACCGTGGTGCCGCTCGTGCTGAGCTTCACCACGGGACGATCGAACCGGGATCGTGGCCGGCGTGGACTCGTGGCGCTGCCGTTGCTGCTCGCATTCGTATTCGAGATCCTCCTCTTCATCTACGTCAGCCGCCGGGAGGAGCGCATCGCGCACGCGGAATTCACCAGCGCAGGCGTCGAACTGACCAAGGCACTCGACGAGGCGACCAAGGACGCCACCGAAGGGGGGGCCGCCCTGCACGACCTCATTGCGGCCAGCGGCACGCCCGACGCGGCGAACTTCTCGCACCTGGCACGGGGATACCTCGAGCGCCATCGCCCGCTTCGGGCGCTCGCCTGGGCGCCCCGCATTACCCACGCGCAGCGCGACTCGTTCGAGCTGGAGATGCGCCAGTCGGGGCGTGCCGAGTTCGAAATCAACCAGCCAGCGCGGGACAGCGGTTTCGTCCGCGCCGACGACCGCCCGGCGTACTATCCGGTGCAGTTGGCGGAACAGAGCGATGGCAGCACGCGCATGGTCGGTTTCGACCTGGCGTCGGAACGCACCCGGCACGAGGCCCTGCAGCACGCGAGCGCCGCGCGGTCCACCGCGGTGTCGGGGCGCGTGCGATTCTATCGCCGGACGAGCGGACAATACGGCATCCTCGTCGCGGTGCCCGTGTACGGGGTCTCGCAGCCGTCCCTCCGAGGATTCGTCGTCACCATGATCGACCTCGATGACCTCGCCGAGCATGCCCTCTCGCAAGTGCGGGCTCGGGGGCTGCGGATACGGCTCCAGGATCTCGCCGAGGCCCCCGGGGAGCGGATGCTCTTCCAGACGGACCCGGGCACGCTCGAGCAGACGCCGGGCGGTTCCGCGGCGATTCCCGGTACGCGCGTACCACTCGCCTATTCCTCGGTGCTCGCCATCGGCGGACGGCACTGGACACTCTCGGTGGAAGCGACGCCCGAATACATCGCGACGCATCGTACGGTGCAGGCATGGGCGGCCCTCGGCATCGCCCTGATCCTCACGTCGGGCCTCGGCACCATCCTGCTCGTGGTGATCGGACATGCCAGCCGCGTGGGCCGGCTGGTCAATATCCGGACGCGAGAACTCTCAGACTCCAACACACGCCTGCGTCGTGAGATTGAGGACCGCGAGCGCATCGAGCGCGACCTGCGACTGGCGCGCGACGAAGCCCACGCGGCCAACCGGGCGAAGAGTGGCTTTCTCGCCAACATGAGCCACGAGATTCGCACGCCGATGAACGGCATCATCGGCATGATCGGGCTCCTGCGTCAAAGCGCCCTCGACGAACGGCAGCGGGAATGCGCGGACACCGTTCATCGCAGTGCCGACGCGCTGCTGCACATCATCAACGACATCCTCGACTTCTCCAAGATCGAGTCCGGGCACGTGGAGCTCGAGTCGGTCGAGCTCGATGTCGAGCGCCTGGTGGACGACGCGTGCGACAGCGTGGCCCTGCTGGCCGACCAGAAGGGATTGCACCTGTCGGGGCACGTCGAGTCGAGCGTGCCGCGGCTGTTGTGTGGCGACCCGGCGCGTGTCGGGCAGGTGTTGATGAACCTGCTCTCGAACGCGATAAAGTTCACGGCGACCGGCTCCATAGGCGTGCGTGTCTCGATCGATCGGGAGGAAGGTGATACCACCATCCTCCGGTTCAGCGTGAGCGACACGGGCATCGGCATTCCGTCGACCAAGGTGACGTCGATCTTCGCGCCGTTCATCCAGGAGGATGTGTCCACGACGCGTCGGTTCGGCGGCACGGGCCTCGGACTCTCGATCAGCCGGCAGCTCGCCTACCTCATGGGCGGCGACATCGGCGTGCTGAGCAAGGAGCGGCGCGGCTCGACGTTCTGGTTCACCGCGAGATTCCGCCGCCCAAACGTGGCCCGGCTGGCGCCGGACGACGACATCAACCTGGACGGGATGGACGCCGAGGTGATCTGTGCAAGCGATGCGACGCGCGAGCACCTCGCCACCCTCCTGCGGCGCTGGGGCGCCCGCGTGCAGGAATTCGGGTCGTGGCCTGTAGGCCCCCGGAACTTCGCCGGAGATCCTCCGCTGGTGGTGGCGGAGGCCGCCCTCACGCCCGACTCGCCGGAGGTCCAATGGCTGGATGGCCACCGCCGGCTGCTGCGCACGGTGCCCGTATCCGCACGGCTGCTGGCGCATGGCGGCGGAGACGGCATGGCCGCCGTGCTGGCCGAACCCGTGCGCCGGGACCGGCTCGCACACATGCTGCGCAACTTGTTAGGCGCGCCGGCCGGGACGCCTGTGACGCTGCCGGCGGTGCGCCCTCCACTGCGCACGCACATCCTGCTGGTGGAGGACAACGAGGTGAATCAACTGGTGGCGCGGCGCATGCTCGAACACCTGGGCCACGAGGTGATGATCGCGGCCAACGGTAACGAGGCGCTGCGCCTCATACAGAAGACCGAGTTCGACCTCATCCTCATGGATTGCCAGATGCCGGAACTCGATGGCTTCGGCGCCACGCAGGCCATTCGCAGCGACACGTCGGGGACCTCGTTCGCCGTGCCCATCGTCGCCATGACGGCCAACGCCACGGGCGAGGATCGCCGCCGCTGCTTCGACGCGGGCATGAACGACTTTCTCTCGAAGCCCGTGACACTCGAGGGGCTCCGCGAGACCCTGGGCCGCTGGCTGCCTCAGGACGTGGCCGCCGCCGCGTCCGGGTCAGTGAGCTGATACGCCTTGCCGTCGTGCACGGCGTAGCCCCACGCCCGGTCCGCATCGTGCTCGAAGATGAGCAGCCAGCGCTCGTCCGCCGCGCGATGCAGCAGTCCGCGCTTCGACTCGAGCGTCGTGAGGGGATCCACGTCGTACCCCATGATCCACGGCAGCGGGAGGTGTGCCACCGTCGGGCACACATCGCCGAGAAAGCACGCGATGGCGCCCTGCCCGCCGTCGATCACGACGCTCTGATGATGCGGCACGTGACCGGGCGTGCGAATCACCCGGATGCCCGGCACCACGTCGCGTTCACCCTCGATGAGATCGAGCTGACCGCGCGCGGCCAGGACGTCCCAGTTGTGCGCGAAGTAACTCGCGCCCGTGCGCTCGTTGGTGTGTGTGGCGTAGTCCAGCTCTCCGCGCTGCACCACGTAGCGCGCCGCCGGGAAGGACGGCTGCACCGCCCCCGCCCCATCGGCCCGCGTGTTGCCGCCGGCATGGTCGAAGTGCAAGTGCGTGTTGATAACGAGCCGTATGTCTTGCGGGGCATACCCTAACGAGACCAGCGCGTCCTCGAGCCACGTGCGATCGTCGGCGCCCGCATTCTCCACGCCATAGATGTCCCGGAACTTGGCGTTCTCCTTGTTCCCCAGTCCGGTATCCAGCAGCACCAGGCCGTCCTCATGCTCCACCAGGAGGCAGCGCATGCCCAGCTGGATGCGGTTGCGATCGTCGGCCGGAATGCGGCGTTCCCAGAGCGGCTTGGGCACGACGCCGAACATGGCGCCCCCGTCGAGTTTCTGGCCGCCCGCCTGCACGGCATGGATGCGATAGCGGCCTAACGTGCGGCTGCGAATGTCCGGACCGAAGCTGGTCATAGCGTGGGATCGACGTCGATGCCGCGCGGCATGGCCGAGCGGCGTTTGCGCGACCGGGATGTGCCCGGTCGCAGGAGGGCCGTGAGCTCGCGCCAGGTGCTGGCCCCGCGATCCTCCGCGATGCCGATGAGGCGCGTGAGCACGTGGGCGGTGGCGATCGCGTCACCCGCGGCGCGATGCCGATGGCCGATCTCCACCCCGAAGTACTGTGTCACCGCGTCCAGCGAGCGCCGCGGAAGCTGTGGCAGCAGGGCGCGCGCGAGCCGCACGGTGCACAGGTTGTCACCCGTCAGCTGCATTCCTGAGGCGCGCGACACCTCGTGCGACACGAAGCGCCAGTCGAACGCGGCGTTGTGGGCGACGAACACGCGCTCCCGCAGCCGTCCCACCACATCGCCCGCCACGGCGCCGAAGCGCGGCGCCTGTGCCACCATCTCCCAGGTGATGCGGGTGAGCGCAACGATGGCGGGAGGTATCGGACGCTCGGGATTCACCAGGGTTTCGTACACCTCGGTCACCTCCCCGCCCTCCACGTGCACGATCGCGATCTCCGTCACCCGGTCACCCGTCGCCGGGGACATGCCCGTGGTTTCCACGTCCACCACGGCGAAGCGAAGGGAGCGCAGCGGCACGTCGTCGCTGGCCAGCGGCGTCTCGGTGCGCCGGCGTTCGCGCACGTGGAGTGGCGGGTCGAAAATCGGGGGACAGGGCAGGACACCCGGCGGCACGATGCGCCCCATCGCGATCAGCGCCCAGCGCCCGTCGGCGCCGCACAGGAAGTCAGCGTGGCGGGCGAACAGCGCCTCCGCCAGCCGCTCCGCCACCAGCTGCGGCGCGTTCGGCAGCGCGCACACGCGCTCCATGAGCGTGACCGCGTCGAGCGACCCCGCCGCCAGCGCGCTCCGGGCGCGCACAAGTAGTTCCGAGTCGGGGGATGCGGTCACGACCGTCCTCACGCTCATGTGCCGTCGCGTTCGTTGGAACGCGCCGTGCCGGGTGGCCCGCCGCCAACGCGCATTAGCTCCCGGCCCTCGCCGGTATTGACCGAGCGCTCGTTTACCTGCGCCTGGCCGGCCACCTGCGTGCGGCTGGCCAACTGCGTCGGCGATTGCGGACGGGGAGCAGGCTCGAGTACCGGGCGCACGCGCCCGATTGCTGGGAATTTGTGGACCGGCATGGCGGGAAAGCTAAGTGCGGCGAGTGTGACTAGTGCGTGTCCGGGAGCAGAGTTAGCTTGTGAATCAATTCACAAGCCCCGCTACTGCCCGTGAAGCGCATCGCCGACAGCACCGTCCGACGACTCTCGATCTACCTCCGCTTTCTCGAGGATTCTCTCGGTGAGGGTAACCGTACCATATCCAGCGAGGAGTTGGCACGGCGCGGGGGCACGACGTCCGCGCAGGTGCGCAAGGATCTGTCGTTCTTCGGCTCCTTCGGCAAGCGGGGGCTGGGCTACCCCGTGCCCGAGCTCACCACCGCCTTACGTGACATCCTGGGACTCGGGCGCGAGTGGCGCGTGCTGATCGTGGGCGCTGGGAAGATCGGCACTGCGCTGGCACAGTACGGCGGCTTCCGCGAGCGCGGCTTCCAGGTCGTGGCCGTCTACGACACCGACCCCGCCAAGGTGGGGACGCGATGGGACGGTCTCGCGGTGCGGGACATCGCGCAGCTCGAGCCCGACATCAGGGAGCACGCCCCCGAAATCGCCGTGCTCACCATTCCAGGCGACGACGCCCAGGCGATCGCCGAACGGGTTGTCTCGGCCGGTGTGCGCGCCATCCTCAACTTCGCCCCCGTGCAGTTGCAGCTCGCCCCGCACGTCACGGTGCGCAACGTGAACATGGCGATGGAGCTCGAGGGTTTGAGCTACGCCCTCACCAATCGCGAGAAGAGCGACGACGACTAGCGACGACGACTAGCGGCAACGACTAGCGACGACGACTAGCGACGCGTGGTGTCCCCGCCGTGGGCAGCGGCCACGTGTCGCAGGATGGCGAGGAAGCCGGCGGGCGAGAGCGTCTCCGGCCGGGCTTCGGGGTCGATGCCGCAACGCGCGAGCACGCTTTCGGCCTGCTCGGCGTCGAGAGAGAAGATTTCCCGCAGCACGCGCCGAATCTGCTTCCGTCGCCGTCCGAAGGCCGCCTGCACGAATTTCTGGAAGGGAGCTTCCTCGTGCGGCGCCATAAGCGGCTCCGTGCGAGGGGTGAGGCGGATGATGGCGGAATCGACCTTCGGCTTCGGGTGAAAGGCGCCGGCGGGCACCCGTCCCGCGATGTGCACCTCGGCCAGCGCCTGCACATTCGCCGACAGCGCGCCGTACGCCCGGTCGCCGGGCGGGGCGGCGATGCGCTCGGCCACCTCGCGCTGCACGAGGAAGACCATGCGGGTGGGCCGCGGCGCGCGCAGCGCCTGGAAGATGATGGGCGTGGTGATGTAGTACGGCACGTTGCCCACCAGGGCGAAGGCCCCATCCACCAGTGCGTCGAGCGAGGTGGCCAGCACGTCGCCTTCCACGATGCGCACGTGCGGCTGCGCGGCATACCGCTCCTGCAGGATGGGCACCAGCAGCGGGTCGATCTCCAGCGCGATGAGCTGCCCCGCGCGCGTGGCGAGAATGTCGGTGAGTGCCCCGCGGCCCGGCCCGATCTCGATCACCGTCTCCCCCGGCTCCAGCTGCAACGCCTCGACGATGCGCTCGAGCGCGTTGCGATCGGTGAGGAAATGCTGGCCCAGTCGCTTGCGCGCGGGGGGCAGCCCCTGCCGGGAATCGCCGCGCATGCGCCTAACGCGCCGGCGTGCGGGCGACGAGGAGCGTGAGGTCGTCGCGGCGGATCATCTCGCCGGCATGCGCGTGCAGCGCGTCAAAGACCCGCCCCACGATGCGCGCCGGCGCCTCGTTGCGGCTGGCGCGCACGATGTCGATGACGCGATGCTCGCCGAGTCGCAGGTCCTGCCGGTTGCGCGCATCCGAGATGCCGTCGGTAAACAGCAGCAGCAGGTCGCCCTGCGGAGTCCACGACCGTTCGCTCGTGCCCGGGTGCCGGATGCTCATGCCCAGCGGCGGGTCGAGCGCCGCGAGCCGCTCGGCGTTGCCGTCGGCGTCCACGACGAACGCGTGCGGATGCCCCGCGTTCGCGTAGCGCAGGCTACCATGCACCGGATCGAGCACGGCGTAGAACAGGGAGATGAACATCTCCGTGCTCTCCAGCTCCTCGCGCAGGGTGGCCAGCAGCGCGTTGAGCATCACGCCCGGATCCTCGGTGGTCTGGGCGTGGATCGCCGAGGCGCTCATGACCAGCGCCATGACCAGCGCGGCACGATAGCCGTGACTCGACACGTCGCCGATCATGACGCCCGTCTTGCCCCCGGCCAGGCGGAAGAGATGGTAAAAGTCGCCGCCCACGCTATCGGCGGGCACCACCCGGGCCGCCACGTGCGCCTCGGGGGCGAACAGCGACGTGTCGGGCAGCAGCTTCATCTGCAGGTCGCTCGCCAGCTGCATCTCCTGCTGCAGGCGCTCCTGGGCCAGCGACGCGCGCACCAGGCGCGCGTTCTGGATGGCCGTGCCGATCTGCGTGGCAATGGCGGTCACCAGCTTCTCGTCGCCCGCACTGAACGGCTCGCCGCTCCGGCGCTCGGATAGGTTCACCACGCCTAACGGGATGGAGCCATGCGGATTGGGATTGGTCCACAGGATCGGCACCGACAGGAACGCGCCCTTCCGATAGAGCGACTCCGTGTCGCTGGGTAGCTCCCCCTCGTCCAGGATCACCGCGCGCTGGTCACGGAAGACGCGCGCCGAGACGCTCAGCCGGTCCTGCGTGCGGATCGGGAGCGCCTCCGGCGGCTGGAAGCCTAACGCGGTTACGACTTGCAGCGTGTCCGTGACGCGATCGTGCACGAGGATCGCCGCCCGGCGCGCGCCGACCGTCTCGCAGATCTCGGCCAGGATGCGCGACGCCGCCTCCTCCAGCGAGACCGTGCGACCGAGAATCTCGCTCGTCGTATAGAGCAGGTTGATCTCCTCGTAGCGCTCGGCCAGCTCGTAGGCCGCGTGCTCCACCTCCAGCGCCGACTGGAAGAAGTGCCCCACGATAGGCAGCAGGAACGCCAGGCAGGCGGCCGTCTCCGACCGCTGGCCGCGGCACGGCCCGACCGTGACCCACGCCCGTCGCGGACCTGGCACCCCTCCTGCCAGCAGGATGCCCTCCTCGGTTTCGATCTCGGCCGGCGGCCCGCCGGGCACCAGCAGCTCCAGCACGCGCGGCACGGACTCCGTCCGCCGGCCGAAGGCGGCGATGATCGGCGCACCTTCCGCGGCCTGCGTCCACACGACCGCATGCACGCCCGCCACATCGTAAAAGCGCTCGAGGACTGCGGCGAGCTCCTTCACGAGCGCAGCACCGTGAGTCGCACCACGTTTCCCCCATCGGAGAACCGTTCCACGCGATCCATGAGGCTGCGCATGAGGTAGAGTCCCCGCCCGTCCTCCCGCTCGATGCTACCGGGACCGGCAGGGTCGATCGTGCACTCGTCGAGATCGAATCCGGTGCCTTCGTCCGCCACCTCGAGCACGAGGCTCCGCTCGTCGACCCGCGCGCTCAGCCGGACGCGCTTCGACGAGTCCTCCCGATTGCCGTAGAGGATGGCGTTAGAAAGCGCCTCCGTGAGGGCGATGGGAATGTGGAGGTTGCAGATGCGCTCGGGAAAGGAGAGCGCCGCGCAGTTCCGCGACACGACATCCACGAGACCTTCGATGTATCGGAGGTCACTCGGAAAACGCACGTCAATGGGGAAGCGCGTCTCGCCGTGCAAGGGATCGGGCAGCGCACCGTTGCGGAGGTCTGTCATCAGATGGAATTCGCGTGCGCGGCGGGTGACGTCACGCCGCGCGAATGCACGAGGGTGCCCGCCCGCGGCGAGACACCCCCGTGCGCAACGCTAGAAACTCTTGAGACCATCCTCGCGAGTGCCGGCAATCTGGAACAGCGTGTCGAGCTTGGTGAGCTCGAACAGCGTCTTGAGATCCTCGTTCAGGTTGGCGAGTCGCAGCTCGCCGGTCGCTTCGCGAATCTTCTTCGAGAGTGACACCAGCACGCCAAGACCGGAGCTGTCGATGTATCCGGTCTGGCTGAAATCGATCAGAAATTTCCGCTCACCGCGCTCGATTTCGTCGAGCACCTTCTGCTTCAGCTCCTGGCGATTGCCCACGATCAGCTGACCCTCAACGTCCACCACACACACTTCACCGTGCTTCTTGATTGCGAAGCTCATTCGTTAATCTCCGTGAATTTCCAGGTAGCGCCCTCAGAACGGATGCGCCTGCAACGCCGTGACGGCAGCCACGTTGATAATGTCGTCGGCTGACGCGCCTCGCGACAGGTCATTGCAGGGACGTGCCAGGCCCTGGAGAATGGGACCGATGGCCGCACTCCTCCCGATGCGCTCGACAAGTTTGTACGAAATGTTACCCGAGTCGAGCGCAGGAAATACCAAAATGTTCGCGTTGCCCGCGACAGAGCTCGCCGGTGCCTTCCGGTGCGCCACGGCGGCCACCAGCGCCGCGTCACCCTGTAGCTCCCCGTCCACCGCCAGTTCGGGCACGCGCGAGCGGACGAGTGCCACGGCTTCGCGGACCCGGGAGACCGATTCCCCCTCCGCGCTCCCGGTGGTGCTGAAGGACAGAAAGGCAACCACGGGCGTGTCACCCACGATCCGCCGACGATCCTGGGCGGCCGCAATGCCGATGTCCGCCAGTTGCTCCGCGGTGGGATACCGCACCACGGCGCAGTCAGTGAAGGTGAGCACCTCGCTCTGGTCGCCGCGAAATGGGGGCGTGACCATGTAGAAGGCGCTGGACACGGTGCGCACTCCCTCCATTGGCCCCACCAGCCAGAGCGCAGCGCGCATCACCTCCGCGGTGGTGTAGACGCAGCCCGCCACGCAGCCGTCCACTTCCCCGTGTCGCACCAGGTCGTTGGCGAAAATTAACGGATCCCGTGCCAGCGCCTCTGCCTCCGCGTCGGACACTCGACGGCCGCGGCGACGATCGTGCAGCGACGCCACCAGCGGCTCGGTCTGCTCGCTGTCACGCGTGTCAATCACGGGAACCCCCGCGGGAAGTCGCGACGCCGCGATACCTGGGCCGCGGATGAGCACGGGCGACACGATGCCTTCCGCGTGCAACGCCTCGACCGCCTGCAGCACCCGCGGATCAGACGATTCCGGAAAGGCGATGCGCTTGCGCTCGGCGGCGGCACGGTGCCGCAGGCGCGCGACGAAATCCTCGCTCGAACGGTGCCCCATCAGCGCTCCGTGAACTTCTCGCGGAGGGCCGTGGCCACCAGAGGATGGACCAACCCGTCGAGTTCGCCGCCAAACCGCGCCACCTCGCGCACCAGCGACGCGCTGATGTACGTCGTCTCCAGGGACGGGACCATGAAGACCGTCTCCAGGTCGGGCGAGAGATGCCGGTTCATGAGCGCCATCTGGTACTCGTACTCGAAGTCGCTCACGGCCCGCAGCCCGCGAATGAAGAGCTTGGCCCCCATCTGCTTTGCGAAGTCCACCAGCAGGCCACGGAAGTGATGCACCTCGATGCGATCATTCTCGCCGATGGACTTTCGAATGAAGTCGGCCCGTTCCTCGAAGGTGAAGAGCGGCTGCTTCGACACATTGCTCGCGACGGCGACGATGAGCCGGTCCACGAACCCGAGGCTCCGGCGAATGAGATCCTCGTGGCCGGTGGTGATGGGATCGAACGATCCGGCGTAGATGGCGACGCGTGGCATAGGCAGTGGAAGAGGGTCGCAATGGGCGGGGAATTCTAACCCGGGGCGCGGAAGATCGTCACCGCCGTGCCGCCGTAGGTGCGCGTCTCTCCCCCGGGCGGCAGCGGCTCGTGCACGTCATGCTCCACCCCGAGGACGGTCGCGAAGGGATTCTCCAGCCAGCGCGCCGCGATTTGCGGCGCAAGGTCGAGGTTGTATGGCGGATCGGCGAAGGCGATGTCGTACGCGTGCCGGGCAAGCTGTTGCACGAACCGCACGGCGTCCATGCGATGCACGGCCATGCGGGCCTGCGCGGCAAGCTTGTCGCCATTCTCCCGGATGGCGCGCAACGAAGGACCGGCGATCTCCACGAAATCGCAGAAGGCCGCGCCCCGCGAGAGGGCTTCGAGTCCCAGCGCCCCCGATCCGGCGAACAGGTCGAGCACGCGCGCGCCCGCCAGGGTGGGGTGGACGATGCTCATCCACGCTTCGCGCGCGCGATCACCAGTCGGTCGCACGCGCGCATCGTTCGGCGCTGAGATGGTGCGTCCGCGCCATTCCCCCGCGATGATGCGCATGCTTAGGTGCGGAAGTCCGCCAGTCGGGCGACGAGGCGGCTTCGGCCGCCGTAGCTGTCGCGCTCGAGGCGGAACGCCGTCTCCATCACGGCGTCGGCGGAGAGCTCGCGGGCGCGATCGCCCATGCCCCACCCGATCGCCTCCAGCGCGCCGCCGCTCCGGGCCAGCTGCAACTTCAGCCCGCCCTGCCCCACGACTCGCGCGGCCCCCGCCAGCCGCACCCCGGACGCCGCGAAGACGGGGGACGGATTGCCCATGCCGAAGGGTTCGAAGTGCCGCAGCAGCGACTCGAGGTCGTCCGTCACGTCGTCCAGCGAGAGGTCGACGTCCACGCGGAGTCTTGGCACGAGATCGTCGGCGCTCAGGGCGTCCCGCGCGACCTCGTTGAAGCGCTGGGTGAACCGCTCGAACTCGGACGCGGCGATCGTGATGCCGGCCGCGGCTCGATGCCCGCCATAGCGGGTCAGCAGCTCCTTGCAGGCCGTGAGTCCCGCATGGAGGTCGAAGGCCGGAATCGAGCGGCCGGATCCCTTCCCCACACCATTCTCGAAGGCCACGAGCAGCACGGGACGCGCGAGATCCTCCACGAGCCGGGAGGCCACGATGCCAATCACGCCCGGATGCCATCCCTCGGCGCCGAGTACCACGCCGATCGTTTCATCCAGGTCCAGCCGGTCGGCCATGGTGCGCGCCGCATCGAGGGTATCCCGGTCCAGCTGCTGGCGCGCGCGGTTCAGCTCCTCAAGGTCGCGGGCGATCCGGTTGGCCGTGCCTTGGTCATCGGTCAGCAGGAGCTCGACCCCCACCATCGCGTGGCCCACGCGCCCCGCGGCGTTGAGGCGCGGCGCCAGGATGAAGCCGATGCGGCCGGCCGTGAGGGCCGCCGGATCGAGCTGTGCCGCCTCGATCAGCGCCCGCAGGCCGACGACGCTGGAGTCGGCCATGAGCTTGAGGCCGAAGCGCACGAGCACCCGGTTCTCGCCGCGCAGCGGCGCCACGTCGGCGATGGTGGCGAGCGCCACCAGGTCCAGCAGGCGCAACGCCACGTTCTCCGACCCACCTAACGAGCGCAGCAGCGCCAGCGAGAGCTTGAAGGCAACGCCCGCCGCGCACAAGTCCTTGTCGGGATACGCGCAGCCCGGCTGCCGTGGATTGAGCACCGCCAGGCAGGCGGGCACGTCGCGGCTGGGCAGATGGTGGTCGGACACAATCACGTCAATGCCCGCTACCCCCAGCCGCTCGATCGCCGGGTGGGCGCTGGTGCCGCAGTCACAGGTCAGCACCACCGAGGCCCCCGCCGCGACGGCCGCGGCGACGCCCGCGTCGGTGAGGTCGTACCCGTCCGTCATGCGGTGCGGCAGGAACGGGACCGCCTGGCCCCCCAGGTGCCGGATGACGCGCACCATGATGGTCGTCGAGCAGATGCCATCCACGTCGTAGTCCCCGTGGACGAGGATGGTCTCGCCGGAGCGGATCGCCCGCGTTAGGCGCGCGACCGCGGCGTCCATGCCGAGCAGCAGCTGGGGGTCATGAAGATGCTCGAGCCGGGGACGCAGGAACCGCCGTGCGTCGTCCGGTACCCCGTAGCCTCGCGCCGCCAGCAGCTCGCATACCATCGGTGGCAGCTTGAGTTCGGCCGCGAGCAGGGCGACGACCTCGGCATCGGGGCGGCCAGGCCGCTGCCAGCGCGGCGCGATGCGCGCGCGCCTGGTGGAGAGGGTCATGCCTGCAAAGTAATGCCGGCTACCACCGCCGCCGGATCATTCGATTGCGTAGAGCAGCACCCCGCAGCCCTCACAGACCTCGATTGACCC
>JBDSVW010000056.1:0-2829 GCA_039927015.1 Gemmatimonadaceae bacterium | reverse complement strand
ACGGGTGACGCGAGGCTCATCCTGCGCCCCGCCCCCGGGCAGGCGCTGCTCGTGGGAGTGGAGCACGCCACCGAACGGCAGCGCGGCGCCGACAGCTCCAACTATGACCTGTCGCCGAATCATTTCTCGGCGGGGCGCATCACCCGCGCCGCCTACGCGCAGTGGACCGGCGATGCCGGCCGCGCCTCGTGGTCGTTAGGCAGCCGTTACGACGACAATGACGTGTACGGCATCTTCCGCACGGCCCGCGTCGCCGCCGCGTGGCGCACCTGGCGGGGCGCACGGGTGCGCGGCGCCGTGGGCGGGGGATTCAAGGCGCCCACGTTTCTCGAAACCTTCTCCGGTGCGTTCTCCGTGGGAAACCCGGCGCTGCGTCCCGAGCGATCGCGCGGGTGGGAGGTGGGCGCGGAACAACGGCTGCCCGGACGCGTGACGCTCGGCGCCACCTACTTCGACCAGCGCTTCCGAGACCTCATTCAGTACACCTTCCGCGCTCCCACCGACCCCAACTACTTCAACGTCGCCGCGGCGTCGGCTCGTGGCCTTGAACTGGAAGCGCGCACCGAACCGACGGCGGGCGTCGCCGTGTGGGGCACCGCGACCGCCCTGCGCACGCGCGTGGACGATGCAGGCTTCCAGTCGGGAGCGGGGGCGACCTTCGTGAATGGCCGTCGCCTGCTCCGGCGTCCCCCGCTTACGCTTTCGGCGGGTGCCGCGGTGTCCCGCATTCCGCGCACGCGTGTCGATCTGGCGCTCACCCATGTCGGGGCACGCGACGACCGTGACTTCTCCACGTATCCGGCCACCCCCGTTGAACTGGCGGGCTATTCCCGCATGGACGTCGGTCTCACGTGCACGCTCGCCGACGGCGGCGGGTTCTGGCGCGCCTCGGCGCTCACCGCGCGGCTGGAGAACGCGTTGGGCGCGGCGTATGAGGAAGTGGCGAACTTCGCGGCTCCCGGACGCGTGGTGATGCTCGGCCTGCGCGTGGGAACGCTCCGCTAGCAGACGCACTATCTTGCGGCATGAACCTGGTCACGACCGACGCACTCGTGCTGCACGCGTTCGATTATCTCGAGACCTCCCGCATCGTGCGTCTTGCCACGCGCGATGCGGGCATGTTGTCGGTCATCGCGCGCGGCGCGCGCGCGTCGGACAAGCGCTTCGGCTGGGGACTCGACCTCTTTGCCAGCGGTGTGGCGCAGATTCACAGCAAGCCGGGACGCGACCTGCAGCAGCTGGCAGGCTTCGACGTGGGAAGCGCGCGCGGGGCGCTCTCGGCGCACCTCGAGCGCTTCTCTGCGGCGTCGGCCCTGTCGGAGCTCGCGCTGCGTTTCGCGGGCGGCGATGAGCCCGGAGAGTTCTTCGACGTGCTCACCAGTGCCTTCGATGCGATCGCCGCCGCGCCCCCGGCGCGCGCCCGCGACGTGGGACTCGCGGCGGCGTGGCGCCTGGTGGCGGCCCTTGGGTTCGCGCCGGCCGTGCAGCGCTGTTGCAGCTGCCATGAAGACATCGCATCCGAGGCGACGATGTCGTTCAGCCACCAGGCGGGCGGCGTTGTCTGCGCGCCGTGCGCCGCCGGCCTTCCACGAGGCCGGTCCCTGCCGCCCGATGCCCGGGCCGCGCTGAACGCCTGGAGCCGGGGCGAGGACGTCGATCTTCGCGAGGAGGGCGTGCGGCGCGCGCACCTGCGCCTGCTGCGGGAGTTCCTCGAGCAGCACCTGAACGATGGGCGTCCCATGCGGGCGTTCGAGTCATGGGAACGGGGCATGGGAGGCGCGCGGCAGGCGTGATTATCGGGACTGCGGGACACATCGATCACGGCAAGACCTCGCTGGTGCGCGCGCTCACCGGCGTGGAAACCGATCGCCTGCCGGAGGAGAAGCGTCGGGGCATCACCATCGAACTCGGTTTCGCGCCCCTCGCCCTCGGCGACGCTGGAACCGTGGGCATCGTGGACGTGCCGGGACACGAAGCGTTCATCCGCACCATGCTCGCCGGCGCCACCGGGGTGGACGTCGGGCTGCTGGTGATTGCGGCTGACGAGGGCGTGATGCCGCAGACGCGCGAACATCTCGCCATCCTCAGCCTGCTGGGAGTGTCGCGGGGCGTGGTCGCGCTCACCAAGCGCGACGCCGTGGACGACGACGACTGGATGGCGCTCGTGCATGAGGACGTCCGCGCGCTGTTGGCCGGCACGCCGCTCGAAGGATGTCCGGTGGTGGAGACCTCGGTCACCACAGGTGACGGCGTCGAGCGCCTGCGCGAGGCGCTGCGCGAGCAGGTGCACGCGACTCCGGCGCGCGCGGGCGACGACCTGTTCCGCATGCCGATCGATCGCGCCTTCTCGGTGCGTGGGACGGGCACCGTCGTCACCGGCACCGTCTGGAGCGGGAGCGTCGATGCCAGCACTCCGCTGCGGCTCTTTCCCCTCGACCGACCCGTGCGCGCGCGCGGTCTCCAGAGTCACGGCGCCGCGCAGCCCGCGATCGCACCCGGGAATCGAGCCGCCATCGCCCTGGCCGGCGTGGATCTGGACGATGTGAATCGTGGCGCCATGCTGGTGCAGGATGCTGCGTGGGTCGCCTCCCGCTATTGGCGCGGCGAGGTGGCGCTCCTGCCCGACGTGGATCGTGCAATTCGGCCGAGGGAGTGGGTGCGGCTCCACCTCGGCACGTCAGAAGTAGGGGCCCGGCTGGTGGCGCTGGGCGGCACGGTGAACGGCAGCGAGCGGCGCGGAGTGCGCATCGTGCTCGACGCCCCGCTCGTGGCGCGCGCCGGCGATCGCTTCGTGATTCGGCGCGCATCGCCGCTCGCCACCATCGGCGG
>JBDSVW010000055.1:0-9147 GCA_039927015.1 Gemmatimonadaceae bacterium | reverse complement strand
TCTCCGAACGTGCGATCCCGTCTTCGCGCGCGTCGTGGAGTCCGTGGGGCCCTGCCGGTTCAAGACGGTCGCGCACCTGTCGCATTACGAGGCCGTCGCGCGCTCCATCATCTACCAGCAGCTCTCCGGAAAAGCTGCGTCGACCATCCACGCCCGCTTCGAGGCGCTCTTCGGTGACGAGCGCCCGCAAGCCGGCGGCCTCACCCGGCTGAGCGACGAGGTGCTGCGCGGCGCAGGAATCTCCAGGCAGAAACTCGCCTACCTCCGCGACCTCTCCGCGCGCGTCGTCGCCGCGGAGATTCCGATAGACTCGCTCGCTGAACTGGGCGACGAGGAGATCGTCAGGCACCTGACGGCCGTCAAGGGCGTTGGTCGATGGACGGCGCAGATGTTCCTGATGTTCCGTCTGGGGCGGCCGGATGTGCTGCCCGAACTCGATCTTGGCATCAAGAAGGGCATTCAGCAGGCGTACCGGCTGCGCAAGCTGCCCACGCCCGAGCGGGTGCTCGCGATCGGCGCGAAATGGGCGCCGCATCGCACGATCGCCTCATGGTACCTCTGGCGATCCATTGATGGCGACGCCACCTGAAGGAGACGTGATGCGGATTGCGATAACCGGCGCCAGCGGATTCATCGGCACGCCGCTCGCCGAGCGGCTGCGAGGGGGCGGACACGAGGTGCTGAGCATCGGCCGCGCGAAATCGTCGGGCGCGCAGCCGGACATCGTCTGGGACGCCGAGACCACCCTGGATGCGACACGCCTGGAAGGGATCGACGCGGTCGTGCACCTGGCGGGGGAGTCGATCGCCCAGCGCTGGACGGACGACGCAAGGCAGGCCATTCTCGACTCCCGGCGGAAGGGGACGTTGCTGCTGGCGAAGACGCTCGCCTCGCTCGCGCGAAAGCCGGCGGTGCTGCTGAGCGTGTCGGCCATCGGTATCTACGGCAACCGGGGCGACGAGCTGCTGGATGAAGGGTCGGATACCGGGACGGGCTTCCTACCCGATGTCGCGCGCCTGTGGGAGGCGTCCGCCGATCCCGCGCGCGACGCGGGCATCCGCGTCGTGCACCCGCGCCTCGGCATCGTCCTCCACCCCGCCGGCGGTGCGCTGGGCAAGATGGTGCCGATCTTCTCGTTAGGAGTGGGCGGCCGAATCGGCGAAGGCACGCAGTGGATGAGCTGGATCTCGCGGACCGACACAATTCGCGCGATGGAGTTCCTGCTCTCGGCGTCCGGGGCCACCGGCGCCTTCAACCTCACCGCACCGGCGCCGGTGACCAACGCCGAGTTCACCTCCGCCCTTGGCCACGCCCTCGGCCGGCCGGCGGTGGTGCCGGTTCCGGAGTTTGCCATCAAGCTCTTGTACGGTGCGATGGGAGAAGCAACGGTCATCGAGGGGCAGCGCGTGTTGCCGAAGGCGTTGGTGGGTGCAGGGTTCGAATTCCGGCACGCCACGCTGGAGGCAGCGCTGGCGCACGAGCTGGCGTCGCAGGCCACATAGGCGCACACCGCAACCACCCTATTGGCGCATGACCGAATACATCATGGAAGGCGTGCTGTTTATCGCGCTGCTCGTCGCGGTGGGCACGCTGATCTATTTCGGGATCTCCAGCGCGGTTGCCGCGGTGCGGCGGCGGAGGAAGAAAGACGATGACGCGCACAGGCACGCCTCGTCCGAGAACGGTGGCTAGCGTGCGCGCATGATATTCTCCAACTGGCGAAAGCGGGGCCCCGTGCTGGCGCTCGCGTTGCTCGTGGTTACCGGCTGTCGCGCGGAGGGCGAGCAAGGTGCCGACGTCGCCAAGGGGCCGATTGTCGTGTTGGCGGCCGGAAGCCTCGCCCGGCCGATGCGTGCCGCCCTCGATTCGTTCAGCGCGCGGTCGGGCGTGGGGTACACGCTGGAGTCGGCCGGAAGCCTGGAGCTTGCGCGAAGGTTCACGGAGCTGGGAAAGAGCGCCGATGTGCTGGCGTTGGCGGATGAGGACGTATTCCCGAAGCTCCTGATGCCGCGGTACGTGACGTGGTATGCGCGATTCGCCCGCAACCGGCTGGTGCTCGCGCATCGCGATGCGGCGACCGGCATTGCGCGCGTGAACGACGGCGCATGGCGCCAAGTCCTGACGGAGCCCGGAGTTGAAGTCGGACGCGCCGATCCGGATCTCGATCCCGCCGGCTATCGCACGCTGCTGCTCTTTCAGCTCGCGGAAGGTCATTTCGCCCAACCGGGCCTCGCGCGGGCACTCGAGGCCTCCGCGCCAAAGCGCCACGTGCGGCCGAAGTCCGCGGAACTCGTGGCACTGGTGCAGGCCGGCGAACTCGATTACGCGTGGATGTACGAGTCCTCCGCGCGCGGGGCGCGGCTCCCCTTCGTCACGCTGCCGAGCGAGATTGACCTGGGCGACGAGGCCAGGGCGGCACAGTACGAGCTGGCCCGCGTGCGGGTGCTGGGTGCACAGATGGGCGACACGATCGAGATGCTCGGAGCTCCGATTCGGTACGGGCTCTCCATCCCGGTCGGAGCACAACACCCCTCGGCCGCGCAGGCGTTCCTGTCGTTCCTCTACTCCGCGGATGGCCAGCGCGTGTTGCGCCAGGAATTCCTCGATGCCACCGGCGCACCCCGTTTTGTGGGTACCGGCGTGCCGCCGGAACTGCGCGCGCTCGCCGACACCGTCGCCGTGTCCCCGGGCGCTCCGGGGGCCGCAGCGCATTAGTTTCCTGAGGGATGCGACCCGTGTGGGAGGGGGTCGATTCCTGTCCGACATTCATCAGGACGTTGAGCATGCCACGAGTTGAATTCGACGCGCTGCCCGATGACGCGCGCGTGTGGGTCTTTGCCGCAAGCGATCCGTTGGCCGAGCCGGCGCGTGCCTCGCTCCTTCGCGATGTGGATGCGCACCTGGCGCAATGGCATGCGCACGGTAACCCGCTGCACTGCGCCCGCGACTGGCGCGACGAGCGCTTCCTTGCCATCGGTGTGGACCAGTCCACCGCAGGGGCGTCCGGGTGTTCAATCGACGCACTCTTCCGCATCCTGCAGGGCCTGGAGAAGACGTTAGGCACGTCGCTCGTTTCGGGTGGGCGGGTGTTCTACCGGGACGCCGACGGGATGGTGCAGTGCGTGGATCGCGCGATGTACGGCCAGCGCGTGCGCGCCGGTGAGATTGCCGGAGAGACCGCCGTCTTCGACACGACCCTCACGACCGCCGGCGCCTATCGCAACAGCTTCGAGCGCCCGGCATCGACGTCCTGGCACGCCCAGCTGGCCTGACCCGGGTTGTGGCGGTCGCCCCGGCGTGACGGGCGACCGCGCACCGCACGCGGTGCCTACGCCATCCAGCGGTCGAGGTTGGCCGCGACGAATTCCTCGTCGAAGAGTTCGGGGTAGGAACGCATGACGCGGTCGATCTCGCGCGACTGCCCGCTGGACAGGCTCTCGTTAGGGTCGAGGCACCAGGTGCCGCGCATGAGTCCCTGCCGGCGCAGCACCTCGTGGATACCGGCGACGCACCCGGCGAAGGCGTGGCGGGCGTCGAAGATGGCGCCGTTGGCGTCGGTGAGCGACGCGGCGCGCGACAGCCACGTCGCGTCGAGCGGGCCCCCCCGCGCCTCGCGTGCGTGCGACAGCAGCTCGACGGCGCGCCGGGTGCCCACAGCCCACTGTCCCAGCAGACCGCCCACTATGTGGCGCGTGATGTCGCGTCCCCCGGCCGGAAACCTAAAGGGAGTGAGCAGGTCCACCACGATGTTGTCATCGTTGCCGGTATACAGCGCGATATCCTCCCGGCCCGACTCCACCACCGCGCGCACCACGTCGAGCGTGTGGTAGCGATTGAATGGCGCGATCTTGATGGCCACCACGTTCGGGATCTCGGCGAACTCCCGCCAGAAATGGTGGTCGAGCACGCGGCCGCCCACGGCGGGCTGCAGATAGAAGCCGATCACCGGCATCACCTCCGCCACGGCGCGGCAGTGCTTCATCAAGTCGCGGTCGAGGGCCTCGCCCAATGCCGCAAGACTCAGCAGCACCGCGTGATAGCCGCAGGTGCGCGCCAGCTCGGCTTCGTCCACTGCCTGACGACGAGTGCCCACCACGCCGGCGACGAGGGCGAATTCGCGCGGCGTGGCGTGCAAGGAGTCGCGGGCGCTGTCGGCGGCGAGCACCAGCACGTCACGCAGCATGCCATGCGCGCGAATGGCGAACTGCGTCGTGTGCACGCCCACCGCGATGCCGCCCGCCCCGCTGTCCACGTAGTAGCGGGTAAGGGCGCGCTGGCGGCGTTCGTCCAGCGTGCGGGCGGGGGTGAGGGCCAGCGGGTGGGCGGGGATCACCTGCCCCGCCAGGAGATGCGCGCGAAGCGTCATGCTCAAAAGGCTCCGTCGCGCCGCTCGAAGCGGGTGGCCTTGCCTAACGTGCGTCCGCCCCGCAGCAGCCATTCGCACACCCACGCCACCAGGGTCGGCGTGTCCACGGCGGGCGTGCCCAGCAGCGCCACCATGCGGCGGGTGTCGCTCAGCAACGCATCGGGCGCCTCCGCTCCGGTGAACGTGGGCGCGCGGCCGAGCCGACGCCCGAGTTCGAGTGCGACCTCGCGCACCGAGAGGCGCTCGACGCCCGTCACGTTCAGCACCAGCGGCGGGTGCTGGGCGTGCGCGAGCAGGCCCAGCGCCGCGGCATTGGCGTCGCCCTGCCAGATGCAATTCGCGAATCCCATCGCGAGATCGATCGGTTGTCCACGGAGGATCTGCTCCGCAAGGTCCACGAGCACCCCGTAGCGCAGGTCCACCGCGTAGTTGAGCCGCATGATGGCGACGGGGGTCGACCACGTGTGCGCCGCGTACTCGAACACGCGCTCGCGGCCAAGGCACGAGGCCGCGTACTCCCCGACCGGCGCAGGGGCTTCGTCTTCGCGCGAGCCGGAACCCGTCACGGGTGAGAGCCCGTAGACATTCCCTGTCGAGAACGCCACGATGCGCGACGTGCGATAGCGCTCCGCCGCCAGGAAGGGGACGATGGTGTTGGCCATCCAGGTGGCGTGGGGCGCGTCACGTGTGCCGAACTTCTGTCCCGCCATGAACACGACGTTCTGCGCGTCAGGGAGCGCGTCGATCGAGTCGCGGCTTGTGAGGTCGCCGGTGAGGATGCGAACGCCGAGTGCGGCGAGCCGATCGCGGACCGTCACATCACTCCAGCGCGAGAGTGCGATCACCTGCCGCCCGTCGCCCAGCTCGTGAGCCGCGCGCTGCGCCATGGCCGTGAGCGAGGGACCCATCTTTCCACCCGCGCCCAGGACCAGGATGTCCCCTCGTACGCCCGCGAGCGCCTCGAGGAGTGCGGGCGTGGGGCGGCTGAGACGCTCTTCGAGTTCGGTCTCGCTCCCGGGGGCCTGCGCGAGCGGAGACGACGCGGCCTCGCCGCTCACGACGTCCCGCCGTCCGCCTGAGTGCGCGAGGGGGACTCCGGATCGTGCTGGGGGACGGCGCCGCTCACGGGGTCATGGAATCCGATGGAGCGGTGCGACCGGTCGCAGAAGGGCTTCGTGGACGACGCGCCACAGCGACAGAGGGCGAGACTCTTGCCCTCCGGAAGCGGAATCGCGTTCCCCTCGTGGTCCTCCAGTCGCACCCGGGCCGCATCCTCCGCGGAAATGCGCAGCGGACCGTTCGCTTTGATCCCGATCGTGATGCGATTCATAAGATCTCCTGGAGTGACTCCGGCCGCGTCTGCGGAATCGCTTGCGTCAACGTACTCTCCTCGAAATGCGTTCGTTCGTTAACTATTCATGAATCGACCGCGAGAGAAGCGCCGAAGGAGTCTCGCGGCCCCCGTCGTTCCTACGATTTCCGCTCAAAGATGAAGATACGCACGATTCTGTTCGCCACGGCTGTTGCCGCGGTTGCCGCGGCTCCCGCACAGGCACAGCGCACGGCGCGTGATTCCACGCTCGATTCGCTGCGCACCCGGCTGGCTCCCGTGACTATTACCGGACGGGCTGGCCGCATCAGCACCCTCGAGGTGCCGCTCGCGGTCACGGTGCTTTCGCGCGAGCAGTTGCGGCTGTCACGAGGTCTGGGGATAGATGACGCGCTCTCGAACGTGCCGGGCGTGGTGGCGCAGTCGCGTTCGGGTTCCTCCGATGTGCGCATCGTCATTCGCGGCTTCGGCGCGCGCGGGGCGGGAGACCGGTCCAATGCCGGTACGTCGCGCGGCATCCGGGTCCTGCTGGACGGCATTCCAGAGACCGAACCCGACGGTCGGACCTCGTTCGATGGCATCGACCTGGGCGCTGCCCAGCGCATCGACGTGGTGCGTTCGAACGCGTCATCGCTGTGGGGCAACGCCGCCGGCGGACTGATCGCGGTGTCGACCGTGCCCGAGTTCGAGAACAGCAGCGCCGACGTGGAGCAGTCCGTTGGCAGCTACGGCCTGCTTCGCACCATGGTGCGCGTCGGCTCCGACGTCGGCGAGGGCCGGCTCTTCGGGTCGTTCGTGAACACGAGCTATGAAGGATATCGCGCCTCGTCAAACAGTCGCCGCGGCCTGCTCAACCTGGGATACGTGGCCACGGTCGGTGGCACCACCGACCTCGGGCTCTTCGCCATGGGCTCGAACAATCTCTTCTATATCCCCGGCCCTCTCACGCGGGCTGACGCCGAGGCGACCCCTGACGCCGCGAACGCGACGTACCAGGCGCGTCGCGAGCGCAGGTACAACCGGCTGGGCCGCCTGGGTGGCACGGTGTCGCACCGTATCGATGCCAACAACGAGGTGGCGGGGATGCTCTACGTGAACCCGAAGTACCTGCAGCGCTCGGAGCGCGGCACGTTCCGGGACTTCACCCGCTATCACACGGGCGGGAACGTCACCTACCAGAACCGCGCGTCCTTCTCGCCCACCGTGCGCAGTCGTTTCATGGCCGGCACCGACGTGGCCTATCAGGATGGCGCGGTGCTCTTCTACTCGCTCACGACCGATGGCGAGCGCGGCACCACCTTGCGCGACAACAAGCGGGAAGGGGCGGCCAATTTCGGCGCCTTCGTCACGGAGGAACTCGACCTCGCCGAGCGGTGGACCGGCTCCGTCGGCCTTCGCTACGACAACATCCATTACATCTTCCGTTCGTTCATCACGCCGACGCTCAACGACCAGCGTGATTTCTCGCGCGTGACGCCCAAGCTCGGGCTCGTATATCGAGCCAGCAACATGCACACGTTCTACGCGAACCTGGGCGGAGGGGTCGAGGCGCCGGCGGGCAACGAGACGGACCCCGAGGGCACATTCGGTACGGACACGCTGTATGGCATCAATCCGCTCCTGGAGCCTATCCGGTCCACCACCTTCGAGGCGGGCACGAAGCAGATCTTCGGACGGAGCAGCGGCTTCGTGCGCGAGTTGTCCTACGACCTCGCGGCGTACCAGACCAACGTGACGAACGAGATCGTGCCGTATCGTGGCGGTCGCTTCTACTTCACGGTGGGCGAGGCTCGGCGACGCGGTGTTGAACTCGGCGTCACGGCGCGTGCCACGCACGGCTTGTCGCTGCAGACCGCGCTGTCGGTCGCCGACAACAAGTATCTCGACTACACGGTCGACTCGTCCTTCTACAACCCGGCGCTCGCCGGTCGCGTCGCGAACTACTCGGGCAACGAGATCGTCGGCGTGCCCAGCGTCATCGGCTCCCTCACCCTCGGCATCGCCCCGGACGCGCTCAAGGGAGTCTCGTTCCGGGTGGGAGCGCAGGGCTTCAGCCGGTACTATGCGGACGACGCGAACGAGGTCTATGTGCCCGGGTACGCCATCGTCAACACCAGCCTGTCGCTGGATCGGCCCATCGCGTTAGGGGGCGGCGTGGGGCTGCGGGGCTTCGTGGCGATCAACAACGTGGGCAACCGCTCGTATCTCGCCTCGGCGTTCCTCAACCCCGACCTTGTCGACAACGTTCCGGTCGCCTTCGAGCCGGGCCTGCCGCGCAACGTCGTGATTTCCCTCTCGCTCGCGCGCACACGCTGAGCGCGAGGGGGTCAGCGGGGCCGCAGGGCTGCGAGGGCGGTCAGAAGTATTATCGCCTCCGCTGAGAGCAGCGCGCCCGTCGGCGCGCTGCAGCTCGCGGTCACACGCGCAGGTGATCGGGGCGCCAGTGCCGAATGGCCATCTTGATCTCCTTCTGCGAACCCAGTTCGCCCGCGCGCACGCGGCGAAAGAGTTCCGGAAGCTCGGCGTCGGAGGCGAAACGCAAGGCGATGAACTCCTTGCGGTCGAGCAGCGCAATCTCACCATGCGCCTCCTGGGGAAGTAGGCGCTGCAGGCGGAGCGTTTCCTCGAGGCGGATGATCCGGTCCTGCGCCGTGAGCGCCTGAGCGCGGGCGAGTCCGATGCCGAGGGCGATCGCGAACGCAGCGAGCGATCCCACCAGCGTCACCTCGCTGGGAGAGCGAACGAAGGCGGAGACGGATACGATGAAGTACAGCACCAACAATGGCGCAGTGACGAAGTGGTAGAGCGGGAGGAATCGAGCGTGACTGGAAGCGCTCTGTTCGGTTGCGGCCATGGGAAACTGGACAGGTGTGGGTGGGGGGAACGCAGAGGCTACGAAGTAGCGGCCTCGGCGTCACGGGCGTGCCGTTTGAGCCGGTGGATGATAGCGTCCAGCCCGACCTCCCGCGTCCCGAGTCCCAGGCTCGCCATCACCTCGCGAACGAAATCCGCCGGAATGGCGAGCGTCGTGCCCGGCGGCTCACCGTTCACGGCGCTGAACACCAGGCTCAGGAACGCCGCTACGGTCGGGGACTGCCGGGTGTTGATTTCGGCGTAGAAGTGCAGCCGGCCTTCCTGCACTTCTGGGAAGATACGCACCGGCGTCTGGCACTCGGGCACAGCGAACTCCTCCGCTGGCAGCTCGAGAAAGCGGGGAGGCACTGCTTCCAGCTTTCTCGCATAACCCACCAGCGCGGCCATCTTTTCCTCGCGGGCCATGGCCCGGAAGCGGCGCAGCACCACTTCCAGCCGAGGGGGAAGGGAGGGGGAGGGGGTAGGAGTCTCCATCAGGGTGCTCCGAAGTGGTACGGTCCTCTCGCAAGGACGACGTGTCGCGGTCGCATTGGGGGCGGAAGTGGCGCGGGTGTGGGTGGCGACGTGCCAAGTGCAA
>JBDSVW010000054.1:0-31420 GCA_039927015.1 Gemmatimonadaceae bacterium | reverse complement strand
GCGGCGCCGCATCCAGGCCTTCCAGCTTGAGGGGCAGTGCGAGCAGTTCGTACTCTCCCGCCTCCACATCGCGCAGGTCGAGGTTCTCCACGATGTACGCGCCGGCGCCGAAGATGGCGTGGTGCATGGAAAGGTCCGTGCTCTCCCGCGCGTCCACCGAGGGACAGTCCACGCCCACCAGCTGCAATCCGAGCGCCGAGAGTCGCTGCAGGCACTCAGGCGACAGCACCGGCCACTCGGCGGGGAACGCGCCCTCTGCAATCGTGCGTCCCGTGCGCAGGAGCAAGCGCGGCACCGACGCCACCTGCGCATCCAGTCCCAGCTCCGAAAAGCCGATCGCGCCCGTGACATGACGCACGTCGGCCACGCGCGCGCGGCCCGCGAAGGCCGCCAGCGGCAGCTCGTGCGCGGCCGGTGCGCCCTCTGCCACATGCAGCGGCGCATCGGCGTGCGTGCCGACATGCGGGCTGCAGGAGAACGCCGACACGTTCACGCTGGCGCCCGCCGACAGCTGCCACGTCCAGCGACAGTCGTACGGGGTGTCGCCGGGCCACTCCGGCGTGCCGGGGCGCAGCGAGATGCTGATGTCGCGCAGCGCCATGCTGAGGTCGCGCAACGCCATCGGGTCAGCTGCCGGCGGTGGTGCTGCCGTCCGCCGGCGTGCCGCTGCCGGCAGGGGTGCTGCTGCCGGGAGGGGTGCTGCTGCCGGGAGGGGTGCTGCTCCCGGCCCCGAAGAAGCGGGCGCGAATGTCCCACAGCTGCGGGAAGAAGCGCTGCTGGATGGTCCGCGTGAGATACTTGGCGCCGAGCGTTCCGCCCGTGCCCCCGGTCATGGGACCGATGATGCGCTCGACGAGCTGCACGTGCCCGAAGCGCCACATCGCGAAACCCTGCTCGAACTCGATCAGGCTTTCCGCCAGCATGAAGAGCACCGAGTGCGTGGCGCTGCTGTAGATCGCCTCAAGGCTGGAGCCGCAGCGCGCGAGCATGTCGAGGAAGATGTCCTGCAGCGTGGGTCGATCGAGCGCGCGCTGCACGATGGCCGGAATCTCGCCGTGTTCGCGCAGCACCTGCATGAAGTGCTCGCCCCGCAGGCCCGAGACGGCCTCGATGGCGCGGAACTGCGCGCTCTGCCCGCCGCTGGCGGAGCCGAGGTAGCCGCGAAACTCGGCGAATCGCTTCGGGGGCAGCGTGTCGAGCGCCGAGAGCTGCGACGCGACGATGCGCATGAGCGCGTTGATGCGCCGCATGGACGTGAGCGATGCCATCTCGTCGCCGACCTGCAGGTGACCGATGAAGCCCTCCATCTCGTGCAGCATCACCTTGAACCAGAGTTCGCTCGACTGGTGCACAATGATGAAGAGGAGCTCGTCCGGGTGCTCCGGCGTCGACTTGGGGTGCTGCAGCTGCAACAACTCGGGCACGTGCAGATAGGAGCTGTACGTGACCTCTTCGGCGTGTTGGTTGTCGGTCATGGTCAGAAGGTAGAGACGTCGAGCGCCGTGATGTCGTCTACGCGCATCGTTTCGGTGGTGTAGAAGGGTTCGCCGTAGCGCGTTCGGATGAGTGAGCCGTAGTGCGCGGCCTGGTGCCGGACGATGTCGTACAGCGGCTCGCCGTTGGGGTACACTTCACCCGCCTGCACCGCATCGGCGAACTGCGACTCGTAGCACCGGATCGCCGCCAGCTTGTCCTCGAACGTGTCGGTGATGTCCACCACAAAGGTCGGCTTGAGGTAGTCCTCGCGATAGGCGATGGCGTGCACGACCTTGAGCGGGCGGAAGGGGGGCAGGTCGCCGTCCAGCTTGCGCAGACCCGCGAGGAAGACCGCGTCGCGAATGAGCTCGGCGGCGGCCCGGTGGTCTGGGTGGCGGCCGAACGGGGCGGGGGCGGGTGCGATCACGATCCGGGGTTGCAGCCGGCGAAAGGCGAGCGCGAGGGCACGCCGCGCCTCGGGTCCGTTCACGATCGCGGCGTCCGGCAAGCCGAGCGTTTCCCGAACGCTCACCCCCATGATGCGGTTGGCGTTCCCCGCTTCGTCGGCGCGGATGGCCGCGGACCCGCGCGATCCCATCTCGCCCGCCGTGAGGTCGAGAATGCCGGTGCGCCGTCCCTGCCGTGCCGCCTTGATGAGCGTGCCGCCGCACGTCAACTCGGCGTCGTCTGGGTGCGCGACGACCGCCAGCAGGTCGAGTGGTGTCATGGCCGCAATCTACTGGGAGATGGAGGGTGCCGCAGGCGGGGGCCGCGTGCAATGCGGGGCAGGCTACTCGTAGCGGAGCGCATCCACGGGATGCAGCCGGGCGGCCCGCCGCGCCGGAATGAGTCCGAACACCACGCCGATGCCCACCGACACCAGCACCGCCACCAGCGTGATACCCACCGGAGTGGGCGCGTCCACGCCCAGCAGCACCGCCGCGAGCCGTCCCACGGCCAGCCCCACGCCGATGCCGATCAACCCGCCGATGCCGGTGAGCGTGGCCGCCTCGAAGAGGAACTGGAGCATGATGTCTCGCCGCGTGGCGCCTAACGCCATGCGCACGCCGATCTCGCGGGTGCGGCTCGTTACCGACACCATCATGATCGCCATCACGCCGATGCCTCCCACCAGCAGGCCGACCGAGGAGAGCGACACCATCACGAGGAAGAAGGCGCCGGTGAGGCGGTTGAAGATCTCGAGGATCTGGTCCTGCGTCACGAAATCGAAGTTGTTCTTGTCGGCGGGTCGCAGCCGGCGCATTTCGCGCAGCGCCACCATCACCGCCTCCTGTGCATCCACCACGGGAACGCCCGTGCGCCCCTTGACCGCGATGAACACGGCGTTCGACTTGTCGATCGTGAACTGCTGGTCGAGCATGCGATACGGCACGATGGCGATGGTTTCCGCGCCCGGCGGCTGGAAGACGTTCACCGCGGGCGAGTACAACCCGATGATCGCGGCGGGACGCCCGCCCACGCGCACGGTCCTCCCCAGGGGATCACGTCGGCCGAACATCTCACGCGCGAGGTCCTCCGGGATCACGGTCACGCTGGCGCCGCTGGCCATTTCCGAGCGCGAGAACCAGCGACCCAGCAGGAGCTCTCCGCCGACGATGTCGGTGAAGTGATCATCGGCACCGTAGATGCGGTTGGGTTGTGTGCGCACCGTGCCGTTCTCCACGCGCCCGTTCACGATGCCCCACAGCCCTGCGTAGGCCACCTCGGGCAAGCGCGCGATGCGTTCGGCTTCCTGCATCTGCAGGTCGGGGCGAATGCGAATCCACGCCGGCAGCGCGTCCGGATTCACCGGCGTGTCGCTGTACGCCTTGAACACGTAGAACGTCGTCGGCCCCGCCTGCTCGATGGTCTGCACGATCTGGCTTTGGATGCCGCTCACGATCGTCGCCATCGCCATGACCGAGCTCACGCCCATCACGACGCCGAGGATGGTGAGTCCCGCGCGCAGCTTCGACGTCCGGATGGACTCGAGCGCGATGCCCACGTTCTCTTGCAGCTGGTCGACGATGCGCATGCCCTACTCCGCCCGCAGGGCCGTGATGGGGTCGAGCCGCGCCGCGCGCCGGGCGGGATAGACGCCGAACAGGATACCCACGCCGGCCCCCAGCGCCACCGAGAGCACAACGGACCATGTGGTCACGCGGGCGGGCAGGGGGGAGGCGCTGGCAATGAGCAGCGCGAAGAGCCATCCCGTGGCCACGCCAATAATCCCGCCTAACGTCGCGAGCGTGATGGCCTCCCACAGGAACTGCCGCTCGATGTCGCGCGCTCGCGCGCCTACCGCCTTGCGGATCCCGATCTCATGCGTGCGCTCGGTGACGGCCATGAGCATGATGTTCATGATCACGATGCCCCCCACCACCACCCCGATGCCCACCATGGCGGGAATGATCGCGAACAACAGGCGGGTGAGCGTCTTCCAGAAGGAGAGCAGCGCGTCCGACGTCTCGATGGAGAAGTTGTTGTCCTCTCCCGGACGTAGTCCGCGGGCGACGCGCATCGCCTCCTCGGCGGCAGCCATCGCCGGCGCGACATCCTCCGCCTGTGCCAGTTTCACCGACACCGTCGTGGTGCTGCGGCGCCCGAAGAGCATCTCGAAGCGCGTGATGGGCATCAACACGAACGCGTCAAATGACTGGCCGAGCACCTGGCCCTTCCGAGCGTTCACCCCGATGATCTCGAACGGCTCGCCGAGAATGCGCACCGACTTGCCCACCGCGGAAACGTTGGCGAACAGCTCGTCGGCAATCTTCCGCCCGATCACGATCACCGGGCGGCGCTGTGCCACGTCCACCTCGCTCAGCGGGCGCCCTTCCTCCGCCCGGTAGTCCTGCACCACCTGGTACTGCTCGGTCACGCCGAACAGCACCACGTCGGCAATGCGCTGGTTGCGCCAGACGAGGTCCACGAGGGGCGTCGGCCATCCCGACTGGAAGGACACGGCCTCCGCACCGGGCAGCGCCGCGGCTACCGCCTGCGCGTCGGCCGGGGTGATCTTGGGCCGCCGCTTGATGCGGTTCACGTCGTCGTCGCTCACCCGGCCGATGTTGATCGGCGAGCGCCGCACCTGGAACGTGTTGGCACCGATCATCGCGTCGGCGACGCTCTCCTTCACGTACGCGTTCATGCCCTGGATGATCGCGATCACCGCCACCAGGAACGCGACGGACACGATGATGCCCAGCAGCGTGAAGAACGACCGCAGCTTGTTGTTCCGAATCTGCGACAGCGCCGTCTCGAGCACATCGGCGAAGCGCATGGTTGTCGCCGCGTGAGCCATGGGTCCCCGGGATTCAGCCGTGTCAGGCACGGGCCTTCCCGCAGAAATCAACCCGGACGCGCGCGCGCGCCGCAAGCGTGGGCGTCTCGGCTGGCCCCAACGCATCGGCGCTCCGCAGCGCGTGTCGGGAAGCACACGCCGCGGAGCGCCGGAAGGCCGTGATGCGGATCAGGGCCTGTCCCCGTCGATCACGAGATGCCCATCGACTGCTTGAAGGTCGAGCGGCGATCGTCGCTCGCGATCAGCCCGTCGCGGAGCACCACCACCCGCCGCGCGTGCGCTGCGATGTCGGGTTCGTGCGTCACCATGATCACCGTCTGTCCCCTGGCCGCCAGCTCCTCGAACACCCGCATGATCTCTTCCGAGGTCTGCGAGTCGAGGTTTCCGGTAGGCTCGTCGGCGAGCAGGATGGAGGGCTCGTTCACCAGCGCACGCGCAATGGCCACGCGCTGACGCTGCCCGCCCGAGAGCTCATTCGGACGGTGGTACATGCGGTGGTCGAGTTGCACCTGCTCGAGGGCGTGCTTGGCGCGTCGCTTGCGCTCGTCGCCCGATACGCCCGCGTAGACCAGCGGCAACTCCACGTTGTGCAGCGCGGTCGCGCGCGGCAGGAGGTTGAACGTCTGAAAGACGAAACCGATCTCCTTGTTTCGCACGCGCGCGAGTTCATCGTCGCTCATGCGCGACACGAGCATCCCATTGAGCCAGTACTCACCCGCCGTAGGCGTATCAAGGCAGCCGATGAGGTTCATCAACGTCGACTTGCCCGATCCTGACGGCCCCATGATCGCTACGTATTCGTTGCGCCGGATGGCCAGATCCACGCCTTGCAGCGCCCGTACCACCTCGCCACCCATGTCGTACTCGCGCTTCAAGCCACGCGTGACGATGATCCAGTCTTTTTCTGGCGCCGCACCGGGCGCCTGCACGACCGCCAGCCGCTCCGCCGTCGCGCCGATGGAGTGTTCGTCGGTGGACGTCAGGGTAGGCTGCCCAGTGGGATTCTCGCTCACGCCGCGGCTCCGCTCTTTGGTTTTTTGTCGGTCTTCGCTTCCTTCACGAGCGCGCCATCCTTCAACCCGCGAATTGCCTGATACGTGCCACCCACGATGCGGTCGCCTTCCTTCAGGCCCGTTTCGACCTCGAAGTACTTGTCGCCTGCGATACCCACCTTAACGGGCCGGAAGGTCACTTTGTTGTCGGTGCCGATCACGAACACCCCCTCCACGTCGCGCCGGCCGACTTCCTTCTGCGGCGCGCGGCCCATCGGGGCCGCCGAATCGGCCCCGACCTCCTCGTTCTCGCGCACGGTGAGCGCGATGATGGGGATCGTGAGCGCCGAGCGGCGCATATCCGTGACGATCTTCGCGGTCGCTGAGAAGTCGGGCCGCGTCTCGGCCGGCGGATTGAGCAGCTGGATGGTGACTTCGTAGTCGATCGCCTGCTCGGTGCTCGACGACGCGGCGCCCGCGGCGCGAATGGCGCTGTGGGAGATCTCCACCACCTTGCCAAGGAAGGTCGTGTCCGGGAAGGCGTCGATCTGGATGACCGCCGAGTCGCCCATCGAGATGCGGGCCACATCGGTTTCGTCCACCTTCACCTTGGTCTCGAACACGGACAGGTCGGCGATGGTGAGCAGCGTCGCCGCTTCCTTGTTGAAGGTGCCCGGCACGGCGGTCTCGCCCGCCTCCACCACGAGTCGCGTGACCCGTCCCGACATGGGGGCGAGGATGGTGGTGCGCGACAGGTTCTGGCGCGCCTCCCGTAGCGACGCCGACGCCTGGTCCACGTTCTGGCGCGCCGACTCCAGCAGTGCGGTGTTCACTTCGACGGTCGTCTTGAGCTGCTCCAGCGCCTCGTCGGCGAGCAAGGCGGCGTTGGTCTTGCGAATCTCCACGGAGCGGTCGTAGGCGCGCTGCGACTGGTCGAGGTTGGCGCGCATCTGCGCCTGGCTCGCCCTCGCCGACGCCACCGCGGCCTCGGAGCGCTGAACCGCGGCGATGTAGAGGGCGGGATCGATCTCGAGCAGGAACTGGCCCCGCTTCACGATGTCACCCTCCTTTACCGCCAGCCGCACAATGCGTCCGCTGAGGTCGGCGGCGACATCCACCTTCGTCCTCGGTTGCACCTGGCCACTGGCCGTCACCGACGCCACGAGGTCGCGCTTCTCCACCGCCTCTATGCGCACCTCGGTCGCCTTGTCACCGCCGCGGATCTTCGCAGCGACGGCGGCACCGGCCACCGCCACGACGACGACGGCCAGCGTCCACTTCATGCCTTTGCTCATGTACGTCCTCGGTTAGCGCAGGGGGCGACCCACCGCCGCTTCGAGCGCGGCGTAGGCCTTGTGGTAGTCGTAGACCGCGTTGATGCGGTCCGTCTCGGCGCGTTCGTAGTCGCTGCGCGCTTGCGTTACCTCGATGAAGGTGTTGGCGCCGACGCGGAAGCGCTCCTGGGCCAGCAGCAGCGCTTCGCGCGCCGCTACCACGTTCTGTTCCTGCAGGCGCACCGTGCGGTACGCCGTGACCAGGTTGCGATAGCCCGAGGTCACGTCCGCCGTGAGGCGCAACTCCTGCTCGCGCACGCGGTAGCGCGCATCGCTGCGCGTGGCCGCGGCTTCCTGCACCCGCTGCTCGCGCACGAATCCGTCGAAGATGGGCAGCGAAAGCTGTGCGGAGAAGCTGAGCGGCGACCGCGTCATCTTGAACGGGAACGTGGCGTTGGCGTCGCGGAACGCATCCGCTTGCGCCGGCGAGTACTGGATCGCGGCACACTGCTGCAGGATGCTCGAGAGGCCGGCGCCGCGCCGCAGGGAGTCCTGCTGGATGCAGGCCCGCTGGCTCGACAGGGCGCTGACCTGCCGGTCGGCGATGGTGCCGTCGACATTGCGCAATTGCTGAGAGAAACCGCTCACCCCTGTCTGCAACGACAGTGTAGGAAAGTAGGTCGACCGCGCACTCGAGACGCCCACGTCGCTTGCCCGCTCACGCGACCGCAGGGCCGACAGTGTCGGGTTGCCTTGCCTCGCCCGTTCAATCAACGAACCCAATTCCAGCGAGGGTTCCTCGAACGAAAACTGGGAGACGAGTTGCACGTTTACCGGCTGCTCCACGCCGATCTGCTGGAAGAGGCGCAGCTTCTCGAGTTCCAACGTGTTGCGCTCCCGGAGGACGGCGACCTGCTGCTGGCCCACGGCCACCTCGGCGCGCCGCACGTCGAGCGTCGTGGCCGCCCCCACTTGCTGCCGAGCGCGCGCCAGCTCGAGCTGCGCCTGCGTGGACACGAGCAACGTGTCCTGCAGCGAGGCGCGCGCCTCCGCCTGCAGCACGTTGAGATACTGTGTCATCACGTTCGACCGAAGCGTCGCCTCGGCGCTCGTGACATCCGATTCCGCCGCCTCCAGGTTGGCGCGCTGCTGCTTGCGCGTCAGCAGGCTGGCGGCGCTGATGGACAGGTCCACGCTCAGGTCCGCGCTCGAGGAGAGCACGTCCGAAGTGGAACCGAAGGCCTGACCCGCGAAGAATTGCTGGCGGCCTTCACGGTAGCTCGACCCGAAACTCGTGCGCACCTGTGGAAGGAGCGCACCCGTCGCGCTCCGCAGTGCCGCACCCGCGCGCTGCCGAGAGGTGGTGGACTGCAGGAACTGGGGATTGTTGCGGACGGCGAGGCGAATGGCTTCCTCGATCGTGAGAACGGGGCCGGCCGCCGGCGCCTGGGCATGCGCCAGGGGCGCGAGTCCCAAGACGAACGCGATGCAGATCAGTCGTCGCATGAAGTGTAGGGATGCGTGAGGTGGAAGTCTGCGTGCTCTACGGTTGTCCCGGGGCGGTTGTTTCATCGATCCCCCGAAAATACAAACGCTCCGCACAAGGCGGAGCGTTTGGGCCGAGCGAGAACCTCAGCGCGCAGGGGGGTCGTCGCGCTGAGCGACCACATTGCGCGAGGGAATCGCGACCTTCAGCACTCGTCCGCGGGCGTCTACCCACACCTCACGCGTGGCACCCGACGGCTCGGTGATTACCAGATGGCGCGCGTCGATTTCGGTCGTACCTACCGTCACCTGCTCGCTGCCCGCTGCCGCCACCTTCACGAGCATTTGCGTGTTCCGGCGCGGGATGACGATCGCGATGCTGGTTTTCTGGGCGTTGGCAGCTACGAAATAGTACTGGTGGAAGACGTCATCGTCGATGATGATCGCGCCATCGGTCACGATGTATTCCTTTGCCGACTCGCCCCGGGCACTGTTGATACGGGCACTCACGCGCCCCCGCGTGATCTTCCCGCTCCAGCGCTCCACCCCCGAGGTCGTGCCCCGGCTCTCGATCTGGTATTCGGATGGCGCCCCGGCGGAATCGGCGCGAAGGGCGGGTGACAGGCGCCGGTCACCGAAGACGACCGTGGCCCGAGCCACGATCTCGGTGCCTCCAACCCCAGGAGTCGCCTCAATGCGGAACTCCTCGCGCCCGGCGCGCTGACCATTCAGCATGATGGTGAAACTGCCCTGATCGATGATCTGGGTGCTCTGCGCGCGTGCTTCCGCACCGGCGAGCGAGGTGAGCAGGATGGCCGTGAACAGTCGTGTATGCATAGTCATGAACATAGTACCCCCTCACCCCAAGACCCGTTCATGGGGCTCCACCGTCACCCTTTCCCGACGCCTCATTCGAGCGCCGGGGGGGCCAGAATGATGCGCTCGAGGATCTTCGACCGGATTCGGGCGTAGATGGCCTCGCCCGTAGCCGCGGCGGCAACCGATGGTCGTCCCAGCGACCCGGCGCTCCCAGCCGGCACCCGCAGGGAGCCCCGCCGGTATCGCCCCACCGCGTCTCGCGCGATCATATAATCCTGCGCCCGGGTGAGTTCGACGAGTTCGGGAGCGACGTGCAGGAGCAAGGCGGTCTCGACCTCGTCGCCGTGCAGTGGACCATACTCGCCAATAATGAGATCCGAGAAATCGATCGCCAGAATGTCCACCACCCGCACGCGCGCGCCCATCGTGATGACGGTCGAAAGCGCCTCCACATGTCCATCGTGACCGTGTGCTGTGAGGAGGATGAACTCGGTGATTCCGCCTTCCTCCCAGCCGTCGGTGAGGTCGTTCAGGGTGCGCAGCAGCGTCTTGCGCCGGAGCGTCGCATTGCCCGGCGCGGCCCGGGCCTGGGTCGAGTTGACACCGTATTCCACCGTGGGCGCGCGCAGGATTCTCGCCTCGGCGGACAGGTCGTCGGCCAAACGGTCCACGATGATCGTGTCGCACCCCATCGGCAGGTGGGGGCCGTGCTGCTGACAGGTGCCGACCGGAATCAGCAGCCGGGAATCGCGGGCGATCACGTCCGCCACCGCTCCCGGCAGCATTTCCTTCAGGCGAAGCGGCGCGAACACATCGGAGGGCAGCTCGGGCATGGCGTCGATCAGGGGTAAGCGCCTTACGCTCGCGTGGCTGGTCGTCTCGGCGGGCGCGACGGTCCTCGGAGCGCTTTGGCTGCGCACATGGTCGGAACCATATCTCATGGCCGCCACCGGTGCCATTGTGCTCGCCGTCGTCGCGGGCTTGAGAATGCGCACTCCGGCGATTTGGCTGCTCTCCCTCCCGATCTTCGCCTTCTTCGTGCTCGACGCCTGGCGGTCGCAACGCGACTTCCAGCAGATCAGCAGCGAGTGGGCCGTGCACGAAGCGGCCGCTGTGCGTCGCGGCGAGTCGCTGTTTCGCACGGCGATGGTGCGCGATTCGGCCGCGTTGCAGGCGGCGGCCGGGCGCGCGCTGGACATCCCGCTCGACGACGAGTCGCGCTTCACCGCGCTCCAGCGCGTCCTTCCCTCGACGACGCAGGGTGAGGTTGCGGCCGTGATCTTCGAGGGCGCGCGGCCGGTGGCGTGGGCGGGACGGGTGCGGGTGTCGGTGGATACCGTGCGGGCCGCCTCGGGCGTGCTCTGGTCGGAGTTCTATACGGTGTCGTACAGCACCGCCACGCGGGGCGCGCGGCGTGCCGTGCTGATGCGCACGGTAGCGGCGGAACCTCCCGCCGACCGGCTGGCACGCGGACTCGCCGCGGTCGTCGCCGAGCAGGCGCAACTCGAGCGCATTGACCTGTCGCCCGTAGCCGCCGAGCAATTCGCCTTGTCCCCCGCTCCTGGGCGCAACGTGCTGTGGGTGCGAGCGGTCCCGTTCGGCGCCGGGGCGGCCCGGCTGCGCGTCGAAGAACGCGCACGCCTGCGCGGAGGGCTGGCCCTCGTCGCGGCACTGCTTACGCTGCTGGCGGTCGCCTGGCGTCGCCCGGCGCCCGTGTGGCATCGCTTCGCCACCTTGGGAGTGGGGCTGGTGCTTGTTGACCTGTTGCCGCTCAACGCGCTGTCCAACCGCTCGACCATCTTCGACGCGTCGTATTTCTTCACGTCGCTCGGGGGCGCCTTCACCGCCAGCGTGGGCGCGCTGCTCATCACCAGCGCACTGGTCGTCCTCGCGCTGTTCGCCATGCGGCACGTGCGCCTGCGCACGCCGTCACGTCCGCTCGCCCTAGCCGTGGTAGTGCTGCTCGCCTCGTTAGGTCCCTTCCTGCTGCGCGACCTCGCGCGCGGCATCGCCCCGCCCACACGTGGCGTGCCGACCACGCTCTGGATCGCGTGGGAAGTGTCGCTCTTCCTGTCCGCGGTCGCGCTGCTGCTGGCGGCGGCCGCCGCGGGACGCGCGCTGTTAGGCAGGGGGCGTGGCGTACCGGCGTTCGTGGCCCCGCTGCTGGCGGTGCTGGCGGCGATCCTCGCCCCCGTGCTCTGGACCGCACCGGGTTCATGGCCTGCCTGGTATCCGGTGCCCTGGATCGCGGCCATGTGGGCGCTCGCGCTGGCGCGCCGCACGCGCGCCCACGTGCTCAACGCCGCCGTGGTCGCCGCGCTCGGCTCGGTGACGCTCGTGTGGGGCGCGGTGGCGCGTGCCCGGGTGCAGCTGGCGGAACGCGACGTGGCCGGACTCACCATGCCCGATCCCGAACTCCAGTTCCTGCTGGGGCGCTTCGTGTCCGACCTCGAACGTCAGCCGGCGCCCCGCACGCGGACCGACCTGCTGCGCCTCTTCGTGGCGTCGGATCTCTCCGCGTCGGGCAACCCGATGGAGCTGGCCACGTGGACTGTGGGCTCGCCGCGCCCCGACGCGGAGCTCGTCGTCGCCGACTTCGATCGCCGTCCGGAAGGGGAGCGGGAACTCGTGGATGCGGTCACGGCACTGGGAAAACCCATCGTACGGCCCGTCGCGTCCGCTCAAGGCATTCAGCTGGTGCTGGGGGCGCCCGTGGACTCCAATCGGGTGGTGACTGTCGTGGTCTCCCCGCGCACGCGGCTCATTGCCGAGAATCCCTTCTCGGCGCTGCTGGGACTCGAACCGCCCTCCATCGAGGAACCGCCCTACCGCATGGTGGTGGCGTCGCTCTCTCGCGACGCCACGCTCTCCGCGTCGCAGCACTGGGAGCGACGGGGCGATGAGCTGCACGGCGACTGGCGCCTGGGCGGGGCGCGCGGGTTTGTGCGGGCGCACGTGGAGGTGGAGCTGCGGTCGCTCGACGCACTGGTGCAGCGCGGCTCGCTGCTCGTCCTGCTGGACATGGCCATCCTCGTGGCGCTGTGGACGCTCGCGACCGCAGCCGACGGCTCGCTGTGGCGCTGGCTGCGCGCGCGGGTGCGCCGCTGGCGCGCCAGCTATCGCGCGCGGCTCACCCTCGCGTTGTTCGGCGCCTTCGTGGTCCCGGCGGCAGCCTTCGCCACGTGGACGTATCGACGCCTGCTGGACGAGGACCGGCTCTCGCGCGAGCTGCTGGTGAGCGAGACACTGCGCGCCGTGGCCGCCACCAGCGACCTGGGCCGGTTGGGAGAGGAGAGTCGGCGCCTCGACACGCCGCTGTTCGTCTACGCGGGTGGCCGGCTCGCCCGCTCCAGCGACGAATTGTACGACGCCCTGCTTCCACTCGGGCGCTTCCTCGATCCCGTCGCCACGCAGAGCGTCGCGTTAGGCGACGAGATCTCCGCCAACCGGCGGCTCACCATCGGCGGCATTCCCACACTGGTGGGCTATCGCGTGCTGATGGACACGCGCAGCGAGCGCATCGTGCTGGCCGCGCCGGCTCGTCGCAGCGAGCTGCCGCTCGAGCGCCAGGGGCGCGACCTGGGGGTGCTGGTGGCGTTCGCCACCGCGCTGGGCGGCCTGGCGGCCTTCTTTCTCAGTGGCCTCGCCGCCCGCGGCTTCGAGCGCCCCATTGGCGCACTCCGCGACGCGGCGCTCGAACTGGCGCACGGCAACCGCGCGCTGCTTTCGTTAGGTCCCCGCCCGCTGTACGAATTCCGGCCCGTGTACGCGGCGTTCCGGCAGATGGCGCACGACCTGGGCGTCTCGCGCGATGCGCTGGAGGCCGCGCAGCGGCGCACCACCGCCGTGTTGCGTAACGTGGCCAGCGGCGTGGTGGCGGCGGACGCCGATGGTCGGGTCACGCTCGCCAACCGGCAGGCGGAGCGCATTCTGGGCGCCACCCTCGCGCCCGGCGATTCGCTCGACGCCATTGGCGTCCCCACCATCCACGCCCGCATGGTGGCGTTCGCCCGCGGCACGGCCGACGACGATGGCTTCGACGTGGACCTGCGCGGACGCACGCTCGCCGTGCGTCTCGCCCGCCTGCGCCGGGGTGGGGGCGGCGTGGTGCTCACGCTCGAGGACGTCACCGAGCTGGCGCATGCGCAGCGCGTGTTCGCGTGGGGGGAGATGGCACGCCAGGTCGCACACGAGATCAAGAATCCGCTGACTCCCATCCGCCTCGGCGTGCAGCACCTGCGACGCGCCCGTGCCGATGGGCGCGACGACTTCGACGAGATCCTCGAGCGCAACGTGACGCGCATTCTCTCCGAGATCGACCGGCTCGACGAGATTGCCCGTTCATTCTCGAAGTTCGGGACCGGACCGCAGCAGCAGGCTCCGCTGGAGCGTACCGACGTCGCCGCCGTGGTGCGCGACGTCATGGCGCTCGAGCGACTGGGTGAATCGGGGGTGCAGTGGGCGCTGCACGACGACGCGCCCGAAGCGCTGGCGCTCACTCGTGCCGACGAGTTACGCGAGGTCCTGCTCAACGTGATGGAGAATGCCCGGCACGCCGGCGCGCGTCACGTGCTCACCCGCGTGGAGCGCAGCGGCGAGCGCGTGGTAGTGGTGGTGGAGGACGACGGGGAAGGGGTGTCGGAGGACGTGTTGCCGAGGGTGTTCGAGCCGCATTTCTCGACTCGAACGAGTGGCAGTGGGCTCGGATTGGCGATTTCCAAGCAGATGGTGGACGCATGGGGCGGATCCATCCAGCTCTCGCCGCGGCGTCCGCGTGGAACGATCGTGCGACTGGCGCTGGTACCGGCGCCGTCACCGTAACAAGTTTCCATGATGCACACGACTCCCTTCGATGGCGTTCGCGTCGTCCGCACGGCCATCGTGCCGGAAGGACCGAATCGCGTGTCCCACGAACTCCCGGCGCACCTCCTCGAGTGGGAGTTGCCCCCCGAGTGGGCGTGGGGGAGCGAAGGCGTGTACATGGAACATCGCCACTATCAGGAGGTTCGCGACGCGCTCGACCGCTCGCTCTCCCTGGTCAGCACGCCGAATCCCGGGCACATGGGATGGCTCGCTGCCGAAGCGCGGTATCTCGCGCACCGCAACCATCCCGCCATTCCCACCACGTATCACTATTGGGCGCCGCACCTGCAGGCACGCCGCGGCCCCGGCTACCTGCGCCGCTGGATCTCGGCCGAAACCATCGGTGCGCGCGTGCGGCGCACCGGTCCGGAGGACATTCCGGCCGTGATGCGCATGCTGCGCGCGGCGGGATCGACGCTCGCATATCTGCACGGATCGGGACAGACGCACGGGAGCGTGTCGCCGGAGGTCGTGTGGGCTGCGCCCTCGGGTCGCTACTGGTTGTTAGGGTGGCAGTGGGCCATGCCGTCGGCCGAAGTGCCCCCCGGCCTCGCGCCCGACCGTCGCTGGAATCCCGTCGTGCCCGAGTGGGGTGCGAATGAGTGGCTGCCGACGCCCGCGTCGGACCAGTGGCAGCTGGCGGCCACATGTTTCCTTGCACTCTCGGGCGAGCTGCCCCCGCCGATCGACGTGCCGCCCATTCGCCTGTTGCGGCCCGACTGTCCGCAGGCGCTGGCGGCCATCCTCGATCATGCCATGTCGCCCCAGCCCACCGAGCGCCATCGCTCGGTGTCGTCCATGCTGCGCGCGCTGGAGCGGGTCAGCGGCTCGCGGTCGATGTTCGTCAGCGCCCCCGCGATACCCAGCGCTCTGAGCGATGAGGGACGGCTGCGTTGGGCCGTGGGCGACGACTACGAGGTGCTGGGCTTCCTCGGAAAGGGGACGTTCGGCAGCGTGTGGCGCGTGCGCGACCTGTCGCTGGAGCGGGAAGTGGCGCTCAAGATGCTGCATCCCCTCGTGGCGCAGGACGAGTCCGCGGTGTCGCGCTTCCGGCGCGAGGCGAAGCTCGCCGCCATGCTCGCCCATCCCGCCATCATCCCGATCTTCGACTGGGACGCGCGCGGCGAGGTGGCGTGGTACACGATGGAGCTCGCCGAAGGAGGATCGGTCGCCGACCTCGTCGCGCGCGCGGGCGTGCGGCCCTTCGACGCGGTGGCGCCGCAGATCGAGGCGGTGCTCGATGCGCTCATGGCGGCACATGCGAATGGCATCGTGCATCGCGACCTGAAGCCGGAGAACGTGCTCATCGATCGCTACCGTCGCTGGCGCATCACCGACTTCGGCATCGCGAAGGCCGAGGACGAGGCGGCGGGGGCGACGGGCACGCCCGCGTTTGCGGCTCCCGAGCAGCTGCTGGGCGAGAGCCAGGGTCCGGCGGTGGACTGCTTCGGCCTCACGGCGATCATCTACTTCGTGCTGGCCGGACAGCCGCCCTTCTCCGGCGCCGACGTGGAGGAGATCCTGGCGCAGCAGCTCGGCGCCCGCTACGACGTGAGCATGCTGCCTCCCCCGGTAGCCGACTTCGTGCGGCGTGGCCTGTCACCGGAGCCGAGTGAGCGCTTCGCCGATGCGGGCGAGATGAAGGCGGCGTGGCAGTTCGTGATGGATGACCTGGACCGCCAGACACGACGCAACGAATCGTGGTGGGGTCGAGTGCTCGGCTGAGCGAGGTCAGCGGCGCGACGGTCTGGCCTTGAGGTCGTTGTATATGATGTCCAGGAAGACCTCCGGGTTCATGAAACCCTTGCCCCACGGATCGTCGAACTCCACGGTCGGCCGCGCCGCCGCCACCTGCGCCAGCGACTTACCCTCGGCCACCAGCTTCTGCACCCGGTCGCGGATGATCACGAGAACCCGCCGGTACTCCAGCAGGTCGGCGCGCGTCGAGACCGCCCCGTGCCCCGGGATGATACGGGTGTCGTTGCGGGCCATCGCGAGGCCGGCGTCGGCGGCAGCGATGATGCCGTCGAGCGTACCGCCGCTTGAGGTGTCGATGTACGGATACCGTCCGGCGAAGAAGGTGTCACCCATATGCAGGACGTTGGCGCCCACGTAGTGGATCAGCGCGTCGCCGTCGGTGTGCGCGTTGGCCACGTGCACCACGCGCACCGAATCGCCGTTCAGGTGCAGCGAGAGCGACTGCGCGAAGGTGATGACCGGCAGCGCGTCATGCGGCGCGGCGGGGGTACGCGCGTTCGTGCGCGCGTTCACCTGCTCGCTGGCCAGCCGATCGCGCACGTTGTCCTGCGCAATGATCACCGCGCCGGTGCGGCCGAAGTTCTCGTTGCCACCGCTGTGATCGCCGTGGAAATGGGTGTTCACAACGAACCGGACCGGCTTGTCGGTGAGCGAGGCGATGGCCGCCGTGATCTTCGCCGAAAGCGGGGCGAACTGGTCGTCCACGATGAAGGCGCCGTCCTGCCCCACCGAGAGCCCGATGTTGCCGCCCGAGCCGAACAGCACGTAGACGTGGCCGGAGACGCGCTCGGTACGGATCTGCACGCTGTCCATGGCCGACTGCGCCGCGCAGGGTAGCGGCAGGGCCAACAGGAGGCTGGCGGCCAGGGCGCGCGGGCGGACGGCGAAGGCGTTAGGCATCGGAGGTCTCCGGAGATTGAGTCGACGTCTGGCGCACTCAACATGTGCGCTACGCACCGATCTGACAATCGAAGTGCCGGTGGGCGGCTGCCACCGGCCGGCGCACGTCGTCGCGGCGTTCCCCCGGGCGCCCCACTGCGATAGCTTGCCCCGCATGCGTGAGATCCTGCGAATCCCCATGTCGTGCCTGCGCGGCGGCACGTGTCGGGCGCGCTCGCCGGTAGCGATCGTGCTCGTCCTCGCCCTCGCCCCCCTTGCCTGCGGTCGCGCGTCCAATGACGCGGCGATGACCGAATCCGCCGTCGCGTCGTCGCCAGGCGCAACCGGTGGCTCGGCCACGGTCGCGGATGAGGGCTGTCGGAAGGAAGGCGACTGGAGCCCCTGTGCCGTCGAGGACCGGCTGATGCGCGCCGGTGTGGTGGTCGAGCGCCAGCCGGAGCCCGTCACGCATCCCTTTCTCTCGGTGCCCGGCGTGCTCTATCACGTGGGAAGCGCGGATCACCAGCTGCAGGTCTTTCTGTACCCCAGCGCCGCCGCCCGCGCGCGGGACACGGACGCCCTCGACAGCGCCACGGTATCCCCCAAGGGCACGCGGGTCCCCTGGCCCGAGCCGCCCACGCTGGTCACGTCGAACAACCTCGCCGCCGTAATCCTGAGCCTGAACGACCGCACGGTGGAGCGGCTCGCGTTCGCGTTAGGCGCCGGGCTGCCGCAGCCCGTCGGCCGGTAGCGCTCAGGCGCGCCCGCGGCTCCGCGGAGGCGCATCGGCCAGCCGGCCCGGAATCACCGCGCCGGCGCCGAACTTCGCGCGCAGTGCATCAACGGCCTGCGCCAGGGCGCGATCCCGATTCGTCTCGCTGGCGTCCGCCGTCCGTGCCCCCGCGAAGAGCGACAGCTGCGTCTCGCCGTCTCCCGCCTCAAGCCCCGACAACCCCACGCCGAGCAGGCGTGCCGGCGTGCGGCGCGCGCGCCGTAGCTTCACCAGCAGCTCGCGCGCCACGTGCAGTATCACGCGATCGGTCACGACCGGCACCTCGAGCGAGCGGCTGGCATTCCGTATCCGGAAGTCCGAGTCCTTGAGCTTGATGGTCACGATGCGCGCCGCCAGTCCCTGGTTGCGAAGGCTCGATGCCACGCGGGTCACGAGGCGCACCAACTCGCGCTCCAGCACGGCATCATCGCTCACGTCCTCCCGGAACGTTTCCTCGTGACTCACGCTCTTTCGCGCCTCGCGCGAGGCCACCACACTGCTCCCGATGCCGCGCACCCGCTCATGCAGCCACTGGGCCGCCCGTGGCCCGAGCATGCGCTCCAGCACTAGCAGGTCCACCCGCAGCACATCGGGCACCGTCCGCAGGCCGAGCGTCGCCAGCCGGTCGCGAAAGCGCGGCCCGATCATGGGAATGTCGGCCAGGGCCACGCCCTGCATAAAGCGCTGTTCGTCGCCCGGCGCTACCACGAACACCCCGGTACCTCCGCTGCCGGGCTTGGGCTTGGCGAATTCCACCGCCAGTTTACCGATCAGCTTGTTGGTGCCGCCGCCTAACGAAACGGACAAGCCCGTCGCCTCGCGCACGGCGTCGCGGATGCGGTGCGCCACCTGCTCCAGCGACGCCTCGTAATACAGCGCCTCGGTGCCGCTGAGGTCCAGGTACCACTCGTCGATGCTCGCGGCCTGCACCACGGGCGCAAATTGCGCCAGCACGGCCGAGATCTCGCGGCTCTTGCGCCCGCACTCGCCGCGCGGCACGGGCACGAACATGGCGGTGGGACACAGGCGCGCCGCACGCGAGATGGGCATGGCGGAACGCACCCCGTACTCGCGCGCCTCGTAGGACGCGGAGCACACCACCCCCCGCCCGCCGGGCACGCCCCCAACGATCAGCAGCCGCGCCGTGCCCGCGCCCTCCGGATCGACCATCCGGGCCACCGCCACGAAGAACGCGTCGGCATCCACCAGCAGGATGCGGCGGGGACGAACGACCGGGGCGGGGGCGGGGGCGGGAGAGGGCGAAGTCATGGCGGGGGTGCCGCAAGCTATCGCAGCGCGCGAGGGAGCGTGCTGTGCCGAATCGCGCGCCGCGATGCGCTCGTTAGGTGCCGGCGTCCGCCGATGCGGTCGTGGCCGACCCGCTGTCGGCCCCGTCGTACTGTCCGTGAAACTGCTGTCGCAACGTGACCTTCTGCACCTTGCCCGTGCCTGTCCTGGGCAACGCGTCGGCGAACAGGATGTCGTCGGGTAGCCACCAGCGCGGGAAACGCTCCGACAGCCAGGCCCGGAGTGCCGGCGCCTGCACCGCGGTGCCCGGCTTGCGTACCACGATCGCGAGGGGCCGCTCGGTCCAGCGCGGATGCGGCACGCCCACGACCGCGGCCTCGAACACCTCGGCGTGGTCCATGAGCGCGCTCTCGAGCGCCACGGAGCTCACCCACTCTCCGCCGGACTTGATCACGTCCTTGGCGCGGTCGGTAATCGTCACGCAGCCATCGCGGGCGATGGTGACGATGTCGCCCGTCCGAAACCAGCCATCCTCCGTGAATTGCGTCGACGGCGAGTCGGGCTTGTAGTACGCGCGCGAGATCCACGGTCCGCGCACTTCCAGCTCTCCCATGCTCGTGCCGTTCCACTCCACCAGCCCTTCTTCGCTTCTGGCGCGGATCTCCACCCCCGGCACCGGATATCCCGCCTTGGCGAGGAGCGCGAACTGCTCGTGCTCTGGCGCCGCGAGTTGTCCCGACTGCAGGCGCGAGATGGTGCCGATGGGCGACATCTCGGTCATGCCCCAGCCCTGCTGCACCACCACGCCATGACGCTGGCGGAATCCGCGAATCATCGACTCCGGCGGCGCAGCCCCTCCCACAAGGGTCATGCGCATCGCCGACAGATCGTACGCGCCCGGCTGCTGGTCGAGGGTCTGCAAAATGCCGAGCCAGATGGTGGGAACGCCGGCAGCCATCGTCACGCGTTCAGCAGCCATGAGCTCGAGCAGCGACACGGGATCCAGGTGCGGTCCCGGCAACACCTGTGAGGCGCCGACGAACGCGCAGGTGTATGGAAAGCCCCAGGCGTTGGCGTGGAACATCGGCACCACCGGCAGCATCACGTCCCGCTCGCTCATGGAGCAGCTGTCGGCCGCCATCGTCATCAGCGTATGCAGCACGAGGGAGCGATGCGAATACAACACCCCTTTGGGCCGGCCCGTGGTGCCCGACGTGTAGCACATCGCCGATGCCCGCCGCTCGTCCACGTCGTCGAAGGGAAAACGGTCGCCGGCCTCGCCCGAGATGAGCGCTTCGTACTCGAGCGCGCCCGCGGGGACCTCCCCGCCATCCGAGAGCAGGATGACGTGCGCCACCCGTACCAGCGGCGCCACCTTCTCCCACAGCGGCCACAACACGCGGTCCACCAGAATCACCCGGTCGTCCGCGTGGTTCAGGATGTACGCGAGATCGCTGGGCAACAGTCGCAGGTTGAGCGTGTGCAGTACCGCGCCTAACGACGGCACGGCGAAGTACGCTTCAAGGTGCCGGCTGTGGTTCCACGCCAGCGTGGCGACTCGGTCCCCGGTGCCGACGCCCAGTCGCTGCAGCGCCAGCGCGAGCCGCCCCGCCCGCTCGATCGTCTCACCGTACGTGCTGCGAGCGAGCGACTTGTCGGCGCGCCGGGAAATGACGGACTTTTCCGGGTAGAGATCGCGCGCGCGACGAAGAATCATCGGAAGGGAGAGCGGAACCTCCTGCATCAAACCGTCCATCGGATTCTCCAGGCGCGGGGCAATACGGCCATCTCACGGCCACAAAACATGCGTGACATGCACGAACGTGCCTTCTATGTCGCCGGCGCACAACCCGCAGGGCGGGAAAGCAGCGGCGCCCCGTGTCGCTGCGGGTGCCTAGAGCGCGGCAGCCACCTTGCGATAGCAGGATTTTGGGAGCACCTGCACGCCGCGCCGCGCCAGTTCCTCGTATCGCGCCAGCTTTCCGGGATACCGCGCGACGCTCGTGGGCTCGTAGCCGAGGGACTGGAAGAAACCATCGGCCAGCGTGAGGGCGAACAGCTCCTCGATCTCGTGCTGACGGGCCATGGCTTCCACCGCGAGCACGGCCATGCTTCCGAGTCCCAGACCCTGCGCGTCGGGCGCGACGACCACCGAGCTCACTTCCGCCAGTTGCGGCGAATAGACGGTCAGCGCCGCGGCCGCCATCACGCGCCCCTCGTCGCCCGTGACCGCGACGAAATCGCCCAGCGACTCCTCGATGTCCCGGCGCGAGCGCGGCAGTACCAGCCCGGCCTCGGCGTGGCACGCGATGAGCCCGTGAATCACCTCCACATCAGACAACTCGGCGGCACGCGTGATGTGCGTGAGACTGAGGTGCGACCGCGGCGGGCGAGCCGTGCGGATCGGGGCGGAAAGCGGTGCCAGATTATGCATATAGAATGCATAATTACCCATATCCCTGCGCGCAAGTGGGTCCTCGCCCGAGCCGCCGGCCTGACGAATCTTCTGCTCCGGGCCGCTGCGGTCCGTTTTCGCGGAGTCGCGCTGCTACGCGATCGGGAGCTCGATCACGACCTTGCCGGCGCTCCGGTTGGATTCCACGCGCTCGTGAGCGTCGCCCAGCCGCTGCAGCGGAAAGACCACGTCGATATTGGCTTGCAGCTTCCCGCTCGCCAGTCGCGGCAGCACGTCCCGGACGAAGGCTTCGGTTACCGCGATTTTCTCAGCCAGCGGGCGGGAGCGCAGCACCGTGCCGCGCAGCGTGAGCCGCTTTCCAAGGATGCGTCGCACATCCACCGTGGCCTCCGCCCCTCCCACTGCTCCCACCAGCATGATGCGGCCCTTGAGCGAGGCAGCGTCGATACTGGCGGGGAGATAGGCGCCACCCACCAGGTCGAGGATCACGTCCATGCCTCGTCCCCCCGTCCACTCGGAGACTGCACCGCCAAGCGGTGCTACGCCGTCGGATAACGTGATGCCGGCTTTCATTCCGGCGTCGAACGCGATGCGCAACTTGTCCGCCGTGCGGGAGGTACCGTACGGCACGCCGCCCCAGCTTCGCACGATTTGCACGGCAGCGAGGCCAACGCCGCTGCTCACGGCGTGGATGAGCACGCGTTCGCCTGCGGCCAGCGCCGCCTGGGTGACGAGTGCATCGTAGGCCGTGATGAAGGCCTCCGGTATCGCCGCCGCCTCGTTCCATGACAGGTTGTCCGGTACGCGCGCGATGGTGGCCTCGTGCACCGTCACGTACTCCGCGTGAGCGCCGCCGCCGATGAGTCCGAACACGCGGTCACCGGCATGCCATCGCGTGGCATCGCTGCCGGTGGCTGCCACCTCTCCGGCGAACTCGATGCCCGGAATGTCCGCCGGCGCATCGGGTGGCGCGGGATACTTCCCGATGCGCTGTAGCAGGTCAGCCCGGTTGAGCGCCGACGCATGGACGCGTACCAGGACGTCGTGTGCGCCCGGGACGGGCGTCGCCACCTCGCGAATCTCGAGCACTTCTGGGGGGCCGAAGCGCGTGATCACGGCAGCTTTCATCGGTGTCTCGCGAGGGGAGCAGGGTAGGGAAGATGCGAACCGCTGGGGATCAGGCACCGTGTGCAAACGCCGGCCGTTCGTCGGAGCGCCCGGCCGCTGCCCGCAACGCGCCTAACGACCGTCGTGCCTCCGCGGTGGAACTTGCATCCCCGGAACGCTCGTGTCACGGTCCCGGATGGCGAGCGGGCGAAGGCGCCCCTCGCGCCGCCACGCGCCGCCTCGCGCCGCGGCGCGCCGCGGAAGTGCGACGAAAGTTGCCCGTTTCTCCGGCGCAGTGGCGGGTATCCCCCGCCGGGGCCGGTTGGCGAAACTCGCGTGCACGTTCAACGTATGGTAGCCAGGACGTTTCATCATCTGTTTTCGAGGTATACGACCATGATCGGTCTCCTGACTTTCGCCGCCAGCTTCGCCGCCGTGCTCATCGGCTACACCCAGGCGCGTGCATTCGTGCGCGAACGTCTGCGCTACGTCGAGAAGGCGCAGTCTCCAATGGCACCGATTATCGCCGGCGTCGGCGCGGCGCTCATCGCGGCTCCGCTGGCCGCGCTCCTGCCGCTGATCAGTGGCGGGACCGCGCTCGCATTCGGCCTGAGCATCGGGGTCGGGGTGGCCACGGGGCAGCGGGACATCCGGCGGGCGCTGCCTCCCGGATCCTGAAGCCTAACGACGCCTGGGGCCGCGTCCCGGGCGTCGGCACTGTGTGCGGGGCTGGCGGCGGAATGCGGGGCGTGACACGATTGATGCCGGTCCAGTTCCGACGCACGCGCGACACCATGCCGCGCCTCGCGATTCTCTGACTCCGGCACGCCGTCATGCATGCTCGCCTCGCCGAACTGATGCACCTCGCGGAGGGCACCCGCGAGGAGTTGATCGCCCTTGTCCGTGACGTCCCTGAGCAGCAGTACGCGCACCCGCCTTCCGATGGCGGCTGGAGCGTCGCGCAGGTCCTCGCGCACCTGCACCTGGTGGAACACTCGTCGGTGCGCGCGCTGTTTCGCACGCTCAAGGACGGGAAGAAGGCCGGGCTGGAGCGCGAGTCGGACACGACCTCCCTCGTTGGTTCGCTCGATGCCAGCGGGTTGCGCGAGGAGACCACGAAACGGCAGGCGCCGTCGTTCACCCAGCCGTCCGACTCGCCGGTGCTGCACGAGGCGCTGGCGCAATTGGCCGAATCGCGGGAAGCCCTGCGCACCTGGGCACGCGAGGCAGATGGCTTCGCGCTGGGTACCCTGCGCTTTCCGCATCCCCTGCTCGGCGCCCTGACGCTCTACGAATGGATCCTGATGCTGCATCATCACGAGCAGCGTCACCTGCGCCAGATCCGGCACCTGCTGTTGTCGCCCGGCGCGTGATCGACGTCAGGTAAGGGGCGTGCGTTCCGGTCCGCGGGGCAGCGTGAGGGTGAAGGTCGACCCTTCGCCCGGAGCGCTGCGGACCGAAAGGTCCCCACCCATGCCGCGCGACAGTTCACGAGAGATGGCGAGCCCCAGGCCCACGCCCTCTTTCGTGCTCTTGAGACTGCGTTCCCCCTGCACAAACGGCTCGAAGATTCGCTCGAGCTGGTCGGCCGGGATGCCGGCGCCATTGTCCGTCACATGCAAATGGACCTGCCGCACATCGAGGTCGCACGAGACCTCGATCACGCCGCCGGTGGCGGTGAACTTGATGGCGTTGCCGAGCAGGTTCAGCAGGATCTGCTGCAGCTTCTCGCCGTCGGCATGCGTCGTCACGGTCGGCGCACACGCGGTGACGCGATACTCGAGCTGGCGCGCGCGCAGCTGCGGCTCAATGAGTGGCTGCATCGAGCGGAGCGCCGCCGCCACGGGCACGTTGGTCACGTCGTAGGACACGCGCCCCGCATCGAGCAGCGCGAAGTTGAGCACGGAGTTGATGAGGCCCAGCAGGTGACGCTGGTTCTGCCGGATCTTCTGCAGGTCGGCGATCTGCCCCTCCGTCACCGGTCCGCGCAATCCGAGCTCGATCAATTCGGTGTACCCGGCGATGGCATTGAGCGGCGTGCGCAGCTCGTGCGACATCATGGCGAGGAAGTCGCTCTTCGCCTTGCTGGCGCGCTCCGCCTCGGTGCGGGCCGTCTCGGATTCCGCTCGCGCGAGGTGCTCGGCAGCCAGCAGTCGCGCGTTGTCCAGCGCCATGCCGGCACGTCGCCCCAGCTCCTCGGCGAGTGACAAGTCGCCCTGGTCGAAGCGACGGCGGATGCCGCGCGTGCCCATGCCCATGGCGCCCAGCACCTTGCCGCGCGCGCCGATAGGCACGAGCAGCAGGCTCGTGGTGTCGGTCTCGCGGGCCAGTTCAATCACCGCCAGTTCCGTCGAGAGCATGCTCGCGATGCTCGCGTCGTTGACGTTCGGCACGAGCACCGACGCGCCATCGCGCAAGGAACGCCACACGGGATGACTGGCCGTCGTGTCCACCGGATGCTGCGCGTCGAACGCCTGGAACATCGCCAGCATCTCGGCGTCGTTGGCATCCATTGCCTCGACGCCCACGCTGCCGGAGTCACGCACGACGAAGATGACGCAGATGTCGGCCATGGCCGGCACCACGCGTTGCGACAGCGACTGGAAGGTGCGGGCGGTCTCCATGGAACCGGCGAAGGCCGCGCTCGCGTCGGAGAGGATCTGCGCGGCGATTTCCGCGCGTTTGCGCGCGGTGATGTCCACGAATGCGCCGACGCTGCCGCGCACCACGCCCTGGTCGTCGAAGATGGGGGCCGCGCTGGAGAGCAACGTCAGCCGCGTGCCATCCTCGAACAGCATGTCCTGTTCTTCGTAGGGCACCGGGACGCCCGTACGAGCCGTGAGCTGCAACGGCAGTTCCTCCGGCGACAACTCCGCGCCGTCGCGCAGCACCCGGAACGGCAGGGTGCTGGCCCTGGGTCCCGACTTGGAGGCGTTGTCGGCGGGCGAGATGCGAAGCCAGGTGGCCAGCGCAGGATTGGCGGTGACGTCTGTGGCTTCCGCGTCGTTCGCGATCCCGATGCCGACCGGGATGACCTTGAGCAGCGTCTCCATCTCGTGCACGCGACGCTTTAACGCGGCGGTGAGCCGGAGGACTTCCTTCTCCGCCCGGCGGCGCACGGTCGTGTCGTTAATGTGCACGGCGATGTTGTCGTGCAGCGGGAAGGCATTGCCCTCGTACCACGAATCGGCATAGGTGCCGCGTGCCGAGAACGCCACGGTCGTCATCGCCTCGGCCGCGCGTGTCATGGCGCGATGCATCTCGCCTCCCACCAGCCGCGGGAAGACGTCCCAGATGACCTGACCGTGCACGACGTCAGGATCGAAGCCGGCGTCGCGCACGAACGACCGCATCGCGTCGTTCATCTGTACGTAGCGCCAGTCGGCGCTGCACACGAAGTACAGGTCGCTCATGCGGTTCAGCGAGTCGGCCAGCGCCTTCGACGCGGACTCGGCGTCGGCCCGTGCGCGTCGCTCCTGCTCGAACAGCCGTGCCCGGTCGAGGGCCACCGCGCACTGGTTGGCGAGCGCCATCAGGAAGTCGCGCTCGTCAGATGCAAAGTGGCGGCTGTCGCTGAAGGTCAGGAGCAGCACGCCAAGGAAGCGCTCGGAGGTGGCCAACGGCAGGGCGGCGCGCGCGCCCGCGGGTCCGGTGCTCTGCGCAAAGGTCGGCGCGAGCGCCTCGAAGTCGGACTGCGAGGCGATCAACACCGGCGCGCGCGCGTGCAGTAGTTGCTCGACCGCCGGAAAGGTGCGCAGCGGGATGCGCACGAAGCGCTGGATCAAGTCATCGTCGTACCCGACGGCACAGACGACCTCGAGCACCTCCCCGTCGTCCGTCAGCTCCGTCACGGCGCCCGCTGCCGCGCCGAGCGCCTCGAGCATCGTGCGCACGATCGTCTCGAGTACCTCCGAGCGATCGAGGGGTGACGCCAGCGCCGCCGCGGATCGCTCGAGCGTGATCGCGAAGCGCGCAGCGCGCACGAGCGCTTCCGCACTCTGCGGCTGCGTCTCCAGCGTCTCCAGCGACTCGAACGGGCGATCGGACGATGAGGCGAGCGAGTTGGACACGGGCGTGATGGATGAGGAGCATTCGTGGGCTCCCTCAAGGTGGCACGCGCTACCGAAGTCAACAACTCGGAGAAGTCCTAGCGCCCCCGGCACGTATGGCGGGAGCATGTCCTGCCACGGAGGCAGGCCCCAGTCACGCTCGCGCCGTGAGAGCGACGACGCGGCGGCGCATGGAAAAGGCGGCACACACCTGGCAGGTATGGGCCGCCTTGTACGGTACCGTCGGGAAGGCCTCGCGCCCTGCGTCTAGATCGCGTCGGGCGACGGCGTGTCCGGCGGGTGGTGGTCGCCTTTCGTGCGCCAGCGCACGAACCAGTAGAGCAGGACGAGCGGCAGCGCGACCTTGAGCACGACCAGTCCCATGCTCACCAGCCACATCGTCATGGTGATCAACGCACCCCCGGTGAGGACCACCAGCAGAATCGGCAAGCCGAGGATGACGAGCACGATCAGCAGCGGGATGGCGAGCACCGCGAGCATGATGAGCAGCGGGAGCCCGACCGCCTTGAGCAGGAAGGCGAGCGGCAGGAGCCAGGCGAGGCTTCCTACGCTCTTCAACAGCAGCCTGAGCACCGCCCACTGGGCGAGCAGCGACTTGAGCAAGGCCCACATATCCGGCTCCTCGGAAGAAGTGTACGCTTCGCCCTACGGCGCGGAGCCCGGTGGGTTTCGCACCCCCGGGGCCGCACAGAACGCGCGCCAAGTCCGCTCCCCCGAATGCCCGACGGCATCGCGCCGCTCGCTGCGATACTTTTACGCTTCCCCTCGTCATACGGAAATGGCTGAATCGAGCGACACAGGAAAGCCGAAGAAGCAGAAGGTCAACACCGCGCGCGCTTGGTCGGAGACGCGGGCGCTTATGTGGACCCATCGCAAGTCCCTGGGCGTTGGCTTCCTGCTCATGCTGGTGAACCGGCTCTCAGGCCTCGTGCTTCCCGCCAGCTCGAAATACCTGATCGACGACGTGCTCTCGAAGCAGCGTGTGGACTTGCTGGTGCCGCTCGCGCTGGCGGTGGGGGGCGCGACGATCGTCCAGGCCATCACGTCCTTCGCGCTGGCCCAGGTCGTGAGCATCGCCGCGCAGCGGGCCATCACCGACCTGCGCATCGACGTCCAGCGACACATCCTGCGGTTACCCGTCTCGTTCTTCGACTCCACCAAGACGGGTGTCCTCATTTCGCGCATCATGACGGACGCCGAGGGGATCCGGAATCTCGTCGGAACGGGCATCGTCCAGCTCGTGGGCGGCCTGCTCACGGCGGTGCTGGCGCTGGGCGTGCTGTTCTACACAAGCTGGCAGCTGACGAGCGTCACGCTGGTGATCCTGGCCTGCTTCGGCGGCATGATGGCGATTGCCTTCAAGCGGCTGCGTCCAATCTTTCGCGAGCGCAGCGTGATCAACGCCGAGGTGACGGGACGCCTGGCGGAAACGGTGGGCGGCGTGCGCATCGTGAAGGTCTACACGGCGGAGGAGCGCGAGGAGCGCGTCTTCGCCGCTGGAGTCGAGCGCCTCTTCAACAACGTGCGCTCGACGATCACGGGGACTTCCGCGGTGGGGGCCGCGACCACCGCCATCATCGGCGTGATTGGAGTGCTCCTGACCATCATGGGCGGGCGCGCGATCATCGCCGGCAGCATGACGCTGGGCGACTTCGTACGCTACATCTTCTTCATCGGACTCGTGGCCGCGCCGCTGGTGCAGATCGCCTCCATCGGCACCCAGATCTCCGAGGCGTTCGCGGGCCTCGACCGCATCCGGGAAATCCAGGACCTGGCCACGGAGGATGCGCTCGACGCGTCCAAGAAGCCGGTGCCCGACGTCCGGGGTGAGATCGAGTTTCGCAACGTTGCCTTCGAGTACGTCGACAACGTGCCCGTGCTGAAGGACATCTCGTTCCGCTCGCCCGCGGGTTCGACGACTGCGCTGGTGGGCTCGAGCGGTGCGGGGAAGAGCACTCTCATCGGGCTCGTGATGGCGTTCAGCCGCGTGAAGTCGGGACAGATCATGGTGGACGGAAGCGATCTCGATGAACTGCGGATGCACGAATACCGCCGCCACCTCGGCGTCGTAATGCAGGACAACTTCCTGTTTGACGGCTCGATTCGCGACAACATCGCCTTCGCGCGGCCCGACGCCACCGACGAGGAGGTGCGCGCCGTGGCGCGCATCGCGCACGTCGACGAGTTCGTCGAGACCTGGGAGCAGAAGTACCTGACCGTGGTTGGCGAGCGGGGCGTGAAGCTCTCGGGCGGCCAGCGCCAGCGCGTTGCGATCGCCCGCGCCATCCTGGCGGACCCGCGCATTCTCATTCTCGACGAGGCCACCTCGTCACTCGACAGCGAGAGCGAGGCGCTGATTCGAGACGGTCTGCGCCGGTTGCGCGCGGGACGCACGACCTTCGTCATCGCCCACCGCCTTTCCACCATCGAGAGTGCGGACCAGATCCTCGTGATCGAGGAAGGACGCATCGTGGAGCGCGGCAGTCACCCGGAACTGATGGCGTTAGGCGGCCGGTACCGGGAATTGCACGACCGGCAGCATGGCATCGAGACCGACCGGTTCATCAATCCCGGCGAAGACTTCACTCCCGATCCGGAATCGGAGCGCGACGCGATCAAGGTTCCGGTGCGATCCCGCGGCGCGCTGTAGTCCGCGGCCGCGCGCACCGTCGGGCGAACCGCGCTCACCCCACCGCAGCGATGGGACCAGGGACAAGGGTGTGGACCGACACCTCGGCGATTGCGGCGGTAGCCGAGGCGGAGAACGCGTCGCTTCCCAGGATGAGATGCAGGAGCGCGGCCACGGAACGGTGTGCTTCAAGGGGATGTCGCAGCGGGAGGTTGGCGTTCACGCTGTAGCGGTTCCGGCGACCCTGACGAATCTTCGTCAGGAACCCCGAGCGTTCGAGCTCTGCGATGATCTTCTGCACCGCGCGCTCGGTGATGCCCACCTGGAACGCTATCTCACGCAGGCGCACAGCCGGGTCGCGGGCGATGGACAGCAGTACATGCGCGTGATTGGTGAGAAACGTCCACGTCACGAGTGCCTGGGGTGCTGCTGCACGCAGCTCCGTGATCGAAGTGAGAGCCATGTCGTACTGTGCCGGGTCGGAGAGGCTTCGCTCTATTCCGGATTGTTAGACGCGGCTTATATAACGCCAAACGTGATTCGTCGCCACGCGGGATCTTCCCGGACCATGCTGAATGGGCGACAGCTGGCGCGCTGGTCCCGTGGCGGAAGCGGGCGGCGCGCGTATCTTGGCCGCCCATGAGTGCCCCCGTTTCCTCCCCACCGTCCTCGCCCGCCCTCTCGCCGGGAACGCGTAGCGCTATCCTCGGCGCCGCCTTCCTCATGGCCACGTCGGCCATCGGTCCCGGTTTCCTCACGCAGACCGCGGTGTTCACGGAACGGCTGGGTGCCAGTTTCGGCTTCGCCATCCTCGTGAGCATCCTGTTCGACCTCGGCGCCCAGCTCACCACGTGGCGCGTCATTGCGGCGAGTGATCGCCGCGCCCAGGACGTCGCCAACGCCGTCATGCCGGGGCTCGGCACCTTGCTCGCCGCGCTCGTGGCGCTCGGTGGGCTGGCGTTCAACGTCGGCAATGTGGCAGGCGCGGGACTGGGCCTCAACGTGATGCTGGGCATCCCCGCCACTACCGGCGCTGCCCTCAGCGCCACCCTCGCCGTCGCGCTCTTCCTCGTGAAAGAAGCGGGGCGTGCCATGGACCGCTTCGCGCAGTTGCTGGGCTTCGTGATGGTGGCGCTCACGCTGTACGTGGCGATTTCCTCGGGCCCGCCCGTCGCGCTGGCTGTCGAGCGCTCCTTCCTTCCGAAACGCATCGATATCTTCTCGATCGTGACGCTCGTGGGAGGCACCGTCGGAGGCTACATCACCTTTGCCGGTGCGCATCGCCTGCTGGACGCGGGCGTGCGCGGGCCGGGCGCCATGCGGCAAGTCACCTGGTCCGCCACGCAGGCCATCGGCATCGCGTCGCTCATGCGCATCATTCTTTTCCTCGCGGCGCTGGGCGTGGTGTCGCAGGGACAGGCGCTCGATCCCGCGAATCCCCCCGCGTCGGTCTTTCGCCTGGCGACGGGCGAGGTCGGTTACCGCCTCTTCGGCGTGGTGATGTGGGCGGCGGCGGTGAGTTCCGTGGTCGGCGCCGCATACACCTCGGTGAGCTTTCTCCGCTCCGCCAGCGCCTGGATCGACCGGCGGCCGTCCACCGCAATCATCGCTTTCATCATTGTCTCCACGCTCATCTTTCTTTGGTTAGGCCGACCGGTCAAGACGCTCATCCTGGTCGGGTCACTGAACGGATTCATCCTTCCCCTCGCGCTCGCGGCAATGTTGCTGGCCACCCGGCGCCCGGCGATCGTCGGCAACTATCGTCACCCACCGCTACTGCTGGTGGGGGGCTGGCTGGTGGCAATGGCCATGGCCGCGATGGGCGCCTGGACTCTCGTGCGCGACCTGCCGGCGCTCTTCGCCTCGTAGAAGGCCCGTAGAAGGCCCGGCGAAGGTCCTTCGAAGGCCCGGCGAAGCGCCGGGAGCGCCGCCGACGCGGCGGCGTCGGAATGGCGTAGCCCGCATCCTTATGATGCGGGGCGCAACGGCTCCAAGCGCCATTCTCTGCGCATGCTCGCAGCCATCCGTTCCGTCGCTGTGTTGGGAATCGACGCCTACGACGTGCTCGTAGAGGTCGACGCGGCCAAGGGACTTCCCCAGTGGACCATCGTAGGCCTCGCCGCGAGCGCCGTGCGCGAAGCGAAGCAGCGCGTCGCCGCGGCACTCGTGAACGCGGGCTTTCTCCTGCCGCCCCGGCGCTACACGATCAATCTCGCCCCGGCGGACCAGCGCAAGGATGGCACGGCCTTCGACCTGCCCATCGCGCTCGGTGTGCTCGAGCCACTCGATCCGCTCGTCACATCGGCGCGGGGCATCGACCGCGCCGACTTC
>JBDSVW010000053.1:0-3716 GCA_039927015.1 Gemmatimonadaceae bacterium | reverse complement strand
CGCAGGCCGGCCTTCTTCATACCCCTCGGTGCGCCACCATGGCGAACCGTCAGAGAGAGGGGACGCTCTCCCTTGTGCTAGCGCGCCATGAGTGCGCGCGCAACGATCCAGCCAAGCGTGAAGATCGCGGCGCCCACCGCCATCGCGGTGGTGGTCGAGAGGCGCAAGTCGCGCTTGTACCACGGCATCACCGCATCCCTCGTGACCGCGACAGGCGGCAGCGCGGCCATGATGCGCTCCGGCAGGTGCGCCGGCGTCATCATGCGACGACGCTTGTCCGTCTCCTCGCCGAGGCGGCGCCAGAACTCCACCGAGCGCGCGGCGTCGCCACGCAGTCCCGTGGGCTCGGGCAATTCCCCGTCGAGCCAGCGATTGATGACATCCGGCGTCGTGATCGGTGCCAGCGGCACCTCGCGATCGCTCACCGGACCGAGTTCATCGGCGGGACGGAGCGGACGTTCGCGCTCAGTCCGGCCTTCGGGCTCGTGAAAGTTGTCCATTAGGCGTATTTCTCCTCCAAAAGAGCCTGGAGCGCCTCTCGTGCGCGATGGACGCGCATCTTCAGTGCCCCAACCGTTGTTCCAAGCAGATCAGCCATCTCTTCGTACGACCGTCCTTCCACGTGTTTCATGATGAAGGCCTCTCGCAGCGATGGCGGTAATTGCGCCAGCGATGAGTCGAGGTCATCACGAAGCTCCGTGCGATCCAGTTCTTCTTCGGGCGACGCGTACGAGGTCGGTTGATCATCTTCCTCGTAGCTCAGGTGGGTCCGCCGAATGTTCTTCAGCCAGTCCTTGCACCCGTTGGCGACGATACGGAAAACCCAGGCATCGAACCGCCCACGCACCTCAGCGAGATGGTGGTACGCTTTGATGAAGGACATCTGGAGGATGTCTTCCGCAACGTCCGGACTCCCCGTCATGCCAAGCGCATGACGAAAGAGCGGATCACTGTAACGTTGGATCAACACACCAAAGGCATTGCGGTCACCCGCCAAAACCTTTGAGATGATCTCCTGGTCGGCCTCGAGCTGATCTATGGAGGAGGTAGGCACCGTCGTTTTCACGGTGCTAGCATAAGCGGTTTTACGCTCCCTCGATAGTCCCGCCCGCGGGACAACGGTGTGTGCAGGTCCTGTCACGTGAAGAAGACGAGATACCTCGAAGTTGGTAACATTGGCGGTCAACTTCGGGCGACTCGCGCCGATACTCTCGCCCCCCGGCCCGTCCCCCTCTCGCCGTTAGGTTCTGGGCGTCGCCGCGGCCCGCACCGCGTCAAAAGCCTGCCATCCGGCGCGCCGTATCAGGGGACCATGCTCGTCCAGCCGCGGCGGCGGCAGCCGGACACTGCCCGGAACGGCCGGGGCAACGCCCGTGCGCGCCGAGCAGTCGACGTCTCGCAAGGCCTCCGACACCGATCGGACCACGCCACCGGGCACCCCGTGCCGATCCAGTGCCTTCACCCAGAAATCCGCCGGGCGCTCCAGGACGCGCGACCGAATGGCCGACACCACTCGCTCACGCTCGGCGAGTCGGCCGGCATTCGTGCGCAGCCGCGGATCGTCGGCGAGACCATCCAGCGAGAGCGCTGCGCAGCACGCCTTCCATTGCGTGTCGTTGCCCACCGCAATCACGACGTGACGGTCGGCCGCCCGGAAGAGCTGGTAGGGGACCAGATTCGGGTGCGCGTTGCCCCACCGGCGCGGTTCCTCGCCCGAGACCAGCGCGTTCTGGGCCACGTTCACCAGCGCGGCCGTCGCGCTGTGGACGAGGGAGATGTGGAGCCGCCGACGCTCGGCGGGAATAGGTCCCGTCGCACGTTCCCGTTCGACCAGGGCACCAAGAATGGCGATCGTGGCGTCCTTGCCAGCGGTGACGTCGGCGAGGGCGATCCCCGCCTTCATGGGCTCTCCGCCGGTCTCGCCCGTGATGGACATCCACCCCGACTCCGCCTGCACGACGAAGTCATACCCAGGGCGGTTGGAGACGGGACCGAAACCGGAGATCGTGCACCAAATGAGTGCGGGACGCCCGGTGAGGAAGCGGTGGGGGTCGAGCCCGCGCCGTTCGAGCGTGCCCGGCTTGTAGTTGTCCAGCACGACGTCGGCCTCACGGATCAGCGTCTCGAGCACGTCCCGGTCGGGAGCGGAATCGAGGTCGAGGGCAATGCCCAGCTTGTTGCGATTGATGGCCAGATAGTAGGCCGCCTCGCCCCGCTCATCGAAAGGCGGTCCCCACGCGCGGGTTTCGTCGCCTGTGCCCGGTCGTTCGACTTTGATGACGTCGGCCCCGAGGTCGCCGAGCGTCATGGAGCACGCCGGAGCCGCGAGGACTCTGCTAAGGTCGAGAATGCGGATGCCGTGTAGCATTAACGTCGTCATGGTGACCCATTGATGGCGCTACAAACGTGGAACTTCACAGTGAGGATTCGTAAAAAACGGGGTGCGATTTCGCTTGATCGCGCCTTGCGTAGGCTACTAAAAATCATATACTTACCGCCGCATTGCCCCAGTCCGCCGACGCGACGCGTTTCGACCGCCCGGCTTGTGACTCAGACTGTTCTCGGGACGCCTCAGCGACCCGACCACGCGTGGCCGGAGCACACGCTTCATGTCCGACAACGTAGCGTCCAGCGAAAATAGCCCCGAGAGCGAGGAATCCGCCCCCGCCCCCGCTCCCGCAGCCGCCCCCACGCCTCCCAGGCGCGGTCCGGGTCACCGCGGCCAGGATGTGCGCGATACCATGGCCGAAATGGCGGCCAAGGCACACGAAATTTCCATGGAGGCCGGCAGCAAGATGGCCGGGACCATGCGTGAGGTGATCGGCGCCGCGGCTGGGCTCACCGCCTTTGCCATCGAAAGCGCCCGCGATCTCGTGCAGTACATGGTCAGGCGCGGCCAGATGACCCAGGAAGAGGCGGACAAGCTCATGCGGGAGGTCGAGGCAGCCCACGCGCAGTTGCCCAAGGCCCCGCCCAAGGCCGAAGCCGCCAAGACGGAACCCGCGCCGAAGAAAGGTCCGTCGCTTACGGCGGCGCCCGTCTCGGTGTCGCCGTCTGCGCTCGTGACGGCGCCGGCGATGCCCGTCGAACACACGCCGGCGCCTCCGAAGGTCACCAAGGTGGTGTCGACCGACAAGGCCGAGCCGGTCAAGGCGTCCAAGGCGCCGGCTGGGGCGGCCGCGAAACGCCCCCCGCCCGCCAAGGCAGCCAAGGCCCCTGCCAAGAGCGCCGCGACCCAGAGCGCCGCGACCAAGAGCGCGCCCAAGACCACGGCCAAGGCGGCCACGAAGGCGCCGGCCAAGAAGGCGACCGTCATCAAGAAGAAGTAGCACGGCGGGGCAGGATCGTCAGGAACACGGCGGGGCGTCGCGAGACGTTGCGCCGTGTGTTTTTTTCCGCTCATGCCCGCGATCGTTGCCCGCGCCCCCACCCGCCTGGACTTCGGCGGCGGCTGGACTGACGTGCCGCCCTACTCGCACGAGCAGGGGGGCTTCGTCTGCAATCTCGCGATCGCGCGACACGCAACGGTGCGCCTCGAACCGGCGGATGCCGCGCTCCGCGCCGCGGCGAGGGGCGGCGAGCACGCGCTGGCGGATGCGGCGTTGCGGCTATCGGCACTGCCCGACGTTCACGCCTCGATCACCAACGACTTTCCCCTCGGCGCGGGGCTCGGCGGATCCTCGGCCGCCGGCGTCGCGATGATGGGGTCGGTGCGG
>JBDSVW010000052.1:0-3552 GCA_039927015.1 Gemmatimonadaceae bacterium | reverse complement strand
TCCCGGCGCGGTCCAGCTGGAGCCCAACTTCATGCAGAACGACGCCCCTCAGGCGGCGTTCGTCCTCGGCGCCATCTTCCTCGTTGTTGTGCTCCTTCCCATTTCGGTGGCCTTTGCGCGTCGCATCTGGCGACGGAGTTCGCGGGGACCGGCCACGGCCGACGTTTCGCACGAGCTTGACGAGCGATTCACGCGTCTCGAGCAGGGGATGGACGCCATCGCGGTGGAGGTGGAGCGCGTGGGGGAGAGTCAGCGCTTCATGACGCGGGTGTTCACGGAGGAGCGTGACGGTCGCGCCATCGGCGCCGGCGCCGCTGAGCCGATTTCGGTTCGCAACAGGGACGCCGCGGAGATCCGGAGATAGCACGCCGGTGGCGGGCGCCGTGCGACGGCGGTCCGTCACAGCGGGAGCACGGCGACTAGCTTGCCGTATCGCCGTCTCACCACGCGCTCCGAGGACATGGCCCGAGTTTTTGAACGTTTTGTTGCCCTGGGTGACAGCACCACCGAAGGACTCGACGACCCCGACGGAACGGGGGGCTATCGCGGCTGGGCCAACCGGTTGGCGGAGATTATCGCGGCGCAGCAGGGGCGCCTGCGCTACGCGAACCTCGCCGTGCGCGGACGTCGCGCCTTCGAGATCCGCGCCGAGCAGCTCGAGCGGGCGGTCGCGCTGGCGCCGGACCTCGCGACGGTGGTGGCCGGAACGAACGACGTCCTGCGTCCCCGTTTCGACGCGGAGGGGGTGGGTGCCGAGATTGGCGCCATGCAGCACGCCTTGCTGCAGGGAGGCGCCACCGTGCTCACGTTCACGCTCCCGGATCTTTCGCGCGTGATCCCGGCTGGCCGGCTGCTCGCGGTGCGGGTGCGGGCACTCAACGACGCGCTGCGGGCCGTATCGCGCGAGTCCGGGGCGGTTTTGGTGGATGTGGCGAGCTACGACGTGGCGTCCGATCCTCGCCTCTGGAGCCGGGATCGCCTGCACGCCAATTCGCATGGGCACGAACGCATCGCCGCCGCGCTCGCACACGCGCTCGAGCTGCCGGGCAGCGACCGCTCGTGGGCCGATCCACTGGCCGCCGAATACGAATCGCCGTTCCTCGAGCGCCTGGTCGAGGACATGGCGTGGGGACGCGAACACCTGCTGCCGTGGGTCGCGCGACGCGCGCGAGGCACGTCCACTGGCCACGGACGCCGGTGCAAGCACCCGGAATTCATTTCGCTGCCGGCCATCGACTCGGCCAGCTAGCGCATCGCGCATGCCATTCACGCTCTCGCATCCCGCCGCTGCCGCGCCCTTCCGCGCCATCGTCAGGCACGACCGACTGCCGCTCGAAGCGTTCGTGATCGGCACCCTGATGCCAGACGTCGAGTACCTGCTGCGCCTCGAGCCGATCGCGCTGCTGAGTCACTCCACGCGCGGTCTCTTTCTCTTCTGCCTGCCGGCGGGATTGCTCACCTTGATCCTGTGGGAGTTTCTCCTGCGCGAACCGGTGCGGCAGCTGTTCGCCCTGCCGCCGGGCGACGACCATGCCCCCCGCCCATCGACGTGGTGGATGCGAAGTGCGCTGGCACTGCTTGCCGGCAGCGCGACGCACGTCTTCTGGGATGCGTTTACCCACCGCGACTCGTGGGGACCCACGGTACTGCCCGGATTGCACACAACGGCCATCACCATCGCCGGCGTGGACGTGCCGTGGTACGATCTGCTGCAGCATGTGAGCACGGTGATCGGCGGCGTGGTGGTCGGCGCCTGGCTGTGGCGCACCCTGCGTCGGCACGGCGCATGGCCGGCGGCCATTCGCGAGCCGTGGCGGCAGCGCACCTGGCTGGCGTTAGGCGCGTGGGCGATGGCGGTGGCGTTGTGGAACGCCGAGCGGCAGGGCATGATGAAGAGCGTCGCCCGCTCGACCATCGTGCTCGGCAGGATGGCGGTGGGCGCGCTGCTGGGTGCGTTCGTCGCCCTCGTGGTGTACGCGCTGGTGCACCGGATGCGGGGCCGGTGGGCGTCGACGTGAACGTCAGGAACCCCCCAATTTCCGTGCGACACCCGCGGCCGGCTCGCTTCATCGGCTGATTCCGCTGGCGGACTCCTTCCCGTGGCCTCGATGCGCTTCGTTTCGCTGCTCTCCCGCGTGGCTGTCGCCACCTTCCTGTTCGCCACGAGCTCCATCGCACAGGGCACGACCGCGCCCACGCTCCACTGGTACAAGGGCAATACCCACGCGCACACGCTCAACTCCGATGGCGATTCCTCGCCCGACGACGTGGCGCGCTGGTACCGCGAGCACGGGTACCACTTTCTGGTCCTGAGCGACCACAACTTCCTGACGGGCGTCGAGGGCCTCAACGCGCTGTTCGGCGCCGACGAGCAATTTCTCTTGCTGCCCGGGGAGGAGATTACCGATCGGGTGAACGGCAAGCCGTTGCACATGAATGGCCTGCTGGTCGATCGCCTGGTGATGCCACAGGGCGGGGCGACGATTGCGGAGGCGATGCAGCGCGACGTGGACGCGATTCGCGCAGCGCGCGGTGCCCCGCACCTCAATCATCCGAATTTCGGATGGGCGGTGAGCGCGGCCGACATCATGAAGGTGAAGAACGACCGCCTGTTCGAGATCTGGAACGGGCATCCGCTGGTGAACAATCAGGGGGGCGGCGGAATGCCGGGGCTGGAAGAGATGTGGGATATGATTCTCTCGTCGGGCAAGCTGCTCTACGGCCTGGCCACCGACGACGCTCATACGTTCAAGAGTCCCGGCGATCCCACGGTCGCGGGCCCGGGCCGCGGGTGGGTGCAGGTCCGCGCCGCCCGGCTCAACCCGCGCGACATCGTGGACGCGCTCGAACGCGGCGACTTCTATGCCTCCACCGGCGTGGAACTCGCGGACGTGCAGCGTAGCACCACGCGATACGCCGTGACCATCAAGGCCGCCCTGTCCAGCCGTTACACAACCCGCTTCATCGGTAAAGACGGGCGCGTGTTGGCCGAGGTGGCAGGGGCCACGGCGGTCTACGACATCAAGGGCAACGAGGGATATGTGCGCGCGGTGGTGCTGGAGTCCAACGGATGGCGCGCATGGATGCAGCCCGTGATGCTGCCCTGACGCAGCCCCTCATGCTGCCCTAGCCGACCTGCTCCTCCAACACCTCGCGCTCGCTCGGCGCTGGGCCGCGACGGGCGAGGCGGACGAGCAGGAGCACGCCGAGGGTGGCGACGAAGGGGATGCCGAAAAACTTGCCGATGCCCACCAGCGTCCGCTTGGCCCGCGTGCGCAACGATGCGCGGCCAGAGGCGTTCGGTCGTGCCGCCCGTCCCGGGCGATCCGCAGCGTTCGCGCGCCCGCCCGCCGCCGGAGGAGTTGCGGCTGGCGGTGGCGCATCCGCCTGCGTGCGGCGCGCGGCGGCCGCGCGCGCCGGCGGCGTGCGAAGGCGCTCGGCCAGCGACGTCTGCCCCAGTAACATCGTACCCGCGGTGGCGATGACGGCCGCGACGGCGATCACGGCGGTGGGCCCGATCCACCACGCGCCCGAAGCGCGCGGGGTGCTGGG
>JBDSVW010000051.1:0-3066 GCA_039927015.1 Gemmatimonadaceae bacterium | reverse complement strand
GTGGATCCTGAGGTGCGGCGGCAGTTCGAGGCAGCGCTGGCCCAACTCGCCGTCCCCAAACGTTAGGGCTTTCTTTTCATGAACGCGTCGCTGCATGGCTTTCCGACCCCGACGGTCAGCACGGACTGGCTGTCGGAGCACTTGGGCACGCCGGACCTCAAGGTCGTGGACGCCAGCCTGTATCTCCCGACCGCCGGCCGCGACGCGCATGCCGAATTCGTGGCGGCGCACATACCCGGCGCGGTTTTCGGCGACATCGACCGGCTGAGCGACGAACATTCAGCGCTGCCCCACACGTTGCTTGCGCCACAGGTCTTTGCCGAGCGCATCGGGGCGTTGGGCATCGGCAGTGACGACGCTGTGGTGGTCTACGACGCGTCTGGCCAGAACTTCAGCGCCCCGCGCCTCTGGTGGATGCTGCGCACGTACGGCCACGAGCGGGTGTCCGTGCTGGACGGTGGACTTCGCCGCTGGACGATGGATGGGCATCCGGTGGAGTCCGGCGACCCAACGACAGAGCCCGCGGTGTTCCACGCCCGGCTCGAGCAGGCGCGCGTGCGGGATCTCGACGCGGTGCGCGAAAGGCTGGGTGACACATCGGTGCAGGTGGTGGACGCGCGCAGTCCCGGTCGATTCGAGGCCACCGAACCCGAGCCCCGCGCCGGTATTCGCGGCGGGCACATTCCCGGCAGCCGCAATCTCCACTACGCCCGGCTGGTGCGCGACGACGGCACGCTGCGTCCGATCGCGGAATTGCGCGAGCTCGTGGCGGCCGCCGGCATCGATGTCACGCGCCCGGTGGTGGCCAGCTGCGGGTCGGGGGTGACGGCGTGCGCCGTGCTGCTCGCACTCGACACGATCGGAATGTCGGACAACGCGGTGTTCGACGGCAGCTGGACGGAGTGGGGAGGACGCACGGACGTTCCCGTGGAGACCGGCCCCGCTCGCTGAGTCCCGTCGCCGCAGACTACCTGGCGGCGAGCATCGCACCCGCGGTGCGACCGCCCACCTCCCGCTGCTCCCCCACCTGCTGGCGCCACATGGCGTAGTACAAGCCACGCTCGTCCAGCAGCTCGCTGTGCCGACCCGCTTCGGCAATCTTCCCGCGTTCCAGCACGAAGATGCGGTCCGCATGCATCACGGTCGACAGGCGATGCGCGATGAGGATCGTGACCGCATCCTGCTGCTCCGAGACCTCGCGCACGGTGTGGCTGATTTCCTCCTCGGTGAGCGAGTCGAGTGCCGAGGTGGCTTCATCGAAGACCAGGAGGTGCGGACGTCGCAGCAGCGCACGCGCTATGGACAGGCGCTGCTTCTCGCCCCCGGATACCTTCACGCCCCCCTCTCCAATCACGGTGTCCAGCCCGTGGTCGGCACGCTCGAGCAGGTTGAGGGCGGCCGCGCGCCGCAGGACGTCAATGCACTCCTCGTCTGTCGCTCCCGGCCGCACGAAGAGCAGGTTCTCGCGAATTGACCCGGAGAAGAGCTGCGAATCCTGCGTCACCAGCCCCATGCGCTCGCGGAAGCGGTCGAGATCGATGCGGGTGGACGGGAATCCGTTGTAGAGGATGCGGCCGGCAAGGGGTGTGTAGAGTCCGACCAGGAGTTTCACCAGCGTGGTCTTGCCCGACCCGGACGGGCCCACGAAAGCAATAGTGTCGCCGCGATTCACGCGGAACGAGATGTCCACCAGCGCCGGCGTGCTGGCCGACTGGTGCTTGAAGGTCACGGCATCGAACTCGAGGGAGTCGAGCATCTCGATCGCCACGGGGTTTGCAGGCTTCGGGTCGAGCGCCATGCCCATCACGTCCGAGAAGTTCGCCATCGACGCCTCCGTCTCACGGTAGATGTTGATGACGTTGCCCAGCTCCTGCAGCGGCCCGAAAATGAAGAAGGAGTAGATGAGCAGGGAGAAGAACTGGCCGACCGTGATCTGCTGGATGAAAATGAGGTACAGCATGAGGAACAGGATGCAGGTACGCAGGAAGTTGACCGCGGTGCCCTGGATGAAGCTGAGCGAGCGCAGGTAGCGCACTTTCTTCAGCTCCAGCTTGAGGATCTTCTGCGTGGTGCCGTTGAGGCGCCGCACCTCCTGGTCGGCGAGCCCAAGGCTCTTGACCAGCTCGATGTTGCGCAGCGATTCGGTGGTGCTCCCCGCCAGCGCCGTCGTCTCCGCCACGATGACCTTCTGTATGATCTTGATGCGCTTGCTGAGCACGGAGCTCAACACGCCGAGCAGCGGAACGGTGAGGAAGAACGCGGGGGCGATGGCCCAGTGCACCTTCCACGCGTACACCATCACGAAGATCACGCCAACCACGGTGGTGAAGACGACGTTGATGGCGGCCGTCACGAAGCGCTCGGTGTCGGCGCGCGCCTTCTGCAGCTTGCCCAGCGTCTCCCCGCTGCGCTGGTCCTCGAACACCGAATAGGGCAGCCCCAGCGAGTGGCGGATGCCGTCGGAGTACATCTGCGCGCCAAGACGCTGCACGATCACATTGACGCAGTAGTCCTGGAAATTCTTCGCCACGCGCGAGACGAACGCCACCCCAACGGCCGCCAGGAGCAGCAGTCCGACGCCGCGGAAGAACTCGCGTTGCGAGTAGTCCGCGTGGCGCGTGGCGTAGCTGTCGATCACGTGCCGGAAGATCAGCGGATCGAGCAGGGAGAAGATCTGGTTGGTCGCGGCCAGCAGGAGCGCCAGCAGGACCAGCTTCCAGTACTGCCGCAGGTACCCGAACAGGATGTCCATGGGGGAGCCGGAGAGGAGTGCGATTGGTAATGTAGACGCCCCGGCCCGACGGGGAATGGTACGATTTACCCCCGCTGTTCGGGGGATAGCTCCGCGGCACTCCGGGCCCCCGTCATGACGGCAACTGCATCGTGCATGGAGATCGCGCGGGGGTCCAGCACGGCGACGCGCTTGCCGAGCCGCGCCACGTGAATCCGGTCGGCGAGCTCGAAGACGTGCGGCATGTTGTGCGAAATGAGCACGACAGAGAGCCCGCGCGCGCGCACCCGGCGGATGAGGTCGAGCACCATGTTGCTCTCCTTCACGCCTAACGC